>DASSJS010000252.1:0-42051 GCA_035691085.1 Longimicrobium sp.
TAGGGCGGGGGGACGTCCAGTGCTGAGTGCTGAGTGCTGAGTGCTGAGTGCTGAGTGCTGAGTGCTGAGTGCTGAGTGCTGAGTGCTGAGTGCTGAGTGCTGAGTGCTGAGTGCGAGCTCGGGGCGAGGGGATTCGCCGCGGTCGGGCTCACGTTGTGGCGGGCAGTGGCCGGGCGGGTTTGCAGGCGCGGCGTGTTGGCCGCATGATGGTACGGTAGACGGCTGGTTCACACATCCACACCCGAGCAGAGAGATCTGGAGATGAGCGACGAGCGCGAAGACACTACGATCTACATGGCCGTGGTGAACGACGAGGAGCAGTATTCGATCTGGCCCGCCGACCGCGAGCTGCCGCTGGGCTGGCGCGACGCCGGCAAGCACGGCCTGAAGCCCGAGGTGCTGGCCTGGATCGAGGAAGTGTGGACCGACATGCGCCCGCTGTCGCTTCGCAAGAAGATGGAGGAGGCGGGGCTGGGCTGATCCGCCCCCGCCGTTCTCTCCCCGCGCGCCGGCCGGGAGCATGCCTCCCGGCCGTGTTCGCGCATGCCGGTCGCACGCGCCAGGACGCCGGACAGGGGCGCCGTGGCGCGGCGGCTTTCAGACCTGATGACTTCGGACGGACCGAGACCGATGACGGACGTGCAGACCGGGCCGCGCACCGTGGGCGTGGTGGGCGCCGGCGTGATGGGCGTGGGCGTGGCGCAGAACCTGGCGCAGACGGGCCACCGCGTGCTGCTGGTGGACGTGAGCGAGCCGGTGCTGGCCCGCGCCCGCGGCGAGCTGGAGCGCAACCTCCGCTTCCACGCCATGTTCAGCGGCCAGAAGGGCGGCGAGAAGCCGGCCGCGGTGCTGGAGCGCATCACCTTCACCACCGCCTACGACGGCTTTGCCGAGGCCGACTTCGTGGTGGAGAACGTGACCGAGAAGTGGGAGGTCAAGAGCCCCATCTACCCCGTGCTGGACGAGGTCTGCCCGCCGCACGCCTGCTTCGCCGCCAACACCTCGGCCTACTCCATCACGCGGATCGGCAGCCTTACCAAGCGGCCGGACCGGGTGCTGGGGATGCACTTCATGAACCCCGTGCCGCTGAAGCCCACGGTGGAGGTGATCCGCGCCTTCCACACGACGGACCAGACGATCGGCGTCGCCCAGGCGATGCTGCGGGCCATGGGGAAGGAAGGGATCGTGGTGAACGACATGCCGGGGTTCGTGTCGAACCGCGTGCTGATGCTCACCATCAACGAGGCCGTCTGGCTGGTGCAGGACCAGGTGGCCAGCGCCGAGGACGTGGACCGCATCTTCGTCACCTGCTTCGGCCACAAGATGGGCCCCCTCGCCACGGCCGACCTGATCGGCCTGGACACCATCCTCTACAGCGTGGAAGTGCTGTACGAGAGCTACAACGACTCCAAGTTCCGCCCCTGCCCGCTGCTGAAGAAGATGGTGGACGCCGGGCTGCACGGGCGGAAGAACGGGCGTGGCTTCTTCGATTACGCGGCGTGACGGAGTATGGGGTACGGAGGTACGGAGGTACGGAGGTACGGAGGTACGGGAAGGGCAGGGTGCTGAGTGCTGAGTGCTGAGTGCTGAGTGCTGAGTGCTGAGTGCTGAGTTTGTCCGATTCGCGCGATGCTGGAACCTCCGTGCGGAATTCTCCCCTTCCCCCGCGGAGCGCGGGGAGGGGGCCGGGGGGAGGGGGCTCGCCGCGGCATGCGGGTTCGCCGTCCGCCGCGAGCTTGCTCACATGGTCTACATCGATACCGAGATGAACGAAGAAGAGATCAAGCAGAAGGTGCGCGAGTTCGTGTCGAAGTTCTTTCGCGGGCACGAGCTGCAGGATGGCGAGGACATGTTCGCCACCGGCTACGTGAACTCCATGTTCGCCATGCAGCTGGTGCAGTTCGTGGAGAGCGCCTTCGGCATCACCGTCGAATCCGAAGACCTGGAGCTCGACAACTTCCGCTCCATCGCCGCCATCACCGCGCTGGTGCAGCGCAAGACCGCGGCGGCCGTGTGACCGAGCTGGCGCCGCCCGCCGTCTCGGTCGACACGCCGGTGGACGCGGGGCTGCGGATGGAGATCGGCGCCGCGCAGGCGGCCGCGCGCGACGCGTTCGCCGCGTACGTGGCCGAGCACGTGGCCCCGCACGCGGGCGCGTGGGACCGCGCGGCGCAGACTCCGCGCGCGGACATCGCGCGGCTCGCGGCCACCGGCTGGCTGGGCGCGGTGATCCCCGCCGAGCACGGCGGGGCGGGGATGGACTGGGTCACCTTCGGCCTGCTGAACGAAGAGCTGGGCCGCGGCTGCTCGTCCATCCGCTCGCTGCTCACCGTGCACAGCATGGCCAGCCACGCCATCCTCCGCTTCGGCAGCCGCGCGCAGAAGGAGCGCTGGCTCCCCCGCCTGGCGCGCGGCGAGGCGATCGGCGCGTTCGCGCTCAGCGAGCCCAACGTGGGGAGCGACGCATCGGCGGTCGAAACGGTGGCCGAGCAGGACGGCGACGGGTGGGTGCTGAACGGGCGGAAGAAGTGGACCACCTACGGGCAGATCGCCGGCGTCTATCTCCTCTTCGCCAAGACGCAGGGAAAGCCGGTCGCGTTTCTCGTCGAACGTGACTCGCCGGGGCTCACGGTGGAGCCGCTGCGCGGGATCACCGGCACGCGCGCGTCCATGCTGGCCGAGCTGCGGCTGGACGGCTGCCGCGTGCCGGCGGATGCGAGGCTCGGCGGCGCCGGGTTCGGGCTGGGGATCGCGGTGGCCACGCTCGAGGTGGGGCGCTACAGCGTGGCCTGCGGCACGGCGGGGATCATCCGCGCCTGCCTGGACGCGTCGCTGGCCCACGCGGCGGAGCGGGTGCAGTACGGCGTCCCCATCGGCGAGCACCAGCTGGTGCAGCGGATGCTGGCGGGGATGGCCACCGGCTACCGCGCGGCCCACTGGCTGTGCCTGCGCGCCGGCTGGCTGCGCGACCAGGGCGACCCGCAGGCCCCGCACGAGACCTTCGTGGCCAAGTACTTCGCCAGCACCGCGGCCACGCAGGCCGCGCTCGACGCCGTGCAGATCCACGGCGCCCACGGCTGCAGCGAAGGGCATCCCGTGGAGCGCTACCTGCGCGACTCGCGGGTGATGGAGATCATCGAGGGGAGCACGCAGATCCAGGAGATCACCATCGCCCGCGGCGAGCTGGCGGGGCGTTGATCCCGCCCTCCCCGCGCTTCTTCCCGGCGGGCCGCGGAGCGGCGGGCGCTGTTTCCGGAACGGGGTGAGGTGGTAGATTGGGCTCCCGCTTAGGTGCGGGAGCCGTGCTGAACAGACTTTCCGATCGAGAAACTGATGAGTGGGATGATGAGCCGGCCCGGTGGAGCCGCGCGGCCCAGCCCGTGGGTGGTGCTGCCAAAGCCGAATCCCGCGGCGCGGCTGCGGCTGTTCTGCTTTCCCTACGCGGGCGGCGGCGCGTCGATCTACGCGCCGTGGGGGCGCATGCTGCCACCCGAGGTGGAGGTGGTGGCGGTGCAGCTTCCCGGGCGCGAGAACCGCATCGGCGAGCCGGCCATCTCCGACATGCGCGAGCTGACCGCCCGCTTCGGCGAGGTGCTGGCGCCGTTCATGGACCGGCCCTTCGCCTTCTTCGGCCACAGCAACGGCGGGCTGATGGCGTTCGAGCTCACGCGCCTCCTCCGCCGCGAGGGGCGCACCGGGCCCGTGCACCTGATCACCGCGGGGCGGCCGGCGCCGCAGGCCAACGTGGAGAGCCCGGTGCTGTACAACCTTCCCGAAAACGAATTCCGCGACAACCTGCGCCGCTTCAACGGCACCCCCGAAGAGGTGCTGCAGAACGAGGAGATCATGTCGCTGATCACCCCCATGCTGCGCGCCGACTTCTCGCTGGGCGAAACCTACGTCTACTACCCCGAGCCGCCGCTGGCCACGCCGCTCTCGGCGTATGGCGGCGTGGGTGACACCGAGGTGCCGGCCTGGGCCATCGAGCAGTGGCAGGAAGAGGCGGCGGGGCCGTTCCGCGTGAAGATGTTCCCCGGCGGCCACTTCTTCCTCAACGAGAACCGCGAGCAGGTGCTGGCCGAGGTGACGGCCGACCTGCGCGGCGCGCTGGCGCGCATCGGCGCGTCCCCCGCCCATGCCTGACGCGTGGCTGCCCGCTCCCGCCCAGCTGGCGCTGGGCGCGGGCGAGGTGCACGTGTGGCGCGCCTCGCTCGCGCTGCCGCCGGGCGAGCTGGCGCCGCTGTACGAGGTGATGTCGGACGAAGAGCGCTCGCGTGCCGGGCGCTTTCGTTTTGAGGTGCACCGCGACCGCTTCATCGCCGGGCGCGGCATCCAGCGGCGGCTGCTGGCCCGCTACCTGGGCGCCGATCCCGCGGCGCTCGCCTATCGCCTGGCGCACCACGGCAAGCCCTCGCTCGAGGCGCCGTGGGACGCGGGCGACCTGCGCTTCAACGTCTCCAACGCCGAGGACGGGCTGCTGATCGCCGTGTCCACCGGCCGCGAGCTGGGCGTGGACCTGGAGGCCGTGCGCACCCTGAACGACCGCGACGACGTGGCGCGCCGCTTCTTCAGCGCGCCCGAGGTGCAGGTGTACGACGCCGTGGACGAGGCCGAGCGCGACGCGGCCTTCTTCACCTGCTGGACGCGCAAGGAGGCGTACATCAAGGCGGTGGGCGAGGGGCTGTCGATGCCGCTGGACTGCTTCGACGTGACGCTGCGCCCCGGCGAGCCCGCCCGCATCCTGGCCACCCGCGGCAACCCCGCCGAGGCGGGGCGGTGGACGCTGCGCGAGTTCGACCCCGGCCCCGGCTGGATGGCCGCCATCGCCGTGGAGGGCGGCGGCTGGGAGCTGCGCCTGTTCGACTGGAACCCCGCGCGGCCGATGGTCCCCGCACCGCGGTAGGGTACGGAGGTACGGAGGTACGGAGGTACGGAGGTACGGAGGTACGGAGGTACGGAGGTACGGAGGTACGGAGGTACGGAGGTACGGAGGTACGGAGGTACGGAGGTACGGGCAAACCTCTCATCCGGATCGATCCTGCCGATGATTTCTCGCCTCTTGTCCATCGCGGTCATGCTGCTTTCGTGCGCCGCCGGAACCGGCGCGGCGCAGGGCGCCCGCCCTGCCTCGTCGCGATCGGCGGCGGCGCGCGACGTGGCATCGGCGCGGGCCGTCTACACCGAGGTGGAGCAGGCGATCGCGGCGAAGCGGTTGGTACCGCGTGACACCACCCTCGCCTGCGATGGGGCGCCGTTCGACGTAAGCGTCACGCGCTACGCTGACGTGAGCGGACGCATTCGCATGCTGTCGGTGGGAGCCGGGTCCGACGACCAGAGCCAGACCACGCGGTACTACTACGATGCCGGCGGGCGCCTCCGCTTCGCCATTGCCACGCGCGGGGCGGTGAATGGGACGAGGGAGGACGAGCGTGCCTGGTACTCACCCTCGGGCGGCGTGGTGCGGCGCGTCTCCCAGACCACCGCGGGCCTCGGCTACCCCTTCGGCGAGATCCGGGCGATCCCCAACGCGCGAGGCTGGGAGATCGACGTCTGCCGGTGAGCTCCCGAGGCCGATCCCTCCAGCGGGGGATGAAAGTGGCCGCACCAAAGGTCCAGGCTGTTGGAGCCTCGCGCGGTTTGCGAGGCTTCTCGTCGTTGTTGCTGCGGCTTCAGCCGCCGGTGAGCGAAGCTGGCCCGCCGCCCAAACCTCTGCTCGCCCCGCGGCGGCGGCCCCCGCCCGGCGATTGGCGGACGATACTGCTGTCCGCCGATCGCCGACCTCCCCCCAAACAGCCGAAAACAGCTTGGGGGAGGTAACTGCTTAAGGTCGAACTGCAATTCCGCCGTTGGAGCCTGCCGCAGTTTGGCAGGCTTCTCGTCGTTGTTGCTGCGGCTTCAGCCGCCGGCCGAGATTCCTGCCGAAGTGCCTCTCCCCTCCGGCGGCGCGATCCCTCCTTCCTGCGGCTCGTCCTCGACAGCTCTGCGAGGTCAGTGAGCCCTTCGATTCCCTCCACGCCCCATCGGACCTAGATTCGGCCTTCCGCCAGCGGGTCGGCATCCGCCGGTTCGCGCGCGATCGGGGCGAAGTTCGCGCACGGTTTTTCTTGCTCATCCGCCCACTGCGGCTTTATTTACTTGAATACGAACAATCCAGGTGACCCAGGGCCCACCCCCGTGGCCGCTGGCGTGTGGCGCGTGACCACGCCCATGCCCGGGCGTCCGCCCGAGGTGCACGCGTACCTGGCCGAGCTCTCCCCCGGGCGCTGGATGCTGGTGGACGGCGGTCTGGGTACGGAGGATGCCTGGGCCGCGCTGCAGGCCGGCGTCGCGCAGGTCGCGGGGGGATGGAGCGCCGTGGCCGTGCACGTGGTGACGCACATGCACATGGACCACGTGGGGCTGGCCGCCCGCGTCCGCGCCGAGAGCGGCGCGCGGGTGCTGATGGGACGGCTCGACGCCGAGCGGATGGCCCACGCCGCCGCGCATCCCGACGAAGAAGCGGAGTACCGCGCCGACCTCTTCCGCCGCTGCGGCGCGCCGGCCGAGTGGGTGGAGGCGGTGCAGCAGGGCCACGCCACCGCCCGCGCGCTCGCCCCGCCGGTGCGGGTGGACGCGATGCTCGACGGCGAGATGGGAGACGTTCCCGGCGCGGAGGGGTGGCGCCACGTGTGGACGCCGGGGCACACCGCCGGGCACGTCTCCCTTCTTCGCCCGGCGGACCGGGTGCTGATCGCGGGCGACGCGGTGCTGCCGCGCATCACCCCCACGCTGGGCGTGAACCGCCAGCGCGTGGACCCGGTGGGCGACTACGTGGCCGCGCTCGACCGGTTGGCCGCGCTGGACCTGGCGGTGATCTTGCCCGGCCACGGCGACCCGCTGCGAGGCGGCGCGCGCATCCACGAGCTGCGCGCCGCGGCGGTGGGGGAGACCGACGCGGTGGCGGCGCTGCTGGACGCGGGGCCGGCCACCACCTGGGAGGCGGTGGACCGGCGCTACCCCGAGCGGCAGATGGGCGCGGGAACGCGGATGCTGGCGTTGCGCGAAACGCTGGCGCACCTGCGGCGGCTGGTGGAGGCCGGCCGCGCGCGGGTGGACGAAGGCCGGGACGGGGCGGAAACCTTCCGCCGCGCCTGACCCACGGAGACACACGGAGCCGTGCGATGATCTCGAAGCTGTTCTGGCTGCTGGTGCTGGCCGTGGCGGTGGTGGTTCTGGTGCCGCCGGTGCGCGAACGGGTGTGGCCGAAGGTGCAGCCGGCGTTCAACCCGCTGTACGAGTGGAACGCCCGCAACGAGGTGAACGAGATCCGCGACCTGGTGAAGCGCGCCGACGCGCTGGGCCGCACGGTGCCGGCGGACGAAAGCTTCAGCACCTTCGTGAACAACGAGGCCATGCAGCAGGACGCGTCCACCGACCCGTGGGGCACGCCGTTCTACCTGATCCTGAACGGCAACACCTTCCAGATCGGCTCCGCCGGCAAGGACCGGACGCCCGGCACGGCGGACGACATCACGTCGAATCCCGAGCCGCTGACGCACGTGCCCGAGCGCGGGCGAAGGTTCTAACGGCGGTGCTGGGTGCTGAGTGCTGAGTGCGGGATGCGAGGCAATCGGCACCCACCACGCAGGACGAACTCAGCACCCAGCACTCAGCACCCAGCACTTGCAGTTCGATCTAACAGACGAGGGACGCATGCTGAAGGTGGGGCTCACCGGCAACATCGCCGCGGGGAAGAGCACGGTGGCCGGCGTGTGGCGGTCGCTGGGGGCGCGCGTGATCGACGCCGACGAGCTGGCGCGGCGCGCGGTGGATCCCGGCACGCCGGCGTACCACGCCATCGCCGCGGAATGGGGCGACGACGTGATGGAGGCCGGCGGCGAGCTGGACCGCGCGGCGCTGCGCCGCATCGTTTTTTCCGACCCCAGCGCGCGCGAGCGGCTGGAGCAGATCGTCCACCCCGCCGTGGCCGCGCTGCGCGACGAGCTGTACCGCGAGGCCCAGGAGCGCGGCGAGGCGGTGGTGGTGGCCGACATCCCCCTCCTGTTCGAGGTGGGGCTGGTGGACGAGTTCGACGTGATCGTGCTGGTGGACGCGCCCGAGGAGGTGCGGCTGGTGCGCTTGGTGGGCGACCGGGGGATGGACCCCGAGGAGGCGCGCCGCGTGATCGCCGCGCAGATGCCCAGCGAGCTGAAGCGCGCCCGCGCCGACTTCGTGATCGAGAACACCGGCTCGGTCACCGAGGTGGAGCACCGCGCCGCCGAGGTGTGGACGGAGCTGGTCCGCCGCGCGGAGGCCGGGGGTGAGTGAGCCGCGGCGCCTGCGGGTGGACATGCACTGCCACACCCGCGCATCCAAGGACTCGCTGAACCCCTACGAGGGCATCGTCCCCGCGCTGGACCGCGCCGGGATCGACCGCGTGGTGATCACCGACCACGACCGCATCGAGGGCGCGCTGCGGCTGCACGCCGAGGCGCCGGACCGCGTGATCGTGGGCGAGGAGGTAAGGACGAAGGAGGGGCCGGACCTGATCGGCATCTTCCTGACCGAGCTGATCCCCAAGTACACGCCGCTGCGCGAGGCCGCCGAGCGGATCCGCGCGCAGGGCGGCGTGGTGTACGTCCCCCACCCGTTCGACACGCGGCGGCGCGGCGGCGGCGAACTGCTGGATTCCATCGCCGACCTGATCGACGTAGTCGAAGCGCACAACGCCCGCACCTTCAAGCCCGAGGTGAACGAGCGGGGCGAGGCGTGGGCGCGCGAGCACGGCAAACTGCTGGGCGCCGGCAGCGACGCGCACACGCTGGGCGAGATCGGCACCGCCCACGTGATCGTCCCCGCCTTCGAGCCCAATCGCGACTCGTTTCTCCAGGCGCTCGCGAGCGCCGGGATCGTGCGCGGCACCAGTCCGTTCTCGGTGACCGTGTGGAGCACCTACGCCACCGTCCGCAAGAAGATCATCCCCGAATGACGCCGCTGGCCACCATCGGATACGAGGGCGCCACCGTGCCGGCGCTGCTGCAGGCGCTGCAGGCCGCCGGCGTGCAGCTGCTGGTGGACGTGCGCGCCGTCACCAGCTCCCGCCGGCCCGGCTTCTCCAAGAACCGCCTGGCCGAGAACCTCTCCACCGTGGGGATCGACTACCTGCACCTGCGCGGCCTGGGCACCCCCGCCGAGGGCCGCGCCGCCGCCCGCGCGGGAAAGTTCGACGAGCTGCGCGCCATCTTCGGCGAGCACATGGAAACGCTTGCCGCGCAGGCCGACCTCGAGGCGCTGGCCGACCTGGTGCGCTCCGGCCGCCGCGTCTGCCTCCTCTGCTTTGAGCACGACCCCGCCCACTGCCATCGCACGCTGGTCGCCGAGGCGCTCCAGCCGATGGTCCCCGTCGAAATCCGTCATCTCAGCCCGCAGCGGGACTGAGCGTCGTCGTCACCTTCCTTGCGCATCGTCACCTGGAACTGCTGCCGCGGGAAGTTCGCGGCCAAGACGGCGTTCGTGCGCGAGCTGGCGCCCGACGTGGCCGTGATCCAGGAGTGCGCCCGGCCTGACGCGGAGTCGGACGAGGCGCGCTGGGCGGGGGAGAACCCGCTGCAGGGCGTCGCCGTCCTCACCGCCAACGGCTACACGGCCGAACCGGTCGCCGTCGATGTGGAGGTACCGAAGTGGATGGTGCCGTTCCGCATCACCGGGCCGGAGGCGTTCACGCTGGTGGCCGTGTGGGCGCTGCCGATGGCGAGCAGCTATTCGCGCGCAGTCTGCCTCGGGATCGACGCGCTGGCGGGCCTGATTGCGGGCGGCCCGACCGTGATCACCGGCGACTTCAACGCGAACCCCATCTTCGACCGCAAGCGCGTGCAGTGGACGTACGGGTCGATCGAGGCACGGCTGCACGCGCTGGAACTGGCGAGCGCCTACCACGCCTTCCACGCCGAGGCGCCCGGCGAGGAGAGCCGCGCCACCTACTATCACATGTGGCGGCAGCACCTGGCGTATCACCTGGACTACTGCTTCGTCCCGCGCACGTGGCTCCCCCACATCCAGCGCGTGGACGTCGGCGGCTTCGAGGCGTGGAAGGGCCGCAGCGACCACCGGCCGGTGGTGGTGGATCTCGCACTCTTGGAGGAGACGTATGGAGAGTCCTGAGATGGAGCCGATGGAGGAAGTTGATCCGGTGGATTCTCATCCGACGGTTCTCGCGTTCCTCGATTTTCTTGAACGCGAGATGGAACGGCATCCCGAGCGGCTCATACCCCTGACTTCGGAGTTGATGGAGCGGATGATGAAGGTGGCCGAAGGGATCGAGGTCGATCTCGATGAGGCGATCGAGGGACCGGTCGCGTTGTGATCGCTTGACGCAGCACGCGCGCGGGTGTATCACCCCAGCGGAGAACGTCCTTTCGCAACCAGATGTGCGCGCTGCGAATGCGCGGCCTGAGATGAACGACTATAGAGACGGATCGGGACGACGCGAGGCCCCACTGGACCTCGCGTCGGTGTTTCTGGGGCCCAAGGCCGAGAACGCGGACGTGTTCGAGGGGCTGCTGCTGGAGGCGGTGCGCGACCACGTGTTCTGGCGGCGCAACTTTCACCCGCAGGACGGCTTCGAGGTCACCGAGGCCGACAAGCGCACGCCGGCGTACGAGCAGTCCATCAGCACCCTGCGGCAGGAGCTGATGGGGCTGCTGGGCGAGCTGAAGGCGGGAGTGCCGTTCTTCAGCCCGCGCTACATCGGGCACATGTCCAGCGACCTGACCATGGCCAGCCTGGTGGGCTACTTCGCCACCATGCTGTACAACCCCAACAACGTGGCCGCCGAGGCCAGCCCGGTCACCACGCGCATGGAGCTGGAGGTGGCCGACCAGCTGGCCCGGATGATCGGCTACGACCCCGCGCGGCACTGGGGCCACCTCACCTCCGGCGGCACGGTGGCCAACTTCGAGGCGCTGTGGGTTGCCCGGAACGTGAAGTACCTCCCCATGGCCATCCGCTGGGCGGCCGACGAGCTGGGCACCGACGGCCTCTCCGTGGCTCTCCCGCACGGCGGCGTGGAAGACGTGCGCAAGCTGGGGCTGTGGGAGCTGCTGAACGTGCAGACCAGCGCCGCGCTGGACCTGGCCGAGCAGTTCCGCGCGCGGGTGGGTGACGCGATGGAGGCCGCGAGCGCCGTCACCCGGCATTCGCTGGCGGGGCTGGGGTACCAGGAGTTCGGCCGGCGGCTGGCCGCGCAGTTCGGCGACGCGTTCCCCCCGGGCGTGGTCCTGGTCCCCTCCACCGCGCACTACAGCTGGGAGAAGATCTGCCGCGCGCTGGGGATCGGCGCCGCGCAGCTGGTGCACGTGCCGGTGGACCACCGCTTCCGCATGGACCCCGACGCGCTGCGCCATGGCCTGCGCACGCTGGCCGAGCGCCGCCAGCCGGTGATCGGCTGCGTGAGCGTGATCGGGACGACGGAGGAGAGCGCGGTGGACCGGCTCGACCTGGTCGCCGACGTGATCGATCAGTCGGCGCGCGCGGATGGCCTTGCCGTGCATCTGCATGCGGACGCCGCGTGGGGCGGCTACGCGGCGTCCATCACCCGCGCGGCGGACGGGAGCCGGCGGAGCTACGAGGACGCGCTCGCCCAGTACGCGCCCGAGCCGTGGCCGCAGGAGGGCGTCTACCGCGCGCTGGTGGCGCTGGAGCGCACCGACTCGGTCACCATCGACCCGCACAAGCTGGGCTTCATCCCCTATCCGGCGGGCGCCGTCAGCTTCCGAGACCTGCGCGTCCGGGATCTCGTGGCGGTGGAGGCGCCGTACATCTTCCACCCGGGGGTGAGCGAGACGGGGTACATCGGGCGCTTCATCATGGAGGGGAGCAAGCCCGGCGCGGCGGCCGCCGCGGTGTGGATGAGCCACAAGGTCCTCCCCCTGGACGAGCGCGGCTACGGACGTCTCGTCGGCGAGACGGCGCGCGGCGCCCTCCTCCTGCACCGCCGCATCGGCGCGGGCGACTGGGACCCGTTCCGCATCGTGCCGCTGCCGCTGCCGGACCTGAACATCGTCTGCTTCGCGGTGAGCCACCCGTCGTTCACCTCGCTCGACGAGGTCAACGCGCTGGCCGGCCGCGTCTACGAGGCGATGAGCGTGTCGGGCGGCCGGGCCGCGCGCGACCTGGAGTACGTGGTGACCAAGACGGTGCTGCGCAGCCACGAGTACGGCCGCGCCGCCGAGCCCATCGTGCAGGCGCTGGGCTTCACCCACGACGACTACGAGCGCGCCGGCGGCCTGGGCGTGATCCGCTGCACCGTGATGGACCCCTTCTTCGCCGCCCGCCGCGGCAAGGAAGACTTCATCGCCGGCTTCGCGCGCACGCTGCGGAAGGTGCTGGAAAGCGTGTTGTGAGTGAGGTGATGCGGGGGATTTCCACCCACCCCGAAGATGTCATCCCGAGCGTCGCCGCTGCGCCAACACCGCGTCCGCACCAGAGTCTGGCGGCGGCCGAAGGATCTATAACCGCGTCCACGCCATCGTCTGCCCGACGGTGGATTCCCGGCCCGGTGCGCTTCGGAAGGTCGGTTCCGAGCGCCGGCGATCGATCCTTCAGTCGCCGCCAGGATTGATCGTGGACGCGGCTTTGGCGCGGCGGCTCCTTCTGGATGACGATAGGGGTGCGAGGTGTCATCATCATCCCTCAAAACGACGGCGGCCGCACTCCCGAACGAGTGCGGCCGCCGTCTTCATCCCGGGAAGAAACGCCGTTGCAGGCTGTTCCCTGTTCCCTGTTCCCTGGCAGTTACGGCTGGTCCTCCCGCGCCGCGCGCAGGTACTCGCCCAGCGACGCGGGCGACAGGTTGGCCAGCTGGCGCAGGATGTCGGCGGTCTGATCCACGATCGGGGCCTTCTCGTCGCGGGTCAGCTCGTCATCGAAGTCGAACGCCCACGGCTCCTGCTCGTCCTCGTCGGTGCTGGTGGGGTCGATGCCGGCCAGCGAGTGGAACACCAGCGTTACCCCCAGCCCGCTGGGCTCGTCCTCGTACGGGCTGATCTCGGCCTCGGCCAGGTACAGCTGCCCGCCGTCCTCGAAGATCCGGAAGCCCACCGCCATCCCCGTGATCTCGTTTTCGCCGCCCTGCGCGTGCGCGTGATCGTGATCCGTCATCCCCATCTCCCGGCTGTCAGTCAAAGAAGGATCGCTTCCACCTGAACGAAAGATACGCTCCGGCGGCCCGCACCGTAAGCCGTTTCACCCCGCTTCATCTTCCGGGCCACCCTCCAGCGCAACCAGCAGGCCGCGCATCAGCGCCGCCAGCCGCTCGCGGTCGTACTCGGTGAGCGAGGCGAGCAGGCGGTGCTGATTTTCCACGTGCGCCTCCACCGCCTGGTCCACGGTCGACAGGCCGTGCTCGGTGAGCTCCACGCGCACGCTGCGGCGGTCGCGCTCGTCGGGGATGCGGCGGACGAGCCCGGCGCGCTCCAGCCGGTCGATGCGGCTGGTCATCCCCCCGCTGGACATCATCACCGAGCGGAAGAGCTGCGTGGGCGACAGGCGGTAAGGCGCGCCCGAGCGCCGCAGCGTGGCCAGCACGTCGAACTCGCCACGGTCGATGCCGAAGCGCGCGAACACCTCGGCGTGCGACTGGCCGAACAGCGCCGACAGCCGGTTCACGCGCCCGATCACCCCCATGGCCGAGGTGTCCAGGTCGGGCCGCTCGCGCCGCCACTGCTCCAGGATCAGGTCCACGCGGTCCCTCATCATCGTCCTCCCGAGCCGGTTCGCATCGCGGTCACATCTTTGGATCGGGCCGCCCCAGTTTGCGAGTGAACTCGCGGCTACAACGGCACACACTCCGCCTGCGCGGACTTCAACAACACACGCGGACAACGGGAAGATGCGCGTAGATGTATCTCGACGTCAAGATACTTGACGCGGAGGGAGTCTGGTTTATCTTGATGTCGAGACATCTGCGGAGTGTGATGAAATCATCAACGACGGGAGGGTGGGGATGGCGGAGGCATACATCTGCACACAGTGCGGAACGCAGTTCGCCGCGACGGACGGGGCGCCGGACCGCTGCCCCATCTGCGTGGACGAGCGGCAGTACGTGAACCCGCAGGGGCAGCAGTGGACCACGCACGCGCGGATCAGGCGCACGCACCGCAACACCCTCCGCGCCGAAGGGTCTGGTGTGATCGGGATCGGGATGGAGCCGCAGGTGGGGATCGGGCAGCGGGCGCTGCTGGTGCGCGGCGCGGACGGAAACGTGCTGTGGGACTGCATTCCGCTGCTGGACGACGCGCTGGCGGAGATGATCCGCGGGATCGGGGGGCTGCGCGCCATCGCCATCTCGCACCCGCACTTCCACACCACGATGGTGGATTGGGCGCACGCATTCGATTGCCCGGTGTACGTGCACGCCGGGAACCGCGAGTGGGTGATGCGCCCCGACCCGGTGGTCGAATTCTGGGACGGGGAGAGTCATGAGATCGGCGGCGGGATGACGCTGGTGCACTGCGGCGGGCACTTCGCCGGATCGGCCATCCTGCACCACGCGCGTGATGGCGGCGAGATCTTTGGCGGCGACACGCTGTTCGTGAACCCGGACCGGCGCACGGTGGCCATGATGTACAGCTTTCCCAACCACGTGCCGCTGTCGCCCGCGATGGTGCGGCGGGTGGCGGGCGCGGTGGAGCCGTTCGCGTTCCAGCGGATCTACGGCGCGTGGTGGGGCTCGATGATCGAACACGATGCGAAGGACGCGGTCCGCCGGAGCGCGGAGCGCTACCTGGCGGCCATGCAGGGCGGATACGATACGTGACGAGAGACAACCTGGCCCGGCGGCTGGACGCGCCGGGCCCGCCGCTACCGGCCATCGACCCGGCTCCGCCCCCGCGGCCCGACATGGCGCGGGTGTACACCGCGCTGGTGTTCGTGCAGCTGTTCTTCGGCGCGCTGCCGATCGCGGTGAAGCTGGTGGTGCGCGAGATGACCAGCCCCGCGCTGGCGCTGATCCGCGTGGCCGGCGCGGCGCTGCTCTTCCACGTCCTGCATCGAACCCTAGTGCGCGAGCGCATCCGCGAGCGGCGCGACTACGCGCTGCTGGCCGTGTACGCGGTGTTCGGCGTGGTGCTGAACCAGCTGCTGTACATCACCGCGCTCACGCTCACCACGGCCACCTCGGCGCAGACCTTGGCCGCCGCGGGCCCCGCGATGACGCTGCTGATCGCGATCGTGGCGCGGAAGGAGACGGCCACGCCGCTGCGGTGGGTGGGGATCGGCGTGGCGGCGGCGGGCGCGGTGTGGCTGATCGGCGTGGGGGCGCGCACGGGGAACGCGCTGGGCAACCTGCTGGCGCTGCTGAACGTGACGGCGTACAGCATCTACCTGGTGATCTCGCGCGGGCTGCTGCGGAAGTACGACGCGCTCACGGTGATCACCTGGGTGTTCACCTTCGGTGCGGTCGCGATGGTGCCGTGGGGGATCGTGCCGCTGGCGCGGCAGATCGGGCACGTCTCGCCGCGGGCATGGGCGTGCATCGTCTTCATCATCCTGCTCCCCACGGTGGCTGCGTACTGGCTGAACGTGTACGCGCTCAAGCGGGTGGAGAGCAGCGTGGTGTCGGTCTTCGTGTACCTGCAGCCGGTGATCACCGCGCTGATCGCCATGCCCGTGCTGCACGAGCGGGTGTCGGCGCGGCTGATCCCCGCGGCGGTGCTGATCTTTGCCGGCGTGACCATCACCGTGTGGGAAGGCCGCCGCGAGCGCCTTCGCCGCGGCGGCGCGCCCTCGCCGGCCGAGCAGGAGATGGTGGAGGCGTAGGGGCGGGCGGCCGGAGGGGGCATCCAGGGGCGGATGAATCCGCGGCAACAACGGCCCAAAGTCCGCCTTCGCGGACTCGCACGCGGCCATCTGTGCGACAGGAGCCGCTTCGATCCGGGCACACGGCGGGTTGAAACCCGCCGCTGCAACATCGGGAAGTCCGCCTTCGCGGACTGCGGGACGGCATCCAGGCGGAATTCGCACACCGCGCATTCGAATGCATCGAGGCCCCGCTCCCGTGATGGGATGCGGGGCCTCGGTTCGTTCGCGGCAGGCTCTACGTTCCGCGAAGATGTCGGCGAGGGAGTCCGCGAAGGCGGACTTTGGGCCGTTGTTGCCGCGATTTCAATCGCCCATCCCGCCCGTCCTACCCCTTACGACGCCGCCACCCGGCTCACCCCCAGCCCCGGGTCGTCGCTGAAGCGCATCCGGCCGTCGCTCTCCAGGCCGGGGCCGAAGAAGGGGTCGTCGGCCAGCAGCGCGGCGCCGTCCAGGTCGGCGTAGTCCACCAGCGGCGTGATGGGGACGGCGGCGGCGATACCCAGCGTGCTCTCCACCATGCAGCCGATCATCACGCTCATCCCGTGGGCGCGGGCCGCGTGGACGATGCGGATGGCCTCGCGCAGGCTGCCGCACTTGGCCAGCTTGATGTTCACCCCGTCCACCGCGCCCGCCAGTTTCGCCACGTCCGCCGCTACCTCGCAGCTCTCGTCGGCGATGATGGGGAGGCGCGAGTGCCTGCGCACCAGCCTCAAGCCCTCGATGTCGTCGGGCGCGAGCGGCTGCTCCACGAACTCCACGCCGAACTCCTCGAGCATGGGGATGCGGCGGATGGCCTCCTTGGCGGTCCACGCGGTGTTGGCGTCCACGCGCAGCGTCTTCTCGGGCGCCTCGTCGCGGATCATCTGCAGCACCTCGTGGTCGCGCGCCGTCCCCACCTTGATCTTCAGGATGTGGTAATCCGCCGCCTCGCGCACCTTCTTCCGCATCACCTCGGGGCTGTCGATGCCGATGGTGAAGGAAGATCTGGGCGCCGCCGCCGGGTCCAGCCCCCATAGCTTCCACACCGGCACCCCCAGCTTCTTCCCCACCAGGTCGTGCAGCGCCGCCGAGACCGCCACCCGCGCCGCCGGGTTGCGGCCGATGGAGTGCGCCAGCGCCGTCTCGATCCGCTCCAGCGCGAACACGTCGTCCTCCGCCGCGCGCACCAGCGCGTCGGAAAGGCGGGGGAGGATGGCGCTCACCGTGTCGGCCGTCTCGCCGTAGAAGGGCGTGGCGGGCGCCTCGCCCCATCCCTCCACCCCGTCGTCCTCGATGTGCACCCACACCGACTGGCGCGCCGCCGGCGCCGCCTCGCGGGCGATGTTGAAGGCGTGCTTAGTACGGAGTGGCAGAGTCTCGAAGGTGAGCTTCATCCTGAAAGCCGGACAGGTGCGTGAGTGCGAAGGAACCGCACAGGTGCGTGAGTGCGTGAGTGCGCCAGTGCGCTGGCATCACGGCGCGATCAGCCTCGATGCGCGCCGTTGAAGTCCGCGAAGGCGGACTGTGTGCCGTTGTAGCCGCGAGTTTACTCGCAATCTCCGGCGACAAAATCCACCGGCCCGCGGCGAGACGATCGACGAATTTACCTCAATGCCCGCCGGTCGCCGGCTTCACCGCCGGGGCCGCCGCCCCGGTCTGCGCCTCCAGGGGGGGCGGGGGGATCATCGTCACGAAGTCGTACGGCGGCCAGGGGCCGGTCAGGTCCAGCTCCAGCGCGGTGTTGAGCGCCGAGAGCTGGTCCACCCGGTCGCGGAACGCCTCGCTGGCGGCGCGCTCCACCAGGAACGCGGCCGAAAGGATGCGCGGCGCCTCGCGCGGGAACGGCACCGCCGAGCGCGACAGGCGGCGCAGCTCGGCGTAGATGTGCGTGGCCAGGTCCAGCGCCCGCGTCTCGGGAAAGCTGGGGTCCGCCAGCGCCACGTGCAGCCGGTACTCCCACCGGCCGCGCACCCGCGCCAGCGCGCCGCGCAGCGCGGTGTAGCTCGCCTCCAGGAACGCCAGCACGTCGGCGTCGCCCGTGAACACGGCGCCGCACGGCGCGGGCACCACGTCACCCGAAAGGAGCGCGCGGTGCACCTCCCAGTGGCGCGCCGTCACGTGCAGCGCGTCGCTGTCGGAGCCGTGCGGCGGGGCGGGGGCCACCAGCGCGGCCAGGTCCTCGTGCATCAGGAGTTTGGCGCCAAGCTTGGGGTCCACCGGGTCCCAGTCGGGGTCGTCGGTGTCGGCCGGGAGCACGGCCAGCAGCGACAGGCCGCGCGGCGCCCGGCGCCGCTCGGCGCGCGTGCCGGTGGCCGCCACGGGGGCGGCGGCCGCGCCTGCGCCGTCGTTGAGCGGCGGGGCTGGGCGCGGCGCTTCGGGGCTGGGCGGCGGCGTGGGGGGGCGGTCGTCGCTCACGCGAAGGGGTTCTCCCTGAGCAGGGGATAGAGGGCGCGCTGCGGATCGGCCGTGGTCACCTCGGGGCCGTGGGCGCCCATGAACATGTTCACCTCGGTGCGGAAGCCCACGTCGCCCGGGATGTAGATCCCCGGCTCGATGGAAAAGCCCACGCCGCGGATCAGCGTGCGCGTGTCCTTCGTTTCCAGGTTGTCGATGTTGGGCCCCGAGCCGTGCAGGTCGCGGTCGATGGAGTGCCCGGTGCGGTGGATGAAGTTGGGCCCGTAGCCGCCTTTCTCGATCACCGCGCGCGCCACGTCGTCGGCCTCGAAGCCGCGCACCGCGTGCCCCGCCGCCGAGCGGTCGATCACGTGCCGGATGGCCGCGTCGCGCGCGGCGGCCAGCGTAGCGAAGATGCCGGCCAGCCGGTCGGGCACCGTGTCGCCCACGAACCCCATCCACGTCTGGTCGGCGTAGATGGCGGCGTCGTCTTCCTTCCCCCACAGGTCGATCAGCAGCAGGCCGCCCTCCTTGATCTCGGCGTGCGCCTCGGCCGTGGCGGCGTAGTGCGGGTTCGCGGCGTTGGCGTTCACGGCGATGTCGGCGTCGGAGCCCACCTTCAACCCACGCCCGATCAGCTGGTCGCGCACCCAGTTGCGGATCTCCCACTCGCCCGTTTGCCCGCCCGAGCGGAGGGTGTCGGCCACCTTGCGGAAGGCGTCGTGCGCCACGTCGCGGACGATCTTCGCCGCGCGGCGGTGGCCGGCCTCGCCCTCGGCCGACCAGGCGGAGTAGAAGGCGCTCACCAGGTCGGCCGACGTTTCCACCTGCGCGCCGGCCGCGCGGATCAGGTCGATCACGCCGGCGGGAACGCGGTCCACGTACGGCACCGCGTCATTCTCGGCGAACTCCATGGCCACGCGCTTGCCGCCCACGGTCTGCGCCAGCACGGTGTCGAGCTCGCGCCAGCTGGAGTACGGCTGGTTGTCGCCCTCCCAGGTGCTCCAGGGCTGCTGCTCGATGCGGTGCGTGATGGCCACCGGCGTCCCCTTCACCGGCAGCCACACGAAGTAGCGCCGCGTCATGGCGGGAAGGCCCAACAGCCGCGAGGCCACGGGATTGTTGTCCCGGAAGTTGTACAGCAGCCATCCATCCAGCCCCAGCTCGTCCGCACGCTGGCGCACCGCCTCGATGGTATCGCTGGTGAGCGACACGGTTTCCGCAACGATCGCCATCAGTCTCTATCGCCCTGTTTCTCGTTGAAGGCGCCGGACAGGCATCATCCGTCGATCCCGGCGCGGTGCCCTGACCCCGGTGGGGAAGTTCGCGGCTGAAGCCGCGGCTACAACGGCACGCAGTCCGCCTTCGCGGACTTCAACCGCGCCGATCCCGCTCGTCCGTACCTCCGTACCTCCGTACCTCCGCACCCTCACGTCGCGTCCGGCGCCCAGCGCGTCCCCTTGATCATCGTGAGCCCGAGGACGCGCTCGCGCGTGAGCAGGCGATGGATCTCGCGCTCGCGCACCAGCGCTCCGCGAACCCCGCGCCATCCCCACCGTTTCAGCGCCCGCCACAGGATCCCCACCTTCTCGCGGAAGGTGAACATCTCCGCGAAATCGGGGAAGGGGCCGCCCGCGCTGGGCCGGAAGGGCGACGGCGAGTCGGACCAGTCCTCCACCGTCAGCTCCACCACGCCGGCGTCGCGCAGCAGCTGCTTCCACTCCACCAGGATCATGGGCCGCGCGCCCAGGTGGGCCACCAGGACCTCGCGCCGCGCCGGGTCCACGTTGCCGGTCCAGATCAGCTGGACCAGCACCACGCACCCCATCGGCTTGGTCACGCGCGCCAACTCGCTCACGGCGCGCGCCGGGTCGGCCGACGCCGCCAGCCCCAGCTCGCCGATCGCCACGTCGAAGATCCCGTCGCGGAACGGCAGGTCGTCGAGCGCGCAGGTGTCGAAGCTCACGCGGCCCTCGAAATCCGCCGCGCGCGCCCGGCGCTCGGCCTCGGCCACCAGGGTGCCGTCGGAGTCGACGCCCACGCACGCGGCGCCGTAGTTCTGCGCCAGGAACGACGTGGTCACGCCCCGGCCGCAGGCGGCGTCGAGCACCTCCATCCCCTCGTGCATCTCCACCAGCGTGGCGATGCGGCGGAACAGCTCCTGGCCGCCCGGCGGAAACACCAGCTCGCGGCTGAGCCGGACCAGGTCCAGCATGGACGGCCCGGACAGGGGTGTGGGCGGAAGGCGGAACACCTCCGGCGAGGGCTGCGGCATGGGGATGGAGTATAGGCGGCGACCGCGGGGCGCGCTACGCGGGGCGGGGAAAATTGCGTGGATGGATGGTGGAGGATGCGACTGAAGTCGCGGCGTCGCGGCTACAACGGCACGAAGTCCGCCTTCGCGGACTGCATCAGACCCCCGGGCGCGGGCGGACGAGGTCTCGGCTACATCAAGTCTCCGTGGAGCACGGGATGCCGATGCCGCAGTCCGCGAAGGCGGACTTCCCGGGGTTCCAGCGGCGGATTTCAACCCGCCGGACCGCGGTGCCGGGTCGTATCGGCCCGCCCGCCGTTTCAATCCGACCCGCCGTGACAGGTCCCGCGCGCCGATTCCATCACGCGCCCAATCAGCCGCCGAGGCGGTCGATTGAGCGCGCCGTTCACGCCGCCGGCAGCCCCGCCAGCGCGCGGATGTGCTGCACCACGGCCGCGGAGGTGGCGCCCTGCTCGTAGCCGCCCTCCAGCACGGAGACCAGCCGGCCGCCCGCGCGGACGTCGGCCCACTCGCGCAGCTGCAGCGTCAGGTCATGCACCTCGCGAGGGGTGACGGAGAGGCTGCCCTGCGGGTCGCCGGCCAGGATGTCGAACCCCGCGGAAAGGAGCACGAAGTCGGGCGAATCCACCGGAAGGATCGCGTCGAGCCGCGCCTGCATGGCCCGGCCGAACTCAGTGCCGCCGCTGCCGGGGGCGAGCGCGGCGTCGTTCAGGTTTGGATCGCCGGCCGCCTCGGGGTGCGGGTGGATGGAGAGGACGGTGATGCCGGGGTCCCCCGCCACCGATGCACGGATGGCGTCGGCGGAGCGCGCGCCCCACGCCACGATCAGGACGCGCGACGAACCCTGCGCCTGCCGCAGGTGCAGCGCGGTGATGGCCACGGTGTTGAAGAGCGAGTATTCGCCCGGCGCGTCGGCCGTGGCGCCGCGCCCCGGCGGCCGCGCGGGGACGAAGGCGTTGCGCGCCTCGGCCCGCTTCACCACGCCCGCGGCCGTGATGGCGCTCCCCACGGCCGCCAGCGCCGCGTCCCAGCTGGCGCCCGACACGGGAACGCCGCCCAGCTCCAGCGGCCGCCCCTCGGCCGCGGCGGCGATGGCGGTGCGGCGCACGTCGTCGATGTAGCGCTGCGTGTGCACGCGGCGCAGGTCGGCCTCGCCGGCGTGCGCCCCCTGCACCTGCAGCAGCGGGTCCCACAGCGCCACCATGTCGCGGTACACGGCGCGGGTGATGGCGGGGAGGCGCCCCTGGTGGTCCGGGTGGTTCCACCCGGTGTCATGCCGCGAGCAGTCCTCGTGGCTCACGTACGCGGTAACCTTCAAGCCGCTCCTCCTTCGTTCGTCCTTTACGCGCGATGCGGTGCGTCAGTCTACCACCCGCCGCCCCGCCCCGCGACTCGCTTTGTACACCTTGACGATCGGTTCCAGCGATGCGATCCTTATGTGAGGAGTGTAAGAAATAGCCACAAATAAATTCTGTGGACACCCAGATGCCGCGACGTAAACGCAGTTCGAAAAATACGGGGAGCCAGTTGCCCCGGTCTCGGTCCTCGCTGCGACGCACGGACGCACGCGGATCGTCCTCCGGTTCGGAGTGTCGCGACCCCGACGTGGGCGAGGAGCGTTCCGGCTCGGATCGGCGCGACCCTGCCGCGTTCGCGCCGGAGTTCCGGGAGCGGCTCGATGCCGCGGCACGGCGGGCATTCGGGGCGCCGATCGAAGAGATCGTCCCGCCGGGCGATGTGCGCGATCTCCTCTACGAGGTGCTGACGAACGCTCTCAACCGGAAGCCTCGGCCGATCTCGCCGGAGATGATGGAACTGGTCGAAAGTTCGCGGGCTGCCGGGCTGGTCGTAACGCCCGGGGCGGGGCCCAGCTACCTTCGCGAGCCGCTGCGCATCGAGGGAGCGGAGGGTCGTTCGCTGCTCACCGACGCGATTCTGGAAGAGCGGTATGGGTCCGGGCGATGATCCGCTGTTCCCCGATCGGCCAAGGGGGATGGCACGGAGACGAAAGAAGAAGGTCTACTACGTCGATTCGAGCGCGCTGAGCAAGCTGTACCTGAACGAGCCCGGGTCGGAGCCACTTCAGCGTCCGGTGGGGACGCGCGAGAAGCGTTTCAAGGTCTCCGTCCAGCTGTGCGTGTCACGGATGGCGTTCCCGGAGACGCTTCTGGCGATTCGCAAGCAGATGAACGTGGGGAACATCGAGTACGCCGACGCGGTGCGGCTCTGGCGCGAGGTCCTGGACGATTTTGTGTATTCACCCACGCCGTATGCCGTGTACGAAGCCACGGAAGTGGTGGCGGGCCACGCCGCGGCGCTGGTGATCCAGCATGGTTTGCGTGCGTACGATGCCGTCCATCTCTCCACGGCGATGCGCATCCGCGCGGGCCTTCCGGAGGGAACCGAGATGGTGTTCGTGAGCGCTGACCGCCGGCTCAACAACGTCGCGCGCCAGGAGCGGTTCACCGTGTACGATCCCACCCTGGTGGCACCGGCGGCGAACTAGTCGGTCCGGGTTCCCACCAGCAGCGGCTGGAAGAAGGCGCCGTCCAGGCGTTCGGCGCGGGCGAGGCCGGCGGCGCGCATCAGCCCCAGCAGGCGCTCGGTGGTGATGGCGTAGTAGCGCGAGCGGAGGGCGTGCGTGGTGGCGGTGCCGCCGCCGCGGTCTTCGACGATGTAGAAGGTGAGGTCGTAGTGGTCGCCGCTCCAGGCGCGGTGCTGGAGGATGATGAAGCGGGCGCCGTCTTTCTCGCGCAGGCCGTAGGGCTGCACGTCGTTCGTTCGCGCGTCCGCGGCGTAGTCGCGCACCGAGACCAGGCACACGCCGCTGGGGCGGGTGCAGGCGCGGAACTGCCGGAGCGCGGCCAGGATCTCGTCGTCGGTGAGCAGGTGGGGGAGGGCGTTGTCGGCGCAGAGCACCACGTCCCACCCGCCGCCGTGAGCGTCGTGCGCCGCGCGCATGTCCGCAATGGAGAAATCGATCACGAGCCCGCGTGCCGAGGCTTCGCTCCGTGCGCGGGCGACGGCGCCGGGGGAGAGGTCCGAGGCGGTGACGCGGTGGCCGAGCGCCGCCAGCCCCAGCGCCTGCGTGCCGATGCCGCACGACACGTCGAGCACGGTGCGCGGCCCGTCACCCAGGCGCGCGCGAATGACGGCGTCGAGCGCGTGGGCCTGCCGCGCGATGCTGGCCTCCCAGTCGGGAAAGATCAGGTGGTAGAAGGGCGCGAGCCGGTCGTAGAAGTCGCTCAAGGGAGGCAGCGGAGGAGTCGTCGGGAGCGTGATTCCGGATTCGGCGATTGACGGTGCATTCACGCGACACACCGGTCTCTCGTCATCCTGAGCGCGACCACGCTGTACTGAGGCGTGCCCCGACAGCCGCAGCGCGAAGGATCTAAAACGCCGGATGCGCCACGGCCGGTGTTCCGCATCGACCGGCTATAGATCCTTCGGGCTGCAAAACGATACACTGCCGCGGGTTCTGTCGTGACCGGCCTCAGGAGGACATTGTCCAGTTTCCATCCAGGCGGCAAGCCTATGGCGAGACTTCGCGTGAGGGATGCGCGCCCGGAGGGCCGGGAACACGGCGGGCCGCCCGCTCACCGCGCCGGATCGCGGACGGTGGTGGGGCGGCCCGGCGTGGGCCCGGCGCGGTTGGCAACGGCGGTATCGTTGCCTACCGCGCGCGCAGCCCGGTTCGGCGCCTCGGCGCCGAACACGCCCTGAACTGCAGCACGAAAGTACGGGGTACGGAGTACGGAACAACCGGCGTTCCGCTTCGAAACCGTCAGGCGTGGTTGCCGCCGACGCTGGCGAGGACCTCGTTCACGGTCTCGTCGGCCACGGCTGAACCGTAGCGGCCGTCGCGGCCCACCGCGGCCACGCCGATGGATTCGATCAGCGCGTACTGTACGCGGCCCTCGCGCGCCTTCTTGTCGGTGCGCGTCCAGTCCACCACGTCGTCCACGCTCATCTCCAGCGGGAGCGAGGTGGGGAGGCCCAGCCGCGTGAGCACCTTGCGCAGCCGCGCCGCCGTCCCCGCCGCCGTGATGCCGACGCGCTCGCCGATGCGCGCTTCCTCGGCCATGCCGATGGACACGGCCTCGCCGTGCAGCAGCCCGTAGCCGCTGAGCGCCTCCACCGCGTGCCCGATGGTGTGGCCGAAGTTGAGCAGCTTGCGCGGCCCGCTCTCGGTTTCGTCGCGGGTCACGATCTCGGCCTTGATCTCCACCGAGCGCACGATCAGCCGCGAGAGCGCCTCGGTGTCGCCGGCCAGGAGCGCGGCGGCGTTGGCCTCGATCCAGTCCAGGTAGGCGGGGTCGGCGATGGCGCCGTGCTTGACCGCCTCGGCCAGGCCGGCGCGCACGTGCTCCTCGGGGAGGGTGGCCAGCAGCTCGGGGTCGGCGATCACCACCTGCGGCTGGTGGAAGGCGCCCACCAGGTTCTTTCCGGCGGGCACGTCCACCCCCGTCTTGCCGCCGACGGACGAGTCGATCATCGCCAGCACGGTGGTGGGGAGCTGGACCAGCGGGAGGCCGCGCATGTAGCTGGCCGCCACGAAGCCGCCCAGGTCGCCCGGCACGCCGCCGCCGAACGCGATCACCGCCGAGTCGCGCCCGATGCCGGCCTCGAGCATGGCGTCGCAGACCAGCGCCCAAGTTTCGCGGGTCTTGCGCGCCTCGCCGTTCTGGAAGGCGAACACGTCGGTGCGGTAGCCGGCGGCGTGCAGCAGGCGCGACAGCCGCACGGCGTACAGCTCGGCCACGCGGTCGTCGGTGATCACCGCGTAGCGGTGCGCCGGGCAGAACTTGCCCAGGATGGTGGCGATGGAGCCGAACAGCCCGCCGCCCACGAGGATCTCGTAGCCGCGCTGCGGGCGTTCGGGGAGCGTGACGGCAATCCGCTGCTGGATGCTCATTGCGTGTTGGCCTCTTCGAGCCGCTGTTCGGTGCGCCGGTCCAGCCCCAGGCCCAGGAGTGTTTCGCTGGCCGACCAGGCGGTCACGCGCCTCAGGTCGCCGCCCAGCTCCGTTGCCACTTCGCGCATGCGCACCGCCGCGCATCCGCGGTCGAACACCTCGCCCAGCGCGTCGAGCGCCTCGGCGTCGCCCAGCTGGGCCGCGAGCGGGCGGAGCGTTTCGGCCAGCCCCAGCACCGCGTCGCGCGCGGCGATGGTGCGCGGCTCGCCGGCGAACAGATCGACGAAGACCGCGTTGGTGCCGTCACGCGAGGCGCGCCACGCGTTCTCGCCCAGCAGCGGCTGCGCCACTGCGCCGGGGAGCGCCGGCTCGCGCAGGACCCCCTCGGCCACCCCGGCCACGATCGCCCGCGCCAGCGCCGCGGCGGCGATGGCATCCTCGAGCCGCGGCGTTACGTCCTGTGCGCGGAACTCGATGGTGGGGTACTTGTGGTGCGGGCGCAGGTCCCAGTACAGCCGCCCCGGCGTGTCGATGCACTGCGTGCCCGTGAGCCACTTCAGCAGCAGCTCGAACTCGGCGGTGTCGGCGAAGCGCGGCGGCGCGCCGGTGCGCGGCCAGCGCCGCCAGAGCAGCGTGCGGAACGAGCAGTACCCCGTGTCGCGCCCCTCGAAGAAGGGCGAGCTGGCGGTGATGGCCAGCAGGTACGGCAGGTACAGCCGCGCCGTGTTGGCGACCCGCACGCGGTCCAGGTGTTCGGGCACGCCCACGTGCACGTGCATCCCGAAGATGCTTTGCGTCTCGGCCAGCTCGCGGTACTCGTCGCGGATGGCGGCGTACACGGCCTGGTCGGTGAACGGGTGGCCCGCGGCCTCGCTGAACGGGTGCGTCCCCGCGGCCACGATGCGCAGCCCCTGCGCCTCGGCGGCCACGGCGGCCTGGAAGCGGAGCCGCGCCAGGTCGTCACGCAAGCAGTTGGTCCCCACGCAGACGCCCGTTTCCACCTCGATCGTGTGCTGCTGCATCTCGGGCTTGACGTCGCCCGACCAGTCGCCGGCGATCACCCAGCGGGCCCGGCTCTTCAGGTCACCCGTGGCCGCGTCCACCAGCTGGTACTCTTCTTCGACCCCGACGGTGAAGTCGCGCGGGGAGATGGTCATCCGTTCCTTTTGGGCCTGCGGCGGCACAGGTTAGAGAGTTAGCGGAGCGGGTGTGAACGTGCAAGAACGACTTTGAACAGGTGCGCCAGTGCGTGAGTGCGCGAGTGCGTTTCAGCTTGCGAGGCGAGGCGGCCTTCGGCGCGCGCCCGTGTGCCCCGGTGCGAAAAACGCACTCACGCACTGGCGCACTCACGCACCTGTTTGCTGTCAAACCCTTTCCACCCGTTCCAGCGACGGCGCCGCCGAAAGCAACTCCCGCGCCGTCTTCCCCAGCACGGGGTGCACCCACTCCGGCGCCACCTGGGCCAGCGGATGCAGCACGAAGCCGCGCGCGGGGATCCCCGGGTGCGGCAGCAGGAGATGCGGATCGTGCGACACCAGGCCGGCGTAGTCGAGCACGTCGATGTCGATCACCCGCGGCGCATTGCGGAAGGTGCGCTCGCGGCCCATCCGGCGCTCCAGCTCCAGGATGCGGGCCAGCAGCTCCAGCGGCGGCAGGATCGTGGTCCCCCGCGCCACCAGGTTGTAGAAGTCAGGCTGGTCGCGGTGCCCCACCGGCTCGGTGCGGTAGATGGACGACGCGCGCAGATCGGCCACGAACGCGCCCAGCCCCTCCAGCGCGCGCGCCAGCTGCGCCCGCGGGTCGCCCACGTTCGCCCCCAGCCCCAGCAGCACCGGCGCCGCCTCGCCCTTCATCTCGTCTTCCTTCATCGCCTCTCCTCAGGGGACGTAGCGCCGGGGAATGTCGGCGGCGCGGGGAGACGGGGGAAGAGGCGCCGCCGCGTACGATGCACTCCTGTGCATCCGAGGTTGACGTTGAAGAGGAGCCCAGAGCACCAGAGGACCAGAGAACCAGAGGAACTTCGAGCAGGGGGTCTGGATTATCGGCGAGATGCACGGCTCGCTGAAGAATGTGTCGTCGGCACTCAGCACTCAGCACCCAGCACCCAGCACCCAGCACCCAGCACCCAGCACTTCCCCTGATTCCGGCGCGCGCATTGCGGACCCGCCGCCGGTTCGCCAGCTTCGCGCGCTCGCGAACCAACCCCGACCGGAGAGCAGGTTGACGGACCAACCGCGGCTCACGCGCTTCGCCTGGATGTCCATCGCGGCGGCGGTGACCACGATCGTGCTCAAGTTCGGCGCGTTCCTGGTCACCAGCTCCGTGGGGCTGCTTTCCGACGCGCTGGAAAGCCTGGTGAACCTGGCGGCGGCCATCATGGCGCTGGCCATGCTCACCGTGGCCGCCCGCCCGCCCGACGAGGAGCACGCGTACGGGCACAGCAAGGCCGAGTACTTCGCCAGCTCGTTCGAGGGCGCGCTGATCCTGGTGGCCGCGGCGAGCATCGGCTACTCGTCGGCCCTGCGGCTGGTCCACCCGGTGCAGGTGGAGAACGCCTGGATCGGCATCGCCATCTCCATCGTGGCCGGGCTGGTCAACCTGGGCGTGGCGGTGATGCTGGGGCGCGCCGCCAAACGCTACCGCTCCATCGCGCTGGAGGCCGACGCGCACCACCTGCTCACCGACGTGTGGACGTCGGTCGGCGTGATCATCGGCGTGAGCGCGGTGGCGCTGACCGGGTGGGAGTGGATGGACCCGGTGATCGCGATCCTGGTGGCGCTGAACATCATGCGCATCGGCGTGGGGCTGATGCGGCGCTCGGCGCTGGGGCTGCTCGACACCGCCATCCCCGACGAAGACCGCAGGACGGTGGTGCGCATCCTCGACGGCTACGCGGCCGAGGGCGCCGAGTACCACGCGCTGCGCACGCGGCAGGCGGGGGTGCGGCGCTTCGTGTCGGTGCACGTGCTGGTGCCGGGCGCGTGGAGCGTGCAGAAAGGGCACGAGCTGCTGGAGCGGATGGAGGAAGAGATCCGCGACGCCATCCCCGAATCCACCGTGTTCACCCACCTGGAGCCGCTGGAAGACCCCGTCAGCTTCGCGGACGTGCGCCTGGAGCGCCGCGGCGGCGTCGATGGCCCGGGCGGCGCGGGCGGCCCGGCGGCGGACGGGAAGCCGGATCGGCGGCGGCCGGAGAGCGCGCCGTAGCTGGATACGGAGGAACGACGAACAAACCGGGGCGGGGGACGATCTTCCCGGGCGGATACGACTTCGCGCCGGGGCGGCTGAAGCCGCGGCTACAACGACGGAAAACCTGCCAAACTGCGGCAGGCTTCAACAGCAACAGCGTGAAGCGCCGTTCATCGCCGCAGTTCACCTCCCCCAGGCGGTTTGGGGGAGGTCGGAGATTGGCGGACAGCCGTACCGTACGCCCATCTCCGGGTGGGGGCCGAAGCCGCGGAGTGAACAAGAGCCAGCAGGGACGCACCGTCCCTGCTGGCTTCGTTCGTCCGGACCCTCACGTCCCCGGCGCTACGACGCCGGATCCGCGGGGGGTGCGATCAGATGTCCGGGTTGTTCTTCCGCTCGATGTCGGGGAGCGGAAGGCAGCGTTGCGTGCCGTAGTTGCCGCCCGCGTGGTACGCCGTCCCCGCCGCGGGGCTCAGCGGGAGCGCGAAGCGGATGTAGTCGCCCAGGTGGTGCCCGTCCAGGAAGAACTCGCGGCGGCGCTGGTCGACGATCTCGGCCAGGGCCTGCGCCTGCGTGGTCCCGGTGAAGGCCGGCTGGCCGCCGCGCGTCCGCTCCTCGGCGATCACCGCCTGCGCCGGGGCCAGGTCGTTCGCGCGCGCCGCCGCCTCGGCGATGATCAGCCGCGCCTCGGGGTACCCCGCCAGCAGCATGGGCGACGAGGGCGACGCGTACTTCTTCTGCACCCACAGCTGCAGGCCGGTCACGCTGAGCTTGATCCCGCCCGGCCCGCTCCCCGCCACCGAGTCCACCGGCACGCGCGGGTCGCCCAGGCGCCGGTAGAGCGGGCCCACGGTGGCGGACTGGCTGGTGGCGTTGCTCTCGTTCCACACCTTGTTCTGCCGCAGCGTGCTGGAGCCCGACGTGGTGAGGGTGTAGGCGAAGCCGGCGGGGATGGTGGCCGCGTCGGCGCGCGCCTGGTCGTAGCGCCCCAGGTCGAGCTCGGCGCGGGCGCGGCCCAGGCGCGCCAGCCGGGCGATGGCGCTGTCGCCCCCGTTGGCCGCGAGCGCCGCGTTGAAGCGCGCGATGGCCGAGTCGAGCACCGCGGCGGGGGTGATCTCGCCGCCGTACACCGGGGCGCCGCCCGCGCCGAAGCCCGAGATGGTGGCCGAGCAGAAGCCCTCGCCGATGAACACCAGCGCGTATCCCGAGATCGCCGAGGCCGTGGCGATCATCCGGGCGCGGTTGGGCACCTGCGCGTCGGTCCACCCGCCCAGCAGGCGCAGGAGGTTGTCGGCGCCGGCGCGCGCCTTGTTCAGCGGCGTGTACACGCCCAGCGCGTCGCAGTTGTTGGCCTGGTAGCGGCGGTCGGCCGCGGTGGCGGTGCGCTGGTCGTACGGAAAGCGGTCGGCGGTCTGCGTGGCGTCCTGCAGCTCGTCGCCGATCAGGCCGCCCAGCGCGGCGTAGGCGCCGGCCGCGCACTCGAAGTCGCCCACCACGCCGTTCAGCAGCGTCTGCGCGTTCTGCGGGTCGGCCTCGAACGGGTCGGCCTCGATCCGGTTGCTGGTCTGCACGTCGAGCAGGCCGCCGCACGCGGCCAGCTGCGAGAGGAGGGCGAGGGCGACGAGCGGGGCGCGCCACGCCGCGCGCCGCCGCCCCGCATGGGGTGCTCGCGTCATCGGGTCACCATGGGGTCTGGGGTTGAGGGTCATGGCCCGTGCCTCAGAACGAGAGGTTCATCGACACGATCCACGACCGCAGCTGCGGAAGCGTGGTCTGCTCGAACGCGCCGAAGTTGCCGCCGCGGCTCCCGCCCAGGAACATGGCCTCGGGCTCGAGCCCCGGATAATCGGTCCACGTGTGCAGGTTGCGCCCGGCCACCGACACGCTGGCGCGGTGCGTGCCCGTGCGCCGCGTGAAGCGCTGCGGGAGCGTGTACGTGAGGCTCACCTCGCGCAGCTTGGTGAAGGAGGCGTCGGCGATCAGGAAGTCGACCAGATTGCGGCTGCTCTGGATCTGCGCGATGCGCACGGGGTCGAAGCGCTGCGGGTAGTAGTTCTCCTCGCAGCGGCCGAAGAAGGTGCAGCGGACGCGCGTGTTCCCGTCCACCTTCTTCATCCCCGTCTTGAAGTCGAGCAGCCCGTACAGCCGCAGGTTCTGCCAGAGCGTGAGGGTGCTTCCGAACGAGCCCTCCACCTTCGGCAGGCTGCGGCCCAGGAAGACGTTCGGCGCGTCGTCGGCGGTGCCGTACTTGTTGTCGGGGCCGGTGCAGAGCATGACGCCGCCGCTCCCGTTGTCGCACTGCACGTTGATGGCGTTCCCGGCCGCGTTCAGCTCGGCCGAAAGGACGCGCTGCTCGAAGAACGAGCCGATGGGGAACCCCTCGCGGTGCTCCAGGAAGCTCCCCGCCGTCACCGAGGTCAGCCCGGTAAGGCCCAGCGAGACCACGCGGTTGCTGTTGGTGGCGACGGATGCGTTCAGGTCCACCGTCAGGTTCCTCCGCTCCACCGGCCGCCCGCGCGCGGCGGCCTCCCACCCCGAGTTGCGCACCTCGCCCGCGTTGAAGAACTGCGTTCCCGAAAAGCCGATGGAGGGCGAGATGTCGCGCTCCAGGATCGCGTCGAGCGTGCGCTTGCTGTAGTACGTCACCTCCACCCCCGCGCGGTCGTCGAAGAGCCCCGCGTCGAAGCCCAGCTCCAGCTCCTTCCCGCGCTCGGGGCCCAGCGTGAGGTTGCCGATGTAGCGCGGCGTGACCGCCGGGAGGTCGCCCGTGCCGATGATGGGCGCGTAGGTGCGCACCGCGGCGAAGGTGGGCGGCTGCTTCCCCGCCTCGCCGTAGGCGGCGCGCAGCTGCAGCGTGTTCAGGAAGGGGACGGCGAAGAACGGCTCGTCGGAGACCACCCAGCTCAGGCTGGCCTTGGGGTAGAACACGCGGTCGAAGTCGCGCCCGAAGGCGCTGTTGTCGTCGGTGCGCACGCCCACGGTCAGGAAGCGCCGGTCGAGCCAGCCGATCTGCTGCTGGCCGAAGAAGCCCAGCTCCGCGTTCTCGAGCGAGAACTCGTTGTTCAGGCGGTTGAAGGTGGTCGCGTCGATGGCGGAAAGGAGCGGCGCGGGGAAGATCTCGCCGTGCGCGTACAGGGTGTCGGCCTTGGTCCGGTAGTACTGGCCGCCCACGGTGGTCTTCGACGTGACGGAATGCGGAAGGTCGAAGACGGCGGTGGCGCTGTAGTCGACCGTGCGATAGCGGATGTCGCCGTTGGTGATGTCCTTCTGCCCCAGCGCCTCGCTCCCGAACACCGAGTTGCTCACCAGCGAGTCGATCCGCGGGAAGTAGATGGTGTTGTCCTCGCGGGTGAAGTCGGCGCCCACCGCCAGGCGCTGGGTGAGCCAGCCCGTGGGCCGGTGGTTCACCTGCAGCGAGCCGATGAAGCGGTTGATCCCCTGCGAGAAGTGGTAGAGCGCGTCGTACTGCTCGGGGGTGCCGCTGTGGAAGCCGCGCCGCCCCGCCAGCGCGCCCACGGTGTTGGTGGGCGACGCGAGGACGGTGGACCACACGCGCCCGCCGAACCCGGCCTCGGCGGAGAGGTTGGTGAGCCCGTCGGTGTAGCCCATCCCGACGTCGATGTCGATCTTGCTGCTGGGCGCCACGGTCAGGTTCACGCGGGCGGTGTAGCGCCGGGTGTCGTTGCTCTTCTCGGCCCCCTCGCCGTCCTCCAGCGCGCCCGACGCGAAGTAGCGGAAGCGGTCGCTCCCGCCGCTCACCGAGAGGTTGTAGTCCTGCTGCCGCCCCGTGCGGAAGATCGGCCGCCCGGCCGCCTTTTCCACCTCCACGATGTCGAACGGCACCGTGTCGAGCGCGGTGGTGGAGCTGCCGTGCGGGACGGTGCCCCAGTTCACCCAGAAGATCCCCTCGGGGTTGGCCAGGTAGTTCGCCCCCTGGCGCACGGTCACGTTCCACTGCGTGGCGCCGGTCGCCCCCTTCTTGGTGATGATCTGGATCACCCCGTTCGACGCCTCGGTGCCGTAGAGCGTGGCCGCCGCGGGGCCGCGGAGCACCTCCACCGACTGGATGTCTTCCGGGTTGATGTCGTTGATGCGCGAGATGGTGCTGGAGCCGAACGCCTGGTTGGCCGGCCCCGTGGCGGCGGTGGAGTTGATGCGCACGCCGTCCACGTACACCAGCGGCTCGTTGCTCAGGCTGAACGAGCTGGCGCCGCGCACGCGGATGCGCGCGCCGGTGCCCACCGCGCCGGTGCCGGGCTGGATCACCACCCCGGGCGCGCGGCCGTTGAGCAGGCTCTGCACGCTGGTGATGGGCGCCTGCTGCGTGACCTCGGCGGCGTTGATGGTGGCCACCGAGTTCCCCAGCTCGCGCCGCTCGGTGGGCACGGGCGTGCCGGTGACCACCACGGCATTCAGCGCCACCGCGGCCTCGTTCAGCGCGATGCGCACGTCGGCGGCGCCCACGGGCACGGTGCGCGTGGCGGGCGCGTAGCCGATCAGCGAGGCGCGGAGCGTGGCTTCGGTGCCGGAAAGGCCGGTGACGCGGAAGCGGCCGGCGGGGTCGGCCACGGCGCGGCGGTCGCTACCCGGCACGGTCACCTGCGCGCCGGCCAGCGGGCGTCCGCTCGCCGCGGAAACGACGGTGCCGGCCACCTCGCCGGTCTGCGCGGCGGCGGGGCGGGGCGCCAGGAACAGCGCCAGCGCCAGCGTGGCCGCGGCGTGCCGCATTCCGCGCGCGCCGGGCGGTTCCGGACGGGACAGGGGGTGCATGGGTCCTCCTCACTTGGGGGTGAGAAAAACGGCGTCTCCGCGCGCCGGCCCGATGGGTCCGGCTGGGCGCGGTGACGCCGGGGTCACGCGGGCGGCGGTGGGGGCCGTGCGTGGAAACGAGGCGATACGGAGGGCGCGTGGCGGTGCTCCGGGGTGGAGATCCGCTCCGGATCCGGGCGGACCTCGGGTGGGGACGATCGTCAGCGGGGCGTGTGCGGCCAGCGACGTTTCCGGTCGTTTCAGGGGAATGTCGCGAAGGTAGTCCGGGTGATGGAAGCGCGCAAGACGAGTGTTTGCGAGCGGCTTCTTCCCCGGATGTGAAAAGAAAATGTCGTGCTCAACGATGGTCGTCGCGACGATCTCACACGGGTTCCCGGTTCCCGGCTGGGCACGGGCATCGTCGTGGCCGGGCTCTTCCTTTGGAGGAACACGGAGGGCACGGAGGTACACGGAGGCCACGGAGGAACTGCGAATGAAGTTCTCCGTGCCCTCCGTGGTTCTCCGTGCCCTCCGTGTTCACGAATGCGGCGCCGGGGCCAGCACGGCCTCCGGCTTGGCCGCGGCCGTCAGAACACCGGCCACAGGCGGTACTTCTCCATCTCGGCGCGCAGCTTGAGCAGCGCGTCGTCCTTCATCTTGGCTTCCAGCATCACGTCGAACTCCACGGGCCCGGCGGCGTGGAGGAAGGCGGCGAACTCCCACGGGTGCACGTAATCGGCGTGCTGCGAGAGGAGCGGCGCCGCCTCCACCTCCTTCTTCCCCCGCGTCACCGTCCGCGAATCGAGCTTCGGCGACGAGAAGTGCACCTTGGGCATCACCCCGGCGCGCCACGTCCCCACCGCCGCCCGCACCGCCTCGCCGATCGACAGCGTCCCCGGGTTCAGCAGGTGGTGCTGGTGGTCGAAGATGAGGGGGATGCCGGTGGCTTCGTGCACGCGCAGGCAGTCCTGCACGGTGTAGATCGTCTCGTCGTTCTCGATCACCAGCCGCCGCCGGCCCGCCTCGGAAAGGCGGGGGAAGTTCGCGACGAAGCGCGACATCGCCGCGTCCTTGTCGCCGTACGCGCCGCCCAGGTGCAGGATGACCACGGCCTCGGGGCCCTGCTCCATGGCGTCGAGCAGCTCGGCCTGGCTGTTCACATCCCAGATTCCCTTGTCGTTGATGGCCGGGTCCTGCGCGCTCAGCAGCACGTACTGCGACGGGTGCAGCGACAGCCGGATCCCCCGCTCCCGCGCGATGCGCCCCAGCTCGGCCAGGCCGCCGCGGCACTCGGCGATCTGGTTGTGGAACTGCGGCAGGTCCGGATGGGTGCAGTACGGTGCGAAGTCCGACGAGATGCGGTACATCCGCACGTCGATCTCGTCCATGTAATCCAGCATCTCGCGCAGGTAGCCGATGGACACGCTCAGGTGCGGCCCGCTCTGCCAGCGGCGCGCGTCGTTGCTCTTCAGCCCCTCGCGCCCCACCGCTTTCACCGCGAACCCCAGGCGGCGCTTCCACGCGCGCGTGCTCGATCCCTCGGCCATCATTTCTCCTGGCTTCTCGCTTCACATCTCGCTGGACGAATCCGCGGCCTGAACGGCAGAAAGCCTCGCCGACCGCGCGAGGCTCCATCGCAATCGCGTTGCCCGCCCGCCGCCTACGCGGCCTCGTCCACGCCCCGCTGTCCGTCGCCACGGGTGAGCGCCAGCCAGACCCGCCGCACGCACCCGGGCCTGGCCGCGGGCTCGCCGGGCGCGGCGGCGATCGGCGGCATCAGCGAGAACCAGCGCGGGCTGGCGGCGGGCGGCGGCGCGGATGGAAAACGGTCGGGCATGGTCACACTCTCCCGCAGTCGCGAAGGGGCGGGCACGCGGCCCGCCCCTCGAGGGTTTCCGGCAAACGCCAGGCGATCAGGGCCGCTCCACGCACACCCACACCGTGTCGGTGCTGGGGCTGTAGAACATGCTGATCACCACGTTCTTCTGGCGGCCGTCGCGGAACTTGAACACGTAGTCGAACACGGTATGCAGGCTCTTCTTCTCCACGCCCTCCACGAACCGCCCGTAGAACTCCTGCACCTTGGTGCACGGCGCCACCTCGTCGAAGAAGCTCTTCCCCACCGCGTCGTCCTTGGCCACGCGGGCCAGGTCGCTCTCCGTCTGGTTGAACTTGAGCACCTTGCCGCTGGTGTCGAGCTGGATCATCCCCACCGGAAGGGTGTCGAGCTCGTTCTCGTTCAGGATGTCGGCCTTCTGGAGCACACTGTTGGTCGGGGCGGTGGCCTGCATGGATCCTCTCCACGTGTTGAGTATCGAAACGGCCTTCCCGCGCACGTGTGCCGGGCGGCGCACGCGGCGGACAGGGATCGGTGGGTTCCCGGCCGCCACGCGAAAAACATACCTCCGTGCACAACGTTTGTCCATGGTTTTTTCCGGACACGCCCTGGACGGCCGGCCGGCACGCGGAGCCCTGGATTCGATCCCCCGGCCAATCTCGCGGCGGCGCAATCACTTCCATCACTTTGGCCCTGCGTTCGCCCGCGTGTAGCACCGAAGGGGCGCGATGGCGGATGTGGAACGGTGGTTGCTGCCGGGGTGGGTTCCCCGCGCGGCGAGCGCCGTCGCGGGGCGGCCCACACGCACCATCAGGAGCGCCCATGAGCAACGACGACCTGGACCGCGTGGTCCCGATGGACGACCTGGACGACTTTCGCGTGGCCGGTGACGCGCCCGACCCGCGCGGGTGGGAAGTGGTGGCCGCCGACGGACGCCGGATCGGCGAGGTGGACGAACTGCTGGTGGATACCGGTGCGATGAAGGTGCGCTACCTGGACGTGGACGTGGACGACGAGGTGAGCGCCGAGCCCGACCGGCACGTGCTGGTGCCCATCGGCTACGCGCGGCTGGACCGCGACCACGACCGCGTGATCGTGGACCAGCTCTCGTCCGCCGACCTGCGCGCCATCCCGGCGTACCGGCACGGCCCCATCACCCGTGACTTCGAGAACAGCGTGCGTGAAAGCTGGCGCGGCGGCCATCCGCGCCAGACCATCACGGCCGATCACCCCACGGCCGATCGCCCCGCCGGTGACGCCATGCGCGCGGATGCGCGCGACGACTTCTACAGCGACGACGTGTTCGACGAAACCAGCTTCTGGGCATCGCGCCGCTCCACCGGGCTGGGCGGCGCGCTGGGCGACATCGGCAACGACGCCGGCTATCCGCGCGACCTGGAGAACCGCGGCTAGGGCCAGAACGTCCGAGGCAGATGGATGAAGGCACGGAGACACGGAGATACTTTCGCGTCTCCGTTCGCGTTGTGGATCGAGATATCCAGCGAATGCCCGTGAGAGAGGGCCGCACCGGCGGCTGAAGCCGCAGCAACAACCGCGAGAAGCCTCGCAAACTGCGCGAGGCTCCACCTCGGCGGCGGCCAGTTCTCGGTGCCCTTCATGTCCTGCATCGGCGCAGCCGGTGAACCTCCACGAGAGCACGGTGATTGTCATCCTGAGGAGCGTCCGCACTCAAGCTGCGTCCACACAAGCGCTTGGACGCGACGAAGGATCTAAAGACGGGGCTCGGAATCCCCCTCCGAAGCACGCCGGTTCTGCAGTCTCTCGTCACGGCAGGCGGTAGTGTGGACGCGACTATGGATCCTTCGGTCGCCGCCCGGCGGTGGTGTGGACGCGGTGTCGGCGCGCGGCTCCCTCAGGATGACGAGTCTGTGCTTTTGTGTGGGGTGTCGCGGCGAGAAAGCGGGCAAGGACCACGACCCCTCCGCGGGCACTTGGGCGGCGCAAAGCCGCCGCGTAGATTGACGCCGTGCCGAAGACACCATCCGCCGCGCGGCGTGGGCCGTGGGTGCTGGCGCTGGACGTGGGCTCGTCGTCCGTGCGCGCGCAGCTGTATCACGCGGGCGGACAGCCGCTCGCGGACGCGCCCATCGCGCAGGTGACGGTGCGGTGGCGCACCCATCCGCCCGGCGCCATGGAGGCCGACGCCGAAGCGCTCCTCCGCGCCGCGCTCACCGCGCTCGACCGCGCCGTGAAGGCCGCCCGCGCCGCGAAAGCCGAGATCGCCGCCGTCGCCGTGGACACCTTCTGGCACGGGTTGCTGGGGGTGGATGCGGACGGCGCGCCCGTCACGCCGCTCTACGCCTGGGGCGACACCCGCGCGCGCGGCGACGCCGCGGAGCTGCGTTCGCGCGTGGACGCACACGCCGCGCACGCGCGCACGGGCTGCTTTCTGCACGAGAGCTATCCGGCCGCGCGGCTGGTCTGGCTGCGCCGTACCGCGGGCGATACCTTCCCGCGCGCCGCCGGGTGGCTCTCCATCGGCGAGCACCTGGGCGAGCGGTTGTACGGCGTGCGCCGCACCTCGCCGTCCATGGCATCGGGCACCGGGTTGATGGACGTGCGCACCTGCCGGTGGGACGGCGAGATGCTGGCCGCCTGCGGCATCACGGCAGCCGTGCTCCCCGAACTGTCCAACGAGCCGCTGATGGCGATGCGCCCCCAGTACGCGCGCCGCTGGCCCGAGTTGGAGCACGTCCCCTGGTTCCCCGCGCTCGGCGACGGCGCCTGCGCGACGATCGGCAGCGGCGCCGCGGAGCCCGGCCGCCTGGCGCTGACGGTGGGGACGAGCGCCGCCGTCCGCGTCCTCCGCACGGATGCGAAGCCGAAGGTTCCTGCCGATCTCTGGCTGTACCGGGTCGACAGCACTCGGACGGTGGCCGGGCGGGCGCTCAGCAACGCGGGGAACACCATGGCCTGGCTGCGGCAGACGCTGCGCCTCCCCCGCGCCGACCGGCTGGAGGCCGAGCTCGCCACCCTGGCCGAAGCGCCCCCGCCGCCGCTGGAGATCGTCCCCGTGCTGCTGGGCGAGCGCCCGCCGCTTTCGGAGCGCGGCGACATCGCCACCATCGCGGGGATGACAATGAGCACCACGCCGGCGGAGATCTGGCGCGCATGGCTGTGGGCGCTGGCCCGCCGGATCGCCGAGGCGGTGGAGGTGGTGGAGCGCGAGACCGGCCGCGCGACCGAGATCGTGGCCAGCGGCGGCGCCCTGCACGCCTCGCCCGCCTTCCGCGCGATCATCGAGCGCGCGCTGGGCCGTCCGCTCGCGCTCCTTGGCGGCCACGGTGACGAAACGGCCCGCGGCGCCGCGATGATCGCGCTCGAGCGCATCAGCATCGATTCGCCGCGGCCCTGATCTCGCAGGCGGCTCCCGGCCTCGCGATCACGGCCGCGGCCGCACGATTCCCGCGGAGCCGCGCGGATCCCCGCGTGGGAGCCCGCGAAGGCGGGGCTTCGGGCCGTTGTTGCCGCGATTTCAATCGCCCAGTGCATCCATGACACGGGCGTGATCCGCGGAGTCCGGAAGGATCAAACCCTCAACCAGCACCGACGATGTCCGACGGCAAGCCGTACGGCGGCGACCTCGACCTCCTCTGCATCAACACCATCCGCACCCTGGCGATGGACGCGGTGCAGAAGGCCAACAGCGGCCACCCGGGCACGCCCATGGCGCTGGCCCCGCTGGCGTACACCATCTGGACGCGCCACCTGAAGCACAATCCGCGCGACCCCAAGTGGATCGACCGTGACCGGTTCATCCTCTCCGCCGGGCACGCCAGCATGCTGCTGTACTCGCTGCTGTACCTCACCGGCTACGGGCTGGAGCTGGACGACCTGAAGAACTTCCGGCAGTGGGAGAGCAAGACCCCCGGCCACCCGGAATACGGCCTCACGCCCGGCGTGGAGACCACCACCGGCCCGCTGGGCCAGGGCTTCGCCAACGGCGTGGGGATGGCGATGGCCGAGGCGCACGTGGCGGCGCTCTTCAACACGCCCGAGCACAAGCCGATCGACCACTACGTCTACGCCATCTGCAGCGACGGCGACCTGATGGAGGGCGTGGCGTCGGAAGCGGCGTCGGTGGCCGGGCACCTGAAGCTGGGCAAGCTCATCTACTTCTGGGACGACAACAACATCACCATCGAAGGGTCGACGGACCTCGCCTTCACCGAGGACGTGCTCGCGCGCTTCGCCGCGTACGGCTGGCACACCGACACCATCACCGACGCGAACGACATCGACGCGATCGACGCCGCCATCCAGCGCGCCAAGGATGACCCGCGCCCGTCGATGATCGGCGTGAAGAGCGTGATCGGGTTCGGCTCGCCCAACCGCGCCGGGAGCGAAAAGGCGCACGGCGAGCCGCTGGGCGAGGAAGAGGTGAAGCTCAGCAAGCAGCAGCTGGGATGGCCGACGACCGACACCTTCTACGTGCCCCAGGAGGCGCTCGACCACATGCGCCAGGCCGGCGAGCGCGGCCAGGCGTGGCAGAGCGAGTGGCAGCGCCGCTACGACGACTTCCGCCGCGCCGAGCCGGAGCTGGCGCAGAAGCTGGACGACGCGCTGAACCGCCGCCTCCCGGCCGGCTGGGACGCCGACCTGCCGAAGTGGAGCAAGGACGACAAGCCGCTGGCCACCCGCGCCGCGAGCGGCAAGGCGATCAACGCCATCGCGCGGCACGTTCCCTGGCTGATGGGCGGCTCGGCCGACCTGGCGGGATCGAACAACACCAACATCGACGGCGGCGGGAGCTTCGAGGCGGGGAGCTACGACGGGCGCGTGCTGCACTTCGGCGTGCGCGAGCACAGCATGGGCTCGCTGATGAACGGGATGACGCTGCACGGCGGGGTGCGCGTGTTCGGCGGCACCTTCCTGATCTTCAGCGACTACATGAAGCCGCCCATCCGCCTTGCCGCGCTGATGGAGCAGCCCACCATCTACGTCTTCACCCACGACTCCGTGGGCCTGGGCGAGGACGGCCCCACGCACCAGCCGATCGAGCAGCTGGCCTCGCTGCGCGCCGTCCCCGGTCTCGTGGACCTGCGCCCGGGCGACGCCAACGAAACCGCCGAGGCGTGGCGCTGGCTGATGGAGCACAACGACGGCCCCGCCTTCCTCTCCCTCACCCGCCAGGCGCTCCCCAACCTGGACCGCACGGTGTACGCACCGGCCGACGGCCTGCGGAAGGGCGCCTACGTCCTTGCCGACGCCGAGGGCGAGCTGAAGGTGATCGTGATGGCCACGGGGAGCGAGCTGAGCGTGGCGGTGGAGGCGCGCGACGCGCTGCAGGCGCAGGGGATCGGCACGCGGGTGGTGAGCATCCCCAGCTGGACGCTGTTCTCACAGCAGCCCCGCGAGTACCGCGACCGGGTGCTCCCCCCGGCGGTGAAGGCGCGCATCAGCATCGAGGCCGCCAGCACGATGGGGTGGGAGAAGTGGGTGGGCGGCGAGGGCCACGCCCTCGGCATCTCGCGCTTCGGCGCGTCGGCCCCCGCGAAGGAGATCTTCAAGCAGCTGGGCCTGAGCGCCGACAACGTGGTGGCGAAGGCGAAGGAGCTGCTCGGCCTGGGCGATGGCTCGGGCCATGAGTCGGGCGAAAGTGCGGCGGGCCCCGCGAAGCATGGGACGGACGAGAAGTAGCATTCGTGCGCGGGGGACGCACCGCTAACAGGTGCGCCAGTGCGTGAGTGCGCGAGTGCGTTTTTGCTGAGTGCCGGGGGACGCATCGTCGCCTCTCCCCACGACAGAGTGCCCCCCCTCCCCCGCGGAGCGCGGGGAGGGGCCCGGGGGGAGGGGGCCTGACGGGGCTCGGCCAGCGCCGCTCTCCCGCACGCAGTTCACGCACTCCCGCACCCGTGCAGTTCACGCACTCCCGCACCCGTGCAGTTGACGCACTCACGCACCGGTGCAGTTCACGCACTCCCGCACCTGTTGACGATGCCCCTCCCGGCACCGTCGCCCCCGCCCCGCCCGATCCTTGCATCACCCCGCAATCCGATCCCGAACCCAGAAGGAAAGCCATGGCAACCGAACAGAATCCGCTCCACCGCCTTCACGATGAAGGCCAGAGCGTGTGGCTCGACTACATCCGCCGCGGCATCATCGACAACGGCGAGCTGAAGGCGATGATGGCGCAGTTCGACCTGCGCGGCGTGACCAGCAACCCGTCGATCTTCGAAGAGGCGATGGGGAAGAGCGACGACTACGACGACGAGCTGGAGCAGCTTGCCGCCGACGGCGTGGAGGCCGGCCCCGCCTTCGAGCAGATGGCGGTGAAGGACATCCAGCGCACCTGCGACGTCTTCCGCTCGGTCTACGACGCCGCCGGCGGGCACGACGGCTTCGTGTCGCTGGAGGTGTCGCCGCTGCTGGCCGACGACACACAGCGGACCGTGGACGAGGCCCGCAAGCTGTGGAAGCTGGTGGACCGCCCCAACCTGATGATCAAGGTTCCCGCCACCGACGCGGGCGTTTCGGCCGTCGAGCAGCTGCTGTCCGAAGGGCTCAACGTGAACATCACCCTCCTGTTCGCGGTGAAGTATTACGAGCAGGTCATGGAGGCCTACCTGCGCGCGCTGGAGCACCGGGTGCAAGCCGGCCAGCCGGTGGACCGCATCGCCTCGGTCGCCTCGTTCTTCGTGTCACGCGTGGACAGCGCGGTCGACGCGGCGCTGCAGAAGATCGTGGACGAGGGCGGGCCGAACGCGGAGCGCGCCAAATCCGTCATGGGCCGCGCGGCCGTGGCCAACGCGAAGATGGCGTACGCGCGCTTCCAGCAGGTGTTCGAGGGCGAGCGGTGGGAGCGCCTGAAGGAAAAGGGCGCGCGCGTGCAGCGCCCCCTCTGGGCCAGCACCA
>DASSJS010000253.1:0-3447 GCA_035691085.1 Longimicrobium sp.
CACGGCGGGATTCGGGCGTATCCCCGCTGCGCGGGGCCGGGCTGCGCGCGCGGTAGGGCACGATACAACTGTGCCCAACCGCGCCGAGCCCGCTCCGGGCAAACTGCCGCCCTCCGCGTTTCCCGGCCCTCCGGGCGCGCATCCCTCACGCACAAGCCACTGCAGGATATGCTGTTACACGTCTCCTCCCCACCGATGTCATCCTGAGGGAGCCGCCGCACTCCCACTCGCGTCCACACCGAAACCTGGCGGCGACCGAAGGATCGATCGCCGCGTCCACGGTACGCCCTGCCCGGACGAGCGATCCGCCCCCGGTGCCCTTCGGCGGCCTCGTTCCGAGCAACCGGCAGATCCTTCGTCGCGTCCATCCATCGTCGCGAACGCAATCCCGGCGCGGACGCTCCTCAGGATGACATCCGCCGTTTAGTGGTGAATCAACGATCTGCGGACGCGGTCGGCTCCGGCTCCGGCAAAGTGCCCGGCTCCCTGCGCTTTGCAAGCAGCGCGGAAACGCACGATTCCGTGTATCTAAAGAAATCATAAGCGTTTACGCGCTTTCGTGGCGCATCATCCGTGGGAACGGATTTTTCTTACCGTCCCCTGTGGTATCCGCGCGCATGGCAGTCGCGAACCAGCAATTCCGGGACGGCAAACCCGCCGAAAGGCGGCGACGCAAAGCTACGAGGCTACCGCGGGCCCCTGCCCCGCCACGCCAGTCGGGCCGTACACCTTCATTGGGATCCGAGCAGAGACCACGCGCGCCCCGCTCAGGCGCTTCGGACGGCAAGACACACCGACACCACGCCCGGCGCACCGTTGCGCCAGACGCGTTCGGCAGGCCGCATCGCGGGAGGCACGGGCCCCGCGCCACGCCGGTCACGCCCCGAAACCCAGCAGACAGGACGCAGTTCAGTCATGAAGATCCATTCGTTCGCCCTGGCGGCATTCGCCTGCGCGGCGCTGGCCGCCTGCGACAAGGGCCAGCAGCTTCCGTTCGAGCAGACCGGTGAGCCGGTCACCCGCACCATCGGCGACGCGGGCGCCACCGTCAGCACCCCCGCGGGCGCGAGCTTCCAGCTCCCCGCCGGCGCCGTGGCCAGCGGCACCCAGGTGTCGCTCACCCCCACCGTGGCCCCCGCCGCCACCTCCAGCGGCACCGCCGCCAGCGTCAACGCCTTCGTGCTGCAGCCCGCCGGGCTCACGCTCACCAGGGCCGCCGGCGTGGACCTGACCGTGAACCGCGCCGAGAACGCCTGGCTCGCCTCCGTGGTCGTCCAGACGCCCAACGGGCTGGTGGAAGCCGGTGACGCAGGCGTGGACCTGGCCACCGGCGTGCTGCGCGGCCAGATCACCGCGCTGGGCACCGTGCAGGCCGTGATCCCCGAGGCCGCCGCCATCCTGCGCGCCCGGCCGCTGGGCACCGCCGCCGTGCGCGTTCCCGCCGCCTCGTACGCCGCCGCCACCGCGCCCACCCGCACCCTGCGCGGCGATTGCGGCGCGCCGAGCAAGCGCTGCACGGGGCTGTCGGTGGAAGTGAGCAAGAACCTGCTGGCTCTGGTAGACACCGCCGCGGTCGTCTATCCCCAGCTCGCGGGCCAGATCAACATCACCGGCACCACCGCCTCGGGCGCGCTGGTGATGACCGCCCCGGTGCGCGTGCGCCTGGCCTCCAAGGCCAACGCGGCGACGATCCCCGTCCGCATCACCGCCGCCGCCACCGCGCAGACGGTGGTGACCGAGACCGCCGGCCGCGTGACCCTCACCAACGTGAAGGTGACCGGCGAGAGCGCGGCCACGAAGAGCGAGACGCTGTACACCCTCGTCGTCGACTACAGCGGCACGCAGGCGTACATCCGCCTGGGCCACCAGTTCGAGACCACCGTGGCCAATGGGCAGCGCGAGCCGGTGACGGTCTCCGCGCAGATCCCACTGGTCCGCGGCGAGTGAGGCGCGCGATGAATCCCAATCGTATCGCCCGCCTGTTCGCCGCGTCCGCCGCTGCCGCGCTGGCCGTGGCGCCGGTGGCGGCGCAGGGCACCCTCACCGCGCGCTCGCTGGGCACCGCGGGGAGTTGGGTGGCCGACGCGCGCGGCGTGGACGCGCTCTTCTTCAACCCGGCCAACCTGGGGCTGCACAACAACCCCTACTGGACCACGGCCATGCCGCAGTTCGCGCTGCGCACCGGCTTCGTGGGCACGCGGCTGGGGCAGGTCCCCTCGCTCTTCCACTTCAACAAGTGGTCGCAGGGCGAGAAGGACGCCTTCGTGGGCGGCATCCCGCAGCAGGGGATGAACGCCAACCTGTCCATCACCGTTCCGGTGGCCGCCATCCAGTACAAGCGGGTGGCCGTGGGGGTGAGCTACACCGCGCGCTACAACGAGAACGTGGGCCGCGACGTGGTGGACCTGCTGGTGAACGGATACCAGGAGGGCCGCACCGACTACGCCGTGGGCAACACCAGCGGCCGCAGCGCCAGCTGGCTCGACTTCTCGGCCGGCACGGGCCGCTCGTTCGGCAAGGTGAGCGTGGGCGTGGCGGGGCACTACATCATGGGCCACGCGATGGCGCAGCACCGCCTGTTCGAGCCCGAGTTCAACGTGGAGGCGCAGGACCTGAACGCCGAGCTGCGCGAGGTCGCGGTGCGCGGCGGCACCGGCTGGGGCGTGGACCTGGGCATCGCCGCCGAGCCGGCCAAGCGGCTCACGGTGAGCGCGGCGGTGGCCAACGCCTTCTCGGGGATGCGCTGGTCGGGCGACTTCCGCACCAAGTCGCTGGTGCTGAGCAAGGCCGACTTCCACAAGAACGCCGCGCTCGAGGCGCTGGACCGCTTCGACGCCAGCGAGACCGCCGTGGACCCGTCGTCCGTGCCGGTGACCGTGTACGAAACGGCGCGCGGGCTGTATGACAACGCGTGGCTCCCCGCCACCGTGCGCGCCGGCGTGGCGTACTCGCTCCCTTCGGAGAAGACGCGGCTCACCGCGTCGTACCAGGGCGCGCTGGACGAGGGCTCGCTGGACGGCGGCTGGCGCCGGCGCATCTCGGGCGGCGTGGAGCACACCCGCGGCATCATCTCGCTGCGCGCGGGCGCCGGCACCGACGCGTCGGGCTCGTACATGCTGGCCACGGGCTTCTCGGCGGGGCCGATCCAGCTTGGCCTTGCCCGCACCAGCGAGCCGCGCGAGAGCGCCCGTTCGTCTGGCTGGACCTTCGCGTTCGGCCTCACGGCCCGCAACCTGGCCGTGATGCCCTGACGCTCATTTCCCCCTCGCCCCACCCCCCGCCGGCGGCACCCGGGGGAGCGGACGCCCGTCCGCTCCCCGGTTTTTCTGAGTGCTGAGTGCTGAGTGCTGAGTGCTGAGTGCTGAGTGCTGAGTGCTGAGTGCTGGGTGCTGGGTGCTGGGTGCTGGGTGCTGGGTGCTGGGTGCTGGGTGCTGGGTGCTGGGTGCT
>DASSJS010000254.1:0-7653 GCA_035691085.1 Longimicrobium sp.
CCGCTCGCCCGACCGCGCCTGCACCGTGCAGTTGAAGCTGGTCCCGCGCGTCACCTGGCATCCACCGCCGGCCTTGGTGAAAGCCCGCGGCGCCACCGCCGGCGTTTGCGACGGGCGTCCCGCCGCGCGCGCCTCGCCCGGCCGCATGGCAGCGAGCGGAAGGATGAGCGCCGCCGCGGCGATGGCGGCGAGCGCGGCGGCCGGGCGCGAAACGGTGCGCCGGTCGCGCACGCCGTCGAGCACGGCCAGCAGGCGGCCCTCGAGCTGCGACGGGCGCGCCATGCTCACCGCGGCGGCGGCGGCCAGCGGCGGCGCGCGGAAGGCACGCGCCACCTCCAGCAGGTGCGCGGCGTACTCGCGGGCGCGGGTGCCGGCGGCCAGCACGCGGTCGTCGCACGCCAGCTCGCGCTCCACGCGCAGGCGCCGCGCCGCGTGCCAGCTACCGGGGTGGAACCAGTAGAGGGCGCAGGCGATGGCCGCCAGCGTCTGCGTGAGGCAGTCGTGCCGGGCCACGTGCGCCAGCTCGTGCAGCAGCACCACGCGGGCATGCTCGGTGGTCCACGCGGCCGACTCGGCGGGGAGGAGCACCACGGGCCGGACGATCCCCCACGTCATCGGCATGGTCGCGCCCGTGCTGCGGAGCAGGGTGACGGGACGATTGATGTCCAGCGTCCACGCGAGGTCGCGCACCATCCCGCTCCACTCGGGGTCGGTCACCACCTCCGCCTCGCGCGCCAGCCGCCGCACGCCCGTGCGACCGATCACGATCCGCGCGAGCAAAGCCAGCGTCACTGCCGCGTACACCAGCGCCAGGATCTTCGCGAAGCCCGTCCATCCACCGCCCGTCCCCGCCAGCTCCGCCCGCGTGACGTGCGGCCCTGCCACGGCGGCGTGCACCGTCACCGTCACCGGAGCGGCGGGCGCCACGGCGGGCGTCGCCGGCGCGGCCTCCCCCATCGCGGCGGGGGCGGCGGGCGCGTACACCACCGTCGGCGTGCCAGCCTCGTCCACGACCCGTGGCGTGCCCGATCCCTCCGCCATCCCGGTTCGCACCGTCACAAACGGAAGCCGCCACCCGGGCGTGGCGATGGAAAGGAGCGGCAGAGCCAGCAGCCCGCAGACGGCCAGCGTCCACACCAGGTGCCGCGCCGCGGCCGGCGCGCGGCGGCCGAGCGCCAGCGTGGCCAGACCGGCGGCGGCCAGCAGCAGCGTGGCCTTCACCACCATGCCCGCCACGAACGCGGCCTGGGGACTGAGGGTGAACGGGACGGTCATCGGTCGTCTCCGGGTTCGCGGGCGTTTTCGAGAAGGGTTTTCAGGCGAGCGTATTCGGCCGGGTCCAGCGGCTCGTCCTCCATGTCGAGGAGCGCGGCCACCGCGTTCTCGCGGCTCCCGTCGAAGAAGGTGCGCAGCAGGTGCGCGAGGGCCGAGCGGCTCGCCTCGTCGCGCGCGGTGGTGGGCAGGTACACGTAGCGCGGGCCGTCCTGCTCGTGGCGCAGGTAGCCCTTGTCCTCCAGCAGCCGCAGCATCCCGCGCACCGCGGAGTAGCTGGGCGGGTCCGGCAATCCGGCCAGCACCTCGGCCGCCGTGGCGCGCCCCAGGCGGAACACCACGTCCATGATCTGCCGCTCCCGCCGCCCCAGGTCCATCGCTCCCGATGGGGTCATCCCCCCTCCTGTGTGCTAGTGCATTGACACTGTGCTAATACACTAGCATAGCTATGAAGAGCGGTCAAGGATCTTGTTCAGCAACGTACCCGGCGCGCTGAAGGACACTCATTTCCGTCAGTTGATGTGCACCATGCCACAGGGTAGTCTTCGATCCCATCGCAGATCGACGGAAAGCTTTTGGTAACCGCGAATGGAACGAACTCTCGACGCCGTCAAAGCCGCTATAAGCGGCAAATACTTGGACCGAGCCGGCATCCACGGAATCGGCATCCGTCGGGCGCAGAACGCGCTGACGGTGCACCTCCACGCTGCCGATGGCGCCGAACAGGCGCAGCTTCTGCGCGAGATCGAAGCGGAAGCCATCCCGTACCGCGTGCTGGCCGTGACCGAAGAACAGCCCCTGCTCCACTGACGGCAGGGGATGAGGCCGATCCCGCCACAACTATCCGTTCCCGGAGTCTCCGGCAGATGAAACCGGGCCGGCGCCCATCCAAGGCGCCGGCCCGGTTCGTTCGATCAGCCGCGAAGTCCGCTCAGAGGATGTACCGGCGCAGGTCCTCGTCTTCCACGATGGCCTTGAGGCGGTTGCGCACGTTGTCGGCGTCGATGCGGATCTCCTTCTGCTCCAGCTCGGGGAGGTCGAAGAGGATGTCCTCCAGCAGCGTGGTGAGCACCGTGTGCAGGCGGCGAGCGCCGATGTTCTCCATCCGCTCGTTCACCTGCGCGGCGATGCGGGCGATCTCGTCCACGCCCTCGGCGGTGAACTCCAGGGTGGCGCCCTCGGCCTTCACCAGCGCGGTGTATTGCGTGAGCAGCGCGTTCTTGGGCTCGGTCAGGATGCGCACGAAGTCGGCCTCGGTGAGGCTCTTCAGCTCCACGCGGATGGGAAAACGGCCCTGCAGCTCGGGGATCAGGTCGCTGGGCTTGCTCACGTGGAACGCGCCCGCCGCGATGAACAGCACGTGGTCGGTGCGCACGATCCCGTACTTGGTCTGCACGGTCGACCCCTCCACCACGGGAAGGAGGTCGCGCTGGACGCCCTCGCGGCTCACGTCGGGGCCCATCCCGGCGTGGTCGCCCGCGATCTTGTCGATCTCATCCAGGAAGATGATCCCCATCTCCTCCACGCGGTCGAGCGCCTCGTTCACCACCTCGTCCATGTTCACCAGCTTGTCCAGCTCGTCCTGCAGCAGGATGCGGCGGGCCTCGCTGACGCTGACGGTGCGGCGCTTGGTGCGCTTGGGGAGCATGTCCTGCAGCATGTCCATCAGGTTGCCGTCCATGCCGCCCTCCATCCCGCCGCCCATCGGGATCATCATGTTCTCGATGGGCATGCTCTGGCTGACCTCCACCTCCACCTCGCGGTCTTCCAGCTTCCCGTCGGCCAGCAGCGCGCGGAACTTTTCACGGGTGCGCTCACGGCGCTCGCGGTTCTCCGCGTCTTCCTTCTTCTCCACCGAGCCCTGCGGCCCGGCCACGAAGATGCGCGCCGACGCGGTGGTGTCGCTGGTCTGCTCCAGCTTGGGCCCCGGCGCCGCCGCCGCGCCGTCCACGGGGGGGATCAGCAGGTCCAGCAGGCGCTCTTCCACGCGCTGCTCGGCCACCTCCTGCACCTCGTCCTCGCGGTCGGTGCGCACCATGTTCACCGCCACCTCCACCAGGTCGCGCACCATCGACTCCACGTCGCGGCCCACGTACCCCACCTCGGTGAACTTGCTGGCCTCCACCTTCACGAACGGGGCGCCGGCGAGCTTGGCCAGGCGGCGCGCGATCTCGGTCTTCCCCACCCCGGTGGGGCCGATCATGATGATGTTGTTGGGGACGATCTCGTCGCGCAGCTCCTCGTCCACGCGCTGGCGGCGCCAGCGGTTGCGCAGGGCGATGGCCACGGCCTTCTTGGCGTCGCGCTGCCCCACGATGTACTTGTCCAGCTCGGCCACGATCCCGCGCGGCGTCAGCTCGTCGAGCCAGGGCGCCAGCTCGCCCTCGGCGGGCTTGCCGTCGGCCGGCGCGGCGGGGCGCACTTCCGTTTCGTTGGTCGCCATTGTCTCTACCGTCAAAGCGTGCTGGAGGGGGCGTCGCGCGGGGCGCCGTCCAGCTCCAGCACGGTGATGTTGCGGTTGGTGTAGATGCAGATGTCGCCCGCGATCTCCAGCCCCTTGCGCACGATCTCGGGCGCGTTGAGCGTGGAGTGCTCCTTGAGCGCGCGGGCCGCCGCCAGCGCGTACGCGCCGCCGCTGCCGATGGCCACGATGTCGTCGTCGGGCTCGATCACGTCGCCGTTGCCCGAGAGCATGTAGGTGTGGTCGCGGTCGGCCACGGCCAGCAGCGCCTCCAGGCGGCGCAGGTAGCGGTCGTTGCGCCACTCCTTGGCCAGCTCCACCGCGGCGCGGCTCAGGTTGCCGGGGTAGCGCTCCAGCTTCTCCTCGAACTTCTCGAACAGGGTGAAGGCGTCGGCCACGCTCCCCGCGAAGCCCGCCAGCACCTTGCCGTCGCGCAGCTTGCGCACCTTCACCGCGCTGCTCTTGGCCACGATGTCGCCCGTGGTCACCTGCCCGTCGCCCCCCAGCGCCACCCGACCGTCGCGGCGGACGGCCAGGATGGTGGTGGCGTGGAACGTGATTCCGCTCATCTATCTCCCAGTCTTGATTCCAGACTCGTTCGGACCGAATCCCCGGCCGGCGTCCATTCGTCTCCCGACGGACGTCGGTGGAAGGTTGCGAGTGAACTCGCGGCTACAACGGCACGCACTCCGCCTTCGCGGACTTCAACCGCGGGTTTGGCCAGTTGCCGGAACGATTTACCCCGGCGCACGGGCCGGGGCAAGCTCGCGTGATTCGTTGTACACCGCAAGGCGCCGGAGCGCCCATGCGCGTTAGATGAACCGCCTCACGCACCACGAGGGGACGATCGAGGGCTCGTGGCGACGGCCGCGAGCCCCTCCGCTTTCAGACTCTCGCACTCTCGCACTTCGGCTCACGCGCGAGGATGCGCCTGGCGGTACACCTTCTTCAGCCGCTCCTTCGACGTGTGCGTGTAGATCTGCGTGGTGCTGAGGGATGCGTGGCCGAGCAATTCCTTCACCGCCATCAGGTCGGCGCCGCTGTCCAGGAGGTGCGTGGCGAAGGTGTGGCGCAGCGAGTGGGTGCTCAGGCCGTGCTCGTCGCCCACCTGCTTCAGGAACGCCTTGACGATGTTCTGGATCTGCCGGACCGTGAGCCGCCGCCCCGTCTGGCCGAGGAAGACGGCGCGCCGGTCGGGGCGGGCGGCCTGCGCCAGCACGATCTCGCGCCCCTCGAAGTAGTGCCGCAGCGCGCGCACCGCCATCCGGCCGACGGGAACGATGCGCTCCTTGCGGCCCTTGCCCAGCACGCGCACCCGCTCGCCCAGCAGGTCCAGCCGCTCCATGTCCAGCCCCTGCAGCTCGCTCAGGCGCACGCCGGTGCTGTAGAACAGCTCCATGATGGCCAGGTTGCGCATGGCGTGGAACCCGCCGTCCCCCGCGTGCACCTCGGCGCTGTCGAAGATCTGGCGCATCTGCTCCTTGGTCAGGAAGCCGGGAAGCACCTTCACCTTCTTGGGCGTGCGCACCGACTTGGCCGGGTTTGCGTCCACCCGCTCCTCGATGTGCAGGTAGCGGTAGAACGAGCGCACCGCGGAGAGCTTGCGGGCGATGCTGCTTTTCGCGTTTTCCTTCCGCGTGGCCAGGTCGCCCATGAAGGAGCGGATGGCCAGCCGGTCCACCCCGCCCCACGTCCACTCGCCCGAGCCGTAGTAGCGGTCCAGGAAGATCTCCAGCTCGCCCAGGTCGTCGGTGTACGCGCGCACCGTCTGCGGCGACAGCTGCCGCTCGTGCGCGATGTAGCGGAGGAACTCGTCCACCTCGTCGTGCAGCGGATGCCGCTCGAGCGGCACGGTGGACGCGGGCGCGTCCGGCGCGCCGCCCGCGTCGAAGGCGTCGCTCACGCGCGGGTGGCGGGCTCGTGCACCCGCAGCTCGTGCGCGTCCATCCACGCGGCGAAGTCGGCGCGGGCGCGCTCCACCAGCCGCTCGCGCCGCTCCTCCTTCTTCATCTTCTTCGGCCCGTTCTCCAGCGGGTCCAGCAGGCCGAAGTTGCTGTTCATCGGGGCGAAGTGCTTCGGCTCGCTGTCGCGCAGGTAGCGCATCAGCCCGCCCATCATCGTGGTCGGCGGCGGAACGGCGGGCTCCAGCCCGCGGACGATGCGGTCCAGGTTGGCCGCCGCCAGGATGCCGACCGCCGTCGACTCGGTGTACCCTTCCACGCCCGTGATCTGCCCGGCGAAGATCAGCTCCGGCCGGTCACGCAGCGAGCCGTGGGCGCTGAGCTTCGCGGGGAAGTTGAGGTACGTGTTGCGGTGGATGGAACCCCAGCGCAGGAACTCGGCGTCCTGAAGGCCGGGGATCATGCGGAAGATGCGCTTCTGCTCGGGGATGCGCAGGCGCGTCTGGAAGCCCACCAGGTTCCACATCTGCCCCGCGCGGTCCTCGCGGCGGAGCTGGACGATGGCGTGCGCGCGCTTGCCGTCCCACTGGGGGACGGGAAGGCCCACGGGCTTCATCGGCCCGAAGCGCAGCGTCTCGTTCCCGCGATGCGCCATCACCTCGATGGGCAGGCACCCCTCGAAGTAGGGGACGTTCTCCCAGTCGTGCCCCGCGTGCTCCTCGCCGGTCTTCAGCGCCTCGATGAACGCGTCGTACTGCTCCCGCGTCATCGGCGCGTTCAGGTAGTCGTCGCCCTCGCCCTTCCCCCAGCGGCTGGCGGCGAAGAGCGTCTCCTTGTCGAGCGATTCGTCGCTCACCACCGGCGCGATGGCGTCGAAGAACGACAGGCCGTCCTCGTCGCCCAGCGCGCGGCGGATGGAGAGGGAGAGCGCGTCGCTGGTGAGCGGGCCGGTGGCGATGATGGCCGGGCCGTCGGGCAGCCCGCTCATCTCCTCGCGCACCACGCGGATGCGGGGATTGGCCTCGATGGCGGCCGTCATCCGCTGCGCGAACTCGATGCGGTCCACGGTGAGCGCGGTGCCGCCGGGGATGCGGCTTTCGCGGGCGCACGCCAGCAGCAGCGAGCCCCCGGCGCCCAGTTCCTCCATCTCCAGCTTCAGCAGCCCGTGCGCGTTCTGCGGGTCTTCGCTCTTGAAGGTGTTGCTGCACACGATCTCGCCCAGCTTGTCGGTCTGGTGCGCGGGTGTGCCCTTCACCGGCCGCATCTCGTACAGCGTCACGTCGTGCCCCCGCTCCGCCAGCTGGTACGCCGCCTCGGAGCCACTGAGCCCGCCGCCCACCACCGTTATATCCGCCATTGCTCATTCTGAGAGTTAGGGTGCGATCTTCGGGGTCACCTTCGCCGAAGCGATCACCCGATCTATGTCAGTGATCCAAAGAGAGAGCAGACTTCCCCGCTCAAAACCTACATTCTGATGACCCAAATCCTTCCGAATTTCGAGCATCAGTCGCTCCCACAGGAAAAGAATTTCTGCGCTGCTCTCGGGTTGCTCTGAGTACCGGCGGAATGCACGATACGCAAGCAACACCTCGTCAGATCCCCAGATTACGAGGCGCTCCGTTGCACCGACTAATAACCTGAGCATCTCTTTTTCCTCCATCGGCTTGCCTTCAAGCTTGTCGGAGTACAACACCTTGAAACTCGTTGAAATCAATTCTTCATATGCAGGTATCTTCTTCTCACGAATTTGCAGCCGGATCGCGTTCTTACGCTCGATGAGCTTCGACACTAACAGCGTGAATACCGACACCAATATTGTGCCGGATGAGGCAATAATCGCTGCGGCAACTGGCGGTTGAAGGGTCTTGAGAAAGCCCCAAGCCGCCGTGATCCCGAAAAAGATCGAGGTTCCTACACCACCGAGAAGAACTAGGCTGAGCAGGATCGACCCTATCCCAATCTTTCGCCGTGAGTTGGACATTCAGATCTGCGTCACAGGATGCATATCTAGTCGCCGGA
>DASSJS010000255.1:0-15851 GCA_035691085.1 Longimicrobium sp.
CACGGCGGGAGACTCCGGCCGCAACGCGTTGGCGACGGCGGGACGCGGCTCGGAAGACGGCTCACGGCTGCCGCGCGCAACGTGCACGGCCACGTTGCGCGACGCCGCGTCCGAGCACGCACCCAGCGCGAGCATCGCCGCCGCGCCGGCTACGGATGACGTCGAAGCGAGGCGGTGCAAGCCGATGCGACGAAGCACTCGCGCACTCGCGCACTCACGCACTCGCGCACCCGTTGTCGTCATGGCAACGCGAACACGTACAACGTGCCCCCCTTCTCGGTGTGGTCCGGCAGGTCCTGGCTCACGCCGCCGGCGCCGTCGCTCGCGGTGGGGTCGTCGGTGGAGAGGTCGTTCTCCACCACGGCGCCGGTCCAGCCGCCCACGCCGTCCATCACGGCCACGTACTGCTTCCCGTCGGGCCCGCGGAAGGTGATGGGCTGCGCCACGATCCCCGACCCGGTGCGGAACTGCCAGAGGATCGTTCCCGTGCGCGCGTCCACGGCCCTGAACCAGCGGTCCATCGTACCGTAGAACACCACGTCGCCCGCAGTGGCCAGCGCGCCGCTCCACAGGGTGAAGCGCTCCTTGATCGTCCACGCCTTGCGGCGGCGGACGGGGTCCCAGGCGAAGAACTCGCCGCGGTTGCCGCCCGGGCCGGGGTACCAGGTGCTCACGATCCCCGTGTACGGCGTGCCGGCGATGTAGTTGGCCTCGGTCCCCTCGATGTCCATGCACAGGTTCTGGCCGGGGACGTAGAGGAGCCCCGTGCGCGGCGACCACGCGGTGGGCTGCCAGTCCTTCCCGCCGCCCGGCGTGGGGCAGATGCCGCGGGTGACCACGCCCGTCCTCACCGCCATCTCGGGGCGCTCCAGGATCTGCCCGGTGCGCAGGTCCACGCCCTTCATCACCGTGTTGTAGGCGAAGGTGTCGGCACTGAGCACCTCCCCGGTCTGCCGGTCCATCACGTACATGTACCCGTTGCGCTCGGCGCGCACGAGCACCTTGCGCATCCGCCCGTTGACGGGAAGGTCGATCAGGACGCTCTCGTTGATGGCGTCGTAGTCCTGCCGGTCGTGCGGCCAGAACTGGTAGGCCCAGCGCGCCTGGCCGGTGTCGGGGTCGCGCGCGAAGAGGGTGGCGGCCCACTTGTTGGCGCCGGGGCGCAGGTCGGGGTTCCAGGGCCCCGCGTTGCCGGTGCCATGGTAGATCAGGTTCAGCGCGGGGTCGTAGCTGATCCACCCCCACACGGTGGCGCCGCCGTTCTGCCAGGCGCCCGGCGGCCAGCTGGTGACGCCCAGGTCCTTCCCGTTGTCCTTGGGATAGAAGGCGTGGAAGCCGGGCCCGATCAGCACGTCGGTGTCGGGGCCGGTGTTGTACGCCTTCCACGCGGTCTGCCCGGTGGCCGCGTCGAGCGCCATGATCCACCCGCGCACGCCGAACTCGCCGCCGCTGTTTCCCACGATCACCTTCCCCTTCACCACCAGCGGCGCCATGGACATGGTCTCGCCGCGGTTGATGTCGCCCACGCGCACGCGCCAGGCTTCCTTCCCGCTCGCGGCGTCCACCGCGATCACCTGGTTGTCGAGCGTGTTGAAGAAGATGCGCCCGTCCGCGAACGCCGCCCCGCGGTTGATGTGGCCGCAGCAGCTCACCCCCGGCGCGGAACGCTGCACCGGCGGCCGGTACTTCCACTTGACCGGCGCGCCCGGCTGGGCCAGGTCCAGCGCGTACAGGGTGTTGGGGAAGGGACTCAGGACGTACATCGTGGTGCCCACCACCAGCGGCGCCCCCTCGTGCCCGAACTCGTTGTCGTCGCTGAACGTCCAGGCGAGCTGGAGGTTGCGGACATTCCCCGCGTTGATCTGGCTCAGCCCGCTGAAGCGCGTGTTGGCGTAGTCGCGCTGGGGCATGATCCACTGCCCGTCCTCGGCCACGGGGGCGTCGCGCGGCTCGGTGGCGAACATCGTGCGCACCTCGGGCCAGTTGAGCGTCCGGCTGCGCTGCTCGGCGCCGCGCTCGCCCGTCATGCCCCCCCACTCCACGCACCGCGCGGCGCCCAGCAGCAGCGAGCAGGCGAGGACCGCGGCGGCCCGCGCCCACGGCCCGCGACGCAGGCGATCGCCACGAGCCCCACGCACTCGCGCACTCACGCACTCGCGCACCCGTTGGCTGTTCATGGCAGCGCGAACACGTAAAGGGTACCGCCGCGGTTGGTGGCCCGCGGCAGGTCGGTCATGGCGCCGGCAAAGCCCAGCGCCACGGTGGAATCGGCGCCGTTGGCCTGACCGGCGACCACGGCGCCGGCCCAGCCGCCCACGCCGGAGAGGACGGCCACGAACTGCTTCCCGTCTGGCCCCCGGTAGGTCACCGGCTGGCCGATGATCCCCGACTCGGTCTTGAACTGCCACAGCAGCCGCCCGGTGCGCGCGTCCACGGCCTTGAACCATCCCTCCATCGTGCCGTAGAAGACGACGTCCCCCGCGGTCACCAGCGCGCCACTCCACACGGGGAAGCGCTCGCGGATCTTCCACGCGGCGCGGCGGTGCACGATGTCCCACGCGGTGAACTCGCCCCGGTGGCCGCCGGGGCCGGCGTGCATCACCACCGTCATCCCCACGAACGGGGTGCCGGCGATGTAGTTGGCCTCGCTGGCCTGCACATCCATGCACAGGTTGTTGTGCGGGATGTAGAGGAGCCCGGTGCGCGGCGAGAACGCCGTGGGCTGCCAGTCCTTGGCCCCCGGCGCCGCGGGGCAGATGTCGACGACCGGCTTCATCGTGCCCGGGTCTTTGGCCGGGTCGGGCATGTACTTCCCCGTCCTGAGATCGACCCCCAGCGACGAGGTGATGTGCACGAACGGGTCGGCCGAGAGGACCTGCCCGGTGGCGCGGTCCAGCACGTAGAGGTATCCGTTGCGCTCGGGGCGCACGAGCACCTTCCGCCTCTGCCCGTTGATGGGGAGGTCGAGGAGGAGCTGCTCGTTGATCCCGTCGTAGTCGTGCACGTCGTGCGGGCTCCACTGGTAGGCCCAGCGAGCCTGCCCCGTGTCGGGGTCGCGCGCGAAGATCGACGAGGTCCACTTGTTGTCGCCGGGGCGCTGCGCGGGGTTCCAGGGGCCGGGGTTGCCGGTGCCGTAGTAGACCAGGTCCAGCTCGGGGTCGTAGCTGATCCACCCCCAGGTGGTGCCGCCGCCGATCTTCCAGGTGTCCCTGGGCCAGGTGCTCACGCCCAGGTTGGGGCGGCGGTCATCGGCGTAGAACGGCTTGAAGCCCGGGCCGATCAGCACCTCGCTGTCCGGCCCGGTGCTGTAGGCGCGCCAGGCGATCTTCCCGGTCTCGGCGTCGAGCGCGGTGAGCCAGCCGCGCACCCCCATCTCGCCGCCGCTGTTGCCGACGAGCACCTTCCCCTTCACCACCAGCGGCGCCATGGTCATGGTCTCGCCGCGGTTGATGTCGCCGAGCCGCGTGCGCCACGCCTCCTTCCCCGTCTCGGCATCCACCGCCACGGTCTGGTTGTCGAGCGTGTTGTAGTAGACCCTGCCGTTCCAGTAGCTGGCGCCGCGGTTGACCACGTCACAGCAGGCCACGCCCTGCGCGGCGCGCTGCAGCGGCGGCGCGTACACCCACTTCAGCGCGCCGCTCTGCTTCAGGTCGAGCGCGAAGAGCTGGTTGGGGAAGGGGCTGACCACGTACATCGTGCTCCCCACCACCAGCGGCGCCGCCTCGTGCCCGCGGCGGATGCCGGTGCTGAAGGTCCACGCGGGGCGCAGCCGGGCCACGTTGGCCGCGGTGATCTGGCTCAGCCCGCTGAAGCGCGTGCTCTGGTAGTCCTTGGCGGGGAGGGTCCACTGCCCGTCCTCGCGCACCGCCGTGCCGATCCCGATGCCGCGGCGGTCCACCACCGCGTCGCCGCGCCCCTCCGCGCCCCGCGCCTCCGTACGTGAGCACCCCAACGGCGCGGCGCACAGGAGCAGGGCCAGCAGCGCGCGGGGCACGGTGGTGCATGCCGTTGAAAGGCGGTATCGCATCACGGATTTTCGCGCACGGCGGTTCGGCACGGTCACTCCGGGCGGAGTCTGCGTATTGCGCGGCGGAGGGGGTTCCGCCCCGTACGGATCGCAAGTCCACCTCCGCCCCATGTAGCAGCGAAACCGGCCACCCGGAGGATGGACAAATGAACGAACGATCTACCCTGGTTCGCCACGCCTTCGCACCTTCTGTGCCGGTGTGGCCTTCGTCTTGCGCCGGAGACGGGACGGAGTACCGAGGCGAAACTGGACGTCGGAGTTGGACAAACCTTGCGCATCGTTAGAGAGCACGGCGAGCCAAACCTATGGGAACCAATGATTTGGGGTTTCGGGGGGAGGAAGGGTGATGAAAGGTGTCCGGTGGGTGTTGCTGCTGGCGGCGCTGGCCGCGTGCGGTGACGAGAATCGCACGCAGACCGATTACACCCCGAGCGCGGACAAGAACTCCGTCTCGGCCAACGACAGCGCCTCCACCCCCGCCCCCGCCGCGCCGGCGGCCGACGACACGGCCGCGCTGCCGATGCCGCCGCAGCTGGCGTTCGCGGTGGCGCTGGCGCCGCTGGGCCCCGGCGTGGTGCGCGGCTCGGGCCAGGTGAAGTCGGTCGCGCATTCGACCTCGATCGCCACCACCCTCGCGAACGCCATCTGGGGCGCCACGTACGAGGGCGCGGTGCGCCAGGGCGCCTGCAACCGCATGGGCGCGACCATCGCCTCGCTGATCCCCGTGACGGCCGACTCGCTGGGCGCCGCGCGGTCGTCCAGCGACATCGGCGTGAGCACGGACAGTTTGACCAGGCGCCCGCACGTGATCGTCTACGGCCGCGGTGGCCGCCCGGAGCTATGCGGCCCCGTCCCCCTGCGCGCCGGCGCCCCGGTTCCCCCGCCGCCCCCGCCGCCCGACACGGCCAGGGCGCACCTGCCGCAGCCCGCCGCGCCGGCGAAACCGGCTCCCCAGCCGAGCCCGGGGGAGAAGAAGGCGACCGGGGATACGTGAAGGCGCGTTGACGAGACGGGGCGCGGCCATCGACCCGCGGCGATCGACGCGTTCACCAGGACCGGACGCGTTCGCCAGGACCGACGCGTCCCCATGCGTTCCCCAGGATCGGATGCGTTCACCAAGACCGGACGCGTCCCCCATGATCGGCGGGTTGAAACCCGCCGCTGAACCATTGGGAAGTCCGCCTTCGCGGACTGCTGGTCACCTCCGTCATGGACCGGAAGCTCCGGCGCGTACGAAGGCCGCACCCGCAGCCTCGCGGCGGTTTGCGAGGCTTCGTGCCGTACCTGGCCGGCGGGTTCACCCGCTGGAGCAAGGCTGTGATTCCAGGGAGCCTCGCGCGGTTTGCGAGGCCTGGTGCCGTTCGAGCCGCGGCTTCAGCCGCCGCCGTCGCGATGCCGGCGGCCGACCGATTCTCATCCCTCGCGAGCGGGTCGAACGCGCCTGATCCCACCTCCGGTCTGTGATTTGCGGCCATCTACCCGCGAACGAATCCCACCCTCGCACCCACCCAGCCGGCGGCGCACGTGGCCCCATCTTCCGAGCACGAGCACGACGAGCGCGACGGCGACCGCCCCGAGGGCGCGCCCGACCTGAGCGAGGACGAACAGCGGAAGGCGAGCGAAGAGAAGTCGCTGGACGCCAACACCACGCACGAGGTGATCCGGCGCGAGGGCGAGGAAGAGCTCAAGCGCTCCACCGCCGCGCTGGCGTGGAGCGGGCTGGCGGCGGGGCTGGCGATGGGGTTCTCGCTGGTGGGCGAGGGGGTGCTCAAGGCACATCTCCCCGACGCCGAATGGGCGCCGCTGGTGAACAAGCTGGGGTACTCGTTCGGCTTTCTGATCGTGATCCTGGGCAGCCAGCAGCTGTTCACGGAGAACACGCTTACCGCCGTGGTGCCGCTGCTGTCGCGCCGCACCGGCGAGATGTTCCGCAACGTGGCCCGTCTGTGGGGCGTGGTGCTGCTCGCCAACCTGGTGGGCGCGCTCCTCTTCGCCTTCGTGGTCGGCCGCACGGAGCTGTTCAAGCCCGACGTGCATCACGCCTTCGAGGAGCTGGCAAGGAAGGCGGTGGAGCACCCGTTCTGGGTAACGCTGCTGAAGGGCGTGTTCGCCGGATGGCTGATCGCGCTGCTGGTGTGGATGCTCCCTGCGTCGCAGAGCTCGCACGTGCTGGTGATCGTGCTGATGACGTGGCTGGTGGGGGTGGGTGAGTTCTCGCACATCGTGGCCGGCGCGGTGGAGGTGTTCTATGGCGCGGTGGTGGGCAAGATCGCGTGGATCGACACGCTGGTGCGGTTCATCATCCCCACGCTGATCGGGAACGTGCTGGGCGGGGTGACGCTGGTCTCCGCGCTCAACCACGCGCAGGTCACCGCGGGCGGCGGGAAGGACCGCGGATGAAGCACATCCGCCAAATCGTGCTTCTACTGGTGTTTACGGCGGCCTCGTTCGTGCAATCCCCCGCCGCGCGCGCCCAGCAGCCCGCGGCCGACACGCTGCGCATCGGCCTGGTGCTGCCGGAGACGCCCGCCCGCATGACGGAGATGCAGAGCGCCGCGCGCGGGGTGCGGATGGGGGCGGAAGAGGCGGCGCGCTCCGCCGCGCTCTTCGGGCGGACGGTGGTGCTGGTGGAAGGGGCCGACCCGGAGCGGCTGGTGCGCGCCGGGCGGGTGCGGGCGCTGCTGGGCGGGTTCGAGACGGGCGAGTGCCAGGCGCTGGCGGACGCGGCGGAGCGGCTGGGCGTGGTATTCCTGGACCTGGGGTGCGGCGCCGACGCGCTGCGCGGGGCCGGGTGCCGCGCCAGCACCTTCCACGTGGCGCCCAGCGCGGCGATGGAGGCGGATGCGGCGGTGCAGGCGGGTGGGGTGGATGGGCGCGTGGTGGCGTGGGACGCACGGCTGGAGCGCTTCGGCGCCGACCAGCTGAACCGGCGGTTTCGCGCGCGCTACGGAGAAGGGATGGACTCCCAGGGGTGGGTGGGGTGGTTCGCGGTGAAGCTGCTCTGGGAGTCCACCCTCCGTGCGCGCTCGGCGATGCCGGGCGCGCTTGCCGCGTACCTCCGCTCCGGCGCCGCCCAGTTCGACGGCCACAAGGGCCGCGCCCTCTCCTTCCGCCCGTGGGACGGCCAGCTCCGCCAACCCCTGTACGTCACCCGCGCCTCGTCGCCGGAGGTCATAGAGGTGCCGCGCGCCACGCCCGGAGACGAGGCTTCGTCGAGCGACGTGCTGGACCGGCTGGGGACGCCGCGGGACCGGAGCGAGTGCCGCATCGGGCGATGAACGCTCGTCATCAGCTTTGTTGGCCCGGGCGAATGAATTCGCGGCAACAACGGCCCGAAGTCCGCCTTCGCGGACTGCTCGCCGCCATCGCCGCGCGAGGGATGGTTGGCCACGCACGGATGCCGCGCCCACAGCCTCGCGCGGTTTGCGAGGCTTCCCGTAGTCGTAGCCGTGGCTTCAGCCGCCCGGTGCAATTTCGGCATCGATCGAAATCCCGCCGTCCACACCGGCATCGAGCCGTCGCCTGACTTGATCCATTACGACCCGATGCGCCTTCGCTCCACGATCCTCGCCGCTTCCCTGCTCTTCCCCGCGCTCGCCACGACGCTGTTCGCGCAGCAGCAGCCCGCGCGCGTGCCGCTGGCGTTCGTGAGCAACGAGGGGTCGCGCGACATCAGCGTGATCAACACGGCCACCAACCGCGTGATCGCGCGCATTCCCGTGGGCGTGCGGCCGCGCGGCATCCAGGCGAGCCCCGACGGGCGCCGCGTGTACGTGGCGCTCAGCGACGAGCACCCCAACGCCACCAGCCGCGGCGACGCCATCGCCGTGATCGACGTGGCCACCCGCCGCGTGATCGCGCGTTACGACGCGGGGAGCGACCCCGAGCAGTTCGCCGTCACGCCCGACGGCACCCGGCTGTTCGCGTCGAACGAGGACGCGGGGACGGCGTCGGCCACCGACCTCCGCACCGGGCGGGTGCTGGCCACGCACGTGGTGGGGATCGAGCCCGAGGGCGTGGCCATCAGCCCCGACGGGCGGTGGGTGTACGTGACGGCCGAGACCAGCAACACGGTGTCGGTGATCGATGCGCGCGCCAACCGCGTGGTCATCAACATCCTGGCCGACCTGCGCCCCCGCGCCACCGCCTTCTCGCCTGACGGCACCCGCGCCTACGTGACCAACGAGGTCAGCGGCTCGCTGATGGTGATCGACACGCGCACGCACCAGCCGCTGCGCAGCATCACCATCGAGCGCGGCGAGGGGAAGCCCGTGGGCGTGGTGGTCTCGCCGGACGGGCGGCGGATCTACGTGGCCAACGGCGCCGCCTCCGCGGTTACCGTGCTCGACGCGCGGACGCTGCGGCAGGTGGCGCGCATCCCCGTGGGCCGGCGCCCGTGGGGCATCGCCATCACCCGCGACGGCCGCTTCCTCTACACCGCATGCGGCCTGTCGAACGAGGTGGACGTGATCAACACCGGCACCAACGCGGTGGTCGCCCGCATCCCGGTCGGCACGAGGCCGTGGGGCGTGGCGATCGCGCGGTGAATCGGTCACATCGATCGTTCGGAGCCGGGATGCTCACACGATCAGGAATCTTTCTCCGATCCCGCTGATGCACCCGCTCCGCACGTGGACCACCATCGCGTTTGCAATGCTGCTCGTTTGTGACGCCTGCAGCCGCGTGCCCGACGGCACCTTTCGCGGCGAACTCGAGGGCGGCATGCCGCGCGAGTGGGGCGGCAAGTCAGAGTTCTGCAGGAATGCCCGGGGGATGCAAATCCTGTTCGACCCCGGCCGCAACGGCTTCGGGCTGATGCTGATGAACAGGGTGCCACTGAACACGCGCAACGTGCGGTTGAAGGATGCGGGCTACGCCGTCAGCGATGAACCAGGCGTGCTGTACGTATGGCGGCCGGCTTCGCATCCTGCCTCGGCCAATCTCTGGGTGACGGACGGTTCGATGCATCTCACCCGCAACGACTCCACGCGGCTCGCGGGAAGCATCGAGCTCACGCTGGAGCGCGTCCAGAAACCGGAGGGCGACACCGCCAAGCCCATCATCGCCCGCGCCCGGTTCTCCGCCCAGCCCTCGTACCACTGCCCGATCCCGGTCCTGTAACCCGCGAGGCCGGCGTCCGGGGATCAACCCCAGAACCCTCTCCTTCAACCCCCGGAGGGGTTTCGGCTGATGGAGGCCGAAGCCTTCGCCACCTGCGTGGAGATCGATGGTGGATGGTGCGGCTCGCAGGGGGGGCACACGTTACCGGGCATGGCTTGACGGCCGCGCCCGGGGCCTACTAAGCTGCCGGTGAGCTCCTGATTCAGCCGCTTTCCAAGCGGACCCGCCCGTGCTCGCCACGGCGGCGGCAACGTCTCGAAGTGCGTGGCCGGTCCGATGCCCGGCGGCTACGTTTCGCGCGGAAGGCTCCGCGCACGGCCCGTCCAACCCAAGCCCGGAGTGTGCCTCATGGAGAAGGTGCGCCTCACCGTAGACGAGCTGGAGATCCAGTCGTTCACCACCACCGAGCGGCCAGCCGGCAAACGCGGCACCGTGCGCGGCCACGACGCGCCGACCGACGAGGTCGAATGCCCCACGTACGACGTCAACTGGAATACCTGCCAGGCCAGCTGCCAGTGCAGCGACAGTTGCTACTGTGAGACCGCCGCCTGCTCGGTCGACGACTGCTGGTTCACCGACTGGGGTCCGTGCACCTGGAACGGCACCGGCAACCCCAGCGACTGCTGACCATCCGGCGGCCGGCGGGCTCCTTCCCGCCGGCCGCTTTCTCCCCGGTCCCGCGAGACCGTGCCTCTCCCGATCCCGGCTGCACGTGTCTGATGAACGCCGCGCCTCCGCCCGCCACGCCCTCGGCCCCGCACCTCGCGTTCCGCCGCTCTCTGGCGGCCTTCGCGCGCATGGGTGTGTCAGTTGACCCGGCCGCGACAACGCTGGACGTTGCGGAGCTTCCAGACGCGCACCCCACCTATCGCGCCATCGTCGAGACGATCCGCATGGCCGAGCCCGGCGCCGCGGCGTTGCTGGATGACGCGTCGCTGCTCGACCGCACGGCTTACGAGCTGGGCCTCTTCGCCCGCCTGCTCCGCGCTGCTGTTTCCGTATCGCCGCCCCCGCTTGCCGGCGGCGATGCGGACAGCGCCGCGTTCGCGACCGCGCCGTCGGTGCGGCTGGTGCGCACGCGGTGGAACTGGGACGCGTTCCTGGCCGAGCCCGCGGCGGGGCAACCGGCGGAAACCGGCGCCGCGTGGGTGCTGAACCTGCCGCCCGCCGGCCCCGTGCAGGTGCGGCGCCTGCACCCCCTTCCCGCGTTGCTGCTGGAGGTGTGTGCCTGGCCGCTCACGCGGGCCGCGGCGGCCGCCGCGGCCGGGGAGCGCGTGGAAGGAGATCCGGCGCGAATCGCAGAGCTGGTGCACGCGCAGATCGACGAGCTGTGCGCCGCCGGGCTCCTGCGCCTGCACGCCCCGAACGCGGCCGATCACGCGGTGAGGGAGATGCGGCACCTGCTGCTCGCCAGCGAGGCGCCGTACCCGGGGCACGGCATTGCCGGAATGCTGGCGCGGGCCGGCCGGGCAGCGCGAAAACACGCCGCCGCGGCCGCCGCGGCGGGCGACCCCGCGTATCCCATGCACCAGTTGGACGTCTCCGTCAGCCGCATCAAGAACCTGCTGTCGGGGCTGAAGCTGGGTGGCGCCTTTCGGGTCGAGCTGGAGGAATACTGGGCGAGCGAGGATCTCGGCGCTCGCGTGAGCTCGGTCGCGCCACTGCTCGACGTCCTGCGCCGAACGCTGGGCGAGGGGGTGCACGCCCTTCCACCGTACGTGCTCACGTGACAGCGCCCGTCTCGCCCGTCCCCGATCTTCGGCTCCCCCCGGGGCCTCGCGACGCGCACATCGCTGCCGCGGAATCCATGCTGCGGCGGCTGGCCGTGGCGTTTCCATCCGCCGGGCTGGGCATCTCCGGCTCGGTGGGGCTGGGGACACACAACCCCTTGAGCGACCTCGACCTCCTGGTGGTGGACGCCTCGTTCCAGCGCGAGATGCAGTTCGCCACGGTGTCGGAGGGGATCCGCACCGCCATCCTCTGCCTGCGCCCCGACTTCGACGGCGAGCGGGAGAGGCGCTGGATGCTCGCCACCAGCGGCGACGTGCCGATGCTTGTGATCGTGCGCATCTCCTTCATCGCACGCGATCCGGACGGCGTGCTGGGGCAGATGCAGCGGACCCTCACGCGGCTGGAGGGCGAGCGGCTGCTCCGGCGCGACGAATTGGCCACGGTGCGGCGGGGGCATGCGATGGAGATCATCCGCCGGCTGGGCCCGGCGGGCAGCGCGGGCCGGCCGCAACTTCAGATGGAGCTGTTCGCCGCCATCGTCGACGGCTGGTATGTGCGGCAGGGGCTGAGGAGGGACACGCGGCAGGACGGTGAGCGGACGTTCGTGACCATCGCCGAGCGCGACGCGCCCCTCGCCGCGCTGCTGCGCCAGGCCGTCCCGATGACGCACGCCTCGCTCGAGCCGCTGCTCCGCGCGTTCGAGCACGTCTACGAACCTCTCGACGCGTCACTCTGAACTGCTCCCCCACGGGGAGCCATGGAGCACTGCCACGTCCGCCGGATCTCCGTGTGAGGAAACCTTCAGCGGCTCCTTTCAGCGCAACCCATCGGGAGATGAGGATCAGGCGTCCGGCGAGGCAGATCCTGCCGGCCCCGGCGCCGGCGCCCACACCAGCCGCGTGGCGAGCGCCCAGAGGCAGACTGCGACGAAGCCGATCAACTCGCCGGCGGGGCCTACGGGCTGCCAGTCGGCAAAGATGCGGCGGGCGCTCTCGGCCACGTCGCCCAGCCCGAACGCCGTCCCCTGCGCGGGACCGATGCGCGTCCACAGCACGGGGATGACGGAGTAGCGCACCAGAGCCAGGATCACCGCCAGGCTCGCGAGCGACGCCACCAGCCGCCGCGGCGTGCCGCCACTGAACACGCTCCACGCGGTGATGGCCATCCCCGCCACCACCACCCACTGCACCAGCCCCGGCGGGGGGAAGAGGAACTCCAGCACCTGCGCCGTCGCCACCGTCCCGTACACCACCGCCGCCCACCCGGTGACGCCCGCCGGCGCCGCCCACGCGCCGCGCAGCACCAGCAGGTACCCCAGCAGCAGCGCGAACAGGCCCTCCACGATGCCGAACACGTGGTACTCCACCCCGTGCTCCAGCGGCGTGACGCCCGCCAGCACCGCCGCGGCAAGGAAGAGCAGCGACGCGGCCACCGAGCGGCGCGCGGGTGTCCAGGTCATCGTGGAATCCATTCCAGAGGACCCGCGCGCATCTGCCGCTCGATCCGCGCGGCCAGCGCCTGTGCGCGAGCGCGCGTGGGCGGCGCCAGCGGCACGCCCTGCACGCGCTTGACCGACGCCAGCGCCTCGGCCAGCACCTGGTTGTTGTCTGCCTGGTACCAGGGCCGCGCGCCGGCGCCCAGCATCAGCTCGGCGCGGTCGAGCACGGTGCTGGCCCACAGCTCGGTGGCGGTGCGCGCCTGCGTGGTGTCGGCGGTGTGCTGGCGGGCGGTGAGGGCTTCCTCCTCGGCCTCGGCGTAGCGGGCCAGGGCGCCGGCGGTGTCGCCCGCCGCCCGCGCCCGCTGCGCCGCGCTGATCCGCTCGCGCGCGCGGGAGATGCGCGGCGTGAACGCGTCGGGCGCCACGGCCACCAGCGCCGCGCTCCCCACCTCACGCGCGCTCTGCGGCGAGGCGCGGTAGAGGAGGATGGCGAACACCGTCATCACCCCCAGCAGCGCGAGCCCGCCCAGCACCCACGGGTCGCGCCGGTCCGCGGTGGGACCGGGCGCTGTCGGGGCCGCGGCGGGCTGCGTGCTGCCGGGAGATGCGGATCCGTCCATCACCGGATGCCGTGGTGAAAGGTCAGCCAACGAGCCTCACAAGGACGGATCGAGCGTTCCCGCCAGTCCGCGAGGCCCCCGCCCTGGCGCCCGAGGGCGCCTGTCCCTCCCCCAAAACAACCTGGGGGAGGGACCTGGGCTCGCTTCGCTCGCGGCGACTTCGAGCGCGGCGCCGATCGGGGGAGCATCCCAGACGAATCCTCTTCCGCAAGCCATCACCGCGCGGCCTCGATCCCGGCCCGCGCGTGAAGGTCAGTCCGCCAGCCCGCGCGAGGCGAGGAAGTCGCGCACGTCGTCGCCGCGAATGGCCCAGTTGCCCAAGGGGCCCTTGTGCGGGCCGTGCCAGTCGCTGCCGCCGGTGCGGAACAGGCCCATGTCGCGCGCGGCCTTCTCGAACAGCATGCTCTCCACCGGCGGCGTGTTGGGGCGGAAGCACTCGATCCCGTTCAGCCCCCAGCTGGCGAAGGTGCGCACCTCGCGGTCGAACACCTCAAGCGCCGGGTGCGCCCAAACCGACACGCCCCCCGCCTCGCGGATGGCGTCGATCGCCTCGCGCACGCCCGGGAACGCGCTGGGCACGAAGGCGCTCCCGCCGTCCTTCAGGTACAGGTCGAAGGCCTCGCCCACGCTGCGGGTGTGCCCCGCCTGCTGCAGCGCGCGCGCCAGGTGCGGCCGCCCCAGCGAGCTGGCCTCGGGGCCGGCCACGCGCAGCACGTCCTCGTACTGCACGCCCACGCCCAGCTCCTGCATCCGCTTGACCATCTCCTGCATCCGCGCCGCGCGGCGCTCGCCGGCCAGCACCTGCTGCGCCCGCAGCGCCGGCGAGTCGGGGTCGATGAAGTAGCCCAGCACGTGGATCTCGTGCTCGCCGTGATGCGTGCTCAGCTCGATCCCGGGGATCACGGTCACCGGCTGTCCCCGCGCGGCGTTCAGCGCCTCGTGCAGCCCGTTGACCGTGTCGTGGTCGGTCACGGCGATCACGTCCAGCTTCCCCTTCACGGCGGCGTTCACGATGGCCGACGGCGACAGCTGCCCGTCGCTGGCGTGGGTGTGGATGTGCAGGTCGATCCGCTTCTGGCTCAGGCTCATGCGTGTGTGGCAAAGATGACAAGGCCCGTCGCCATCGCGGTGCGCGTACGGCGGCGGACCCGTGAGTTCAAAGGTTGACGGACGGCTCAGCGGCGCAGGGCCAGGCCGATCCCCCAGTCGGGCCCGTCGCCCAGGCTCACGCCCACGCGCAGGCTCAGGTTGGGCGAAAAGTCGAAGTCGGCGCCCAGGTCGGCCAGCACGTCCACCTCGGCGTCGCCGTTGTCGCTGAGCGGCGCCGCGATGGCCACCCGCGGGTGGATGAAAGGCGTTATGGCCAGCCCCTGCTCGGCGAAGGTGTGCCCCACGATCAGCCCCACCTGCCCGCCGATGCCGCTGTTGTCGCCGATGGCGCCCTGCGCGCCCAGGGTGAGCCCCAGGTCCAGCGGATCCGTCTGCAGGTTCAGCGCCTGGCGCCAGTCCACGCCCAGCAGCAGGTACCCGTCGCCCAGGTCGGCGAAGCCGCCGCGCAGCCCCAGGTTGCCGGAGCCCATGTTCCGCCGCCAGATCCCCTCCACCGCCAGGTCGCCCGGCCCGTCGCTCAGGTACAGCCCGATGCTGTTCCCGCCGCGCGCGGTGCTCTGGAAGGGAAGGGTGAACACCTGCGCCTGCGCCTGCGTGGCTCCCAGCACGGCCGCGACCGCGGCCACGAACATCGTCTTCCTCATCCCCGCTCCCCGAATCAGGTCCGCAGCAAACGCCCCGCCCCAGCCACCGCGGCCGGACGAGGCAGACACGGCGCCAGCGCTACAAGTTTCAGACCAGCCCAACCCGGCCCCAGCTGCGACAGGCAAAGGAGCAGAAATCATCGCCCGCCGCTTTACGCCCTCGCCTCCCGTGGCTATACCTCGTTGCCACGAGCGGGGTTCCGGAAGCGAGCGGGTTGCGCGAAGTGCCATCCGCCCTGCGCCACCGCGCGAACGCCCGCCCTGCCGATGTGTCGCACCGCCGCAGGCCGGCCACGCGCCCATGCCGGAGTGGCGGAACCCGGCATCGAAGCGGCCACGAAGCACCGACCCGCGCCCGTCGCCGCCGCGGCGTCATATCCGTGGCGCCAAGCGCGTTCTATGGCCGTCGCCGTTCCTGATCCACCTCTCTCGACCCACCCGGAAATCCATGGCCCGTTCCCTGGTCCGCTTCGCGCTCACCGCTGCCGCCGTCACGCTGGCGGCGTGCGGCGGGGCAAAGGAAATCGCCACGCTCCCCGGCGGAACCACGCTCGAGATCACGACCGACCGGTCAGCCTACGCGGCGGGGACCAACGTGGGGCTCACGGTGCGCAACGTGGGCGAGCAAACGGTGGAATACGACATGTGCCGGCGCGAATTCCAGCGGCTGTCCGGGTCGGGCTGGGCCACGGTGTACGTCGAGATCCCGCCGTGCCTGCAGACGTTCGCCGCCCTGAGGCTGGCACCCGGCGAGGTGATCAGCGGCGCCGCCACGCTCCCGGCCGGCCTGCAGGCGGGCAGATACCGCATCTACTTCCCCGGCTTCGCCCTCGCCGAGCCCGGCACCTCGTCCGCCGACATGCAGACGCAGAAATCGTCCAGGCCGTTCGACGTGACCCGATAGAGCGCCGGCGCGGCTCTCGTCTTCACGGCCCCCTTCCCCGGCAGCAGGTGAAGGGGGCCGCGCGCTTGGGGTGACCCATCGGGGAAAGAGGCACGCCCACGGCCGTCTAAAGATCCAGACGCAGCGTCACGAGCCTTCATCCGGTGAGATTCATGTCCGCGGTCCTCCCGCCCATCGCCGCCCGTTCGCCCGGCGCGCCCTCATCCGGATGCGAAAGCGCGGCACACGCGGGTGCGGCGGACCTCGCCCCGCGCCG
>DASSJS010000256.1:0-22014 GCA_035691085.1 Longimicrobium sp.
CCGGGCGCGGGGGCGATGCTCCACCCGCCGCGCACAAGGTCACGCGCGAGCAGGAACTGCGGTTCGCCCGCGTACACGTGGTCGCCACCGGCAAAGGTCTGCAGCAGGTGCTTGCCGATGGCGGTGTCCACGCCCACGGTCAGCCGCTTCGAGGTTTCTTCCGCCACCAGCACCAGCTTTCCCGAGCGGGCGAAGCCGCACGCCTCGCACTGGCGCGCGGCATCGTCCGCGTTCTGAAAACCGCATTGCGGGCACTTCCAGGCCATCGTCCGCCTCAGGCGGGGCGCACGGTGAGCGGCAGCTTCGACACGCCCTTGGCGGCGCGGCCCACGGCAATCACGTCGCCGTCGTGCAGCGGCTGGGGAGCGGTGACGGGCTCGCCGTTCAGCAGCGTTTCGTTGGTGGTGCCCTCGCCCGGCACCACCTGCCAGGCGCCGTCCGCGCCGCGCTCCAGCACGAACTGCTCGGCATCCCACGCGTTGGCGTCGTCGCCGAACTGGCGGACCACGTGCTTGCCCACCGGCGTTCGCACCCCCACGGTCATCGCGCGCCCCGACTCACCCACCAGCTGGATGCGCTCCGCCGTCAGCGCCCCGCCCGCGGCCGGCGCTTCGGCCGACGCATCGCTGGCGGGAGGCGCGCCCGCCGTTGTCGCGCCGGCCGAGCTCGCGTCACCTGTGGAAGACGTATCCGCACCCATCGCATCGGCCGTAGACGCGATGGCACCCGCGTCACCAGCGGCGGACGCGCCGGCCGCAGATGTATCGCCCGGCGCCGCATCGGTCGCGGCCGAGGGCGTGCCGCCGCCGGTGGACGCATCGCCCGTGGCCGCATCCGTCGCGGTTGCGGGATCCGCCGCGGCGCTATCGGCCGGCGGGGTGGAAGTCGAGGCATCCGCGGAAGGCGCCCCGTCCGAGGATGAGGATCCGCCAGCCGACGACGCGCCGGCCGGGGCTTCACTCGTGCTCCCTCCACCGGCGCCCGACACATCCGTGGCGGACGAGGCCGTCGCGGCGGACGCGCCCGCTCCTGCGTCACCGGGAGACGCAGGAGCCGAGGTGGACGCCGTCCCGGGTGCACCGGCCGACGTCGACTCCGTGGCGGACCCACCTGCCGTTGTCGACTCTGCCACCGGAGCACCGGCCGACGTGGTTTCCGTAGCGGGCGTGCCGGTCGATGTGGATTCGCTGGTGGAAGAAGGCGCTTCGAGCGTCGGGTCCGGATCAGTGCCGGACGCCGCCGCATCAGCGGGCGCGGTGGCGCCGGTGTCCGTCCCAACCGGTGCGGCCTCCGAACCAGCGGAGGTGCCGGGCGAGGTGGATGCGTCCTTCGCCCCGGCCTGCGGGACCGGGTCCGATCCGCCGTATCCTCCCGCCCGCTCCGCTGGACCGGCGGTGTTGGACGGCGGAGGATTGCCGGATGGGACGCCCGGCGACGATCCACCCGAGCCGCCGGAGCCGCCGGAGCCGCCGGATTCACCCGAACCCGTCGCTCCGGACGATGCGGCGCCGGCGGGCTGCCCGGCCGGCGCGTCGCTCCCAGTCGCGCTGCCCTGCGGCGGGGTTGTCGATCCGGACGCGGAGGCATCCGCCGCGGGCGGCGTGGCCGCGGTCGTCTCGGGCTTGGCTTCCGCGCGCGGCGTGGTGCCGGCCGCGGGTTGATTCTGGCTTTCGCTCACGGTTGATCTCCACGCACGGTCCCGGCTGCGTCGGCCCGATGGCGATCATCGCGCCCTCCTTCGGCGGTGGCGCGGCATCCGGGCGCCACCGGTTCGTATCGTTCGAGCTTTCAGACTGACGGCATCACCCCTGCCCCGCCTTCACCCCGGGCGCGCGGTGAGCGGGAGCTTCGCGATCCCCCTGGCCGCGCGCCCCACGGCGATCACGTCGCCATCATGCAGCGGCCGGGGCGAGGTGACGGCCTCACCGTTCAGCAGCGTCTCGTTGGTGGTGCCCGCCGCCGGCACCAGCTGCCAGGTGCCGTCCGGCCCACGCTCGAGCGTGCACTGCTCCGTGTCCCACACGTTGAAGTCATCGCCGAACTGGCGGACCATGTGCTTGCCCAGCGGCGTGCGCACGCCCACCGCTAGCGTCTGCCCCGTTTCGCCCACCAGCTGGATGCGGTCGCCGTTCAGCAGCGCGCCGCCCGCACCAGCCGGAGAGGGCGGAGGCGCGGTCGCGGCTTCGGGCGTTGCAGCGGGCCCGGGCGAAGGAGACGCGGGGGCAGCGGCCGGCGGCGCTTCGGCCACGGGCGCTGCCGGCGCGGGTGGCGCCGCCACGGCGGGCGCGGCTGCGGCGGGCGGCACGGCGGCGGGTGCGGCCGTGCCGGCTGGAGCGGTGGCCGTGGCCGGTGCGTGGCCCGCGCGGCCGGTCAGCACGTCGCGCACTTCGGCGGCCGTGGGGCGGTCGGCGGCGCGGGGCGCCAGACAGCGGTGGATCACGTCGGCCACGGCGTCGCTGCTGGCCGGGGCCGGGAAGGTGCCCCCCAGCACCGGCCGCTCCGCCTTGTACGCGAGCACCTTGTGGGCGTATTCCGCCTGGTCCTCGGACCAGTACGGGTGCCGCCCGGCCAGCAGCTGGTACAGGATCAGCCCGCAGGTGAACACGTCCGACGCGGCGCCGGGGGTGCCGCCGGCGGTAAAATGCTCGGGCGAGCGGTAGTTGTCGGAGCCCACGTATCCCTGCCGCCCGTGCCAGGGCGCCGTCTGGTCGGTGAGCACCGAAAAATCCACGTCGATCAGCTTGAGCTGAAAGCCCGCCGCGATCGAGGGATCCTCGATCAGGTAGGCGTTGTCGGGCTTCAGGTCGACGTGCGCGATTTTGGCCTGGTGCAGCGTGTTGATCCCCGAGATCAGCACCTTGGCCCAGATCACGTGCTGCTCCCACATCCGCGGCGGGAAGGGCGCGGCGGGCGCGCGGCCCCCGTTCTCGGCGGCCTCGCGCTCGAAGATCCCGCCCAGGTCGTCGCCATTCTCCACGAACTCGAAGACCTGGAAGTAGTTGCGGCCGCCCCACACCGCCTCGAACGCATCGATGGCACGCACGCAGAAGTTGCGCGCCGGGCTCTCCTCGATCCGCCGGTTGAGCTCCTTCTGGTACCGCACGTAGTCGCGGTACCAGTCCACCGTCACCGCGGGCGACTTGTACTGCTTGAAGAACACGCGCTGCCCGCTGCGGGTGCGGGCCGCATACGAGATGGCCATGGCCCCCGGCCCGAACACGTCGGTGATGGTGTAGCCGTTGATTTCATCGCCGACCTTCAGCTTCTTCGCCATTCGCCCCGCGTTGATGAATTCGTCATACCTGCCCCCTCGTGCCGCCTGCGCCCTCAGGACTGGGCACCGGGCACTCACCACCCACCACCCAGCACCCAGCACCCAGCACCCAGCACCCAGCACCCAGCACTGTCGTTCAAAGCGCCACCGTCTCCGCCGACTTCGAAACGCTGGCCGCCAGCTGCCGGAGCGTGTTCTTGAAGTTGGCCTGGTCGGAGGTGAACTTCACCAGCGCCTCCTGCGGGTTCAGCCCCGGATACGAGATGGCCTCCCACTCCGACTTGTCGATCTGGCTCAGCTCGTCGTAGCCCGGCATGTCGGGGGCGAACAGGCTCAGGATGATGCGATTGTTGATGACGGCGTTGGTCACGTCCTGCACGCCGCCGCCCTTGGCCTCGGGGATGCTCATGGCCGGCTTGAACGAGGCATCGGTGAACACCACCACCACCCGCGCGCCGTCGCTGCGGTAGCGCCACTTGGCCGGGTCCAGGCTCTGCGCGCCCTTCTCGGTCTGCCCCATGTTGGAGACCTTGAACAGCGCGTCCAGCAGCGACTCGGGCTCGTCGCCGCCGCCCTCGGCCACCAGCCCGGCGAGTTGCGCGCGCAGCGCCTCCACGTCGTTCACGAACGGGTTGTCGATGAACGGCTCGGGGTCTTCGTCGAAGTCGCGGTACCCCACGGCCTTGGCGCGCCAGTCGCGCACCGGCGACACGTTGTTCCCCTCGCCCTTGCTCAGGCTTTCCACGAACGTGCCGATGTTCGCCTTCAGCGCGTCGATGGCCGGGGCCATGCTCCCGGAGATGTCGATCAGGAAGACGATGTCGGCGACCCCGCGGGTCTTGGTCTGCTGCTGGTCCATTGCGTTTAGCCCTGCCGGCTGAGTCCGTGACGAAAGCGGGGGCGCGGCGGCCCGCGCCGAAGGCCCATCTCCCCCGAACGGGGTGCCCGGCGCATGCACGTTCCAGTCCGCCAGCCGCGCACCCAGCTCCTTCCGCTCGTCATCTCCCCCGCGTCCACACCCCTCGCGCGGACCGGCGGACGCATCCGGCTCGCGTTCAGCCGCACACCCGCGCAAGCGCACCTGAAGCGCCACCGCTGAGCACGATGTGTTGAAGCGGTGGCGGAGTTTCGGCGCGGGACAAAAAGGACATTGCTGATACGTGGCGGGGCCATTACCGTGTGGCCCTCGCGTGCGTACTTCGTGTACTTACCCGGTCACCGGGAGCCGTCCCCCGTGCTCGCTCGTGTCACCGCCGGCGCCGTGCTCGGCATCGATGCCTACCTGGTCACGCTGGAGGCCGACGTCTCCAGCGGATTGCCCGCCTTCTACCTGGTCGGCCTGCCGCAGGGCGCGGTGAAGGAGGCCAAGGAACGCGTGCAGGCCGCCATCATGAACAGCGGCTACGCCCTGCCGCCGCGCCGGTACACGATGAACCTGGCGCCTGCGGACATTCCCAAGTCGGGAACCGCGTTCGACCTGCCGCTGGCGGTGGGGATGCTGGCGGGCGCGGCGCAGATGCGCTCCATCGACCTGCTGCAGCACTACCTGATGGCGGGCGAGCTGGGGCTGGATGGCACGCTACGCCCGGTGCGCGGCGCGCTGCCGCTGGCCATCGCCGCGCGTGACGCGGGGTTCCGGGGGATCATCCTCCCCGAGCACAACACGGGCGAGGCGGCGGTGGTGGGCGAGCTGGACGTGCGCTCCGCAACCACGCTGGCCGAGGTGATAGGCTTCCTGGAGGGGTCGGGCGAGCTGCGGCGGGTGACGGTGGACCGCGACGCGCTCTTCCGCGCCGCCAGCGTGCCCGACAACGACTTCGCCGACGTGAAGGGGCAGGAGCACGTGAAGCGCGCCCTGGAAGTGGCCGCGGCGGGCGCGCACAACATCCTCATGGTTGGCCCGCCGGGGTCGGGGAAGACGATGCTGGCGCAGCGGATCCCCGGCATCCTGCCGCCGCTCACCTTCGGCGAGGCGCTGGAGACGACGAAGATCCACTCCGTGGCCGGGCTGCTGGGCGGCGACCGGGCGCTGGTGGCCACGCGCCCGTTCCGGAACCCGCACACCACCATCTCCGATGCGGGTCTTATCGGCGGCGGATCGCACCCGCGGCCCGGCGAGGTGTCACTGGCGCACCACGGCGTGCTCTTCCTGGACGAGCTCGCCGAGTTCCGGCGCAACGTGCTCGAGGTCCTCCGGCAGCCGCTGGAGGATTCGAAGGTTACCCTGTCGCGCGCCGCCGTTTCCCTCACCTACCCGTCGCGCTTCATGCTGGTGGCGGCGATGAATCCGTGCCCGTGCGGGCACCACGGCGACTCGCAGCGGCGCTGCACCTGCGCCCCGCAGGCGGTGCAGCGGTATCTCGGACGTGTCTCGGGGCCGCTGCTGGACCGCATCGACCTGCACGTGGAGGTGCCCGCGGTGCGCTACCAGGACCTGTCCGACCGGCGGAAGGGCGAGCCCAGCGAGGCGATCCGCGAGCGCGTGGCCCGCGCGCGCGAAGTGCAGCGCGCCCGCTTCGGCGAGCGGGCCGACGCGCACGCCAACGCGCACATGACCGCGCGCGACCTGCGCGAGCACTGCGCCATCGGCGAGGGCGGCGACGCGCTGCTGCGGACGGCCATCACGCGCCTGGGCCTCAGCGCGCGCGCCTATCACCGCGTGCTGAAGATCGCCCGCACCATCGCCGACCTGGACGACGGCGGCACCATCACCACCGCTCACGTGAGCGAGGCCATCCAGTACCGCTCGCTCGACCGCGCCAGCGCCAACGTGGCGATGGCGGTGTCCACGTGAATCTGGCGAATGCGGAGAGAGCCTTCATCGATCCACCGCCGTTCGCCGGAGATGCACGATGAACAAACCCGTCCGCGAGCTTGATACCGTGGTCCTCCTTCGGGATCTGCCAGACGCGGGGCTGCGTGCCGGCGACATGGGCGCGATTGTCCATCTCCACTCACCGGACGTGTTCGAGGTAGAGTTCGTCGCCCGGTCCGGACATACGGTCGCGCTACGCACCCTTTCCATCTCCGACGTACGGGCCGCGCGGGACGAAGACTTCGCGACCCCTCCCCGCCGCGGCTGATTCCATTCCGCCGCGTTGACGGTGCAATCCATCGGGGACCGCCGAGGGAGGGCAGGACACGATTCCCGGTGACTGGTCAGCCGGAACGGTGCAATTCGAAGCCGCATCGCCGCAGTTCCGCGAGCAGTGCGTCCGCGTCCACCTGCTGGTGCGGCGGCAGGACGCCGGTGTGCGGCACGTTGCCGGCGGCGAGCGCGCGGACGGCGAGCACGGCGGGGATGATGGCCAGGCGGTACGCGTCGCGCTCGGCGGTCATCACCAGGCGGACCACGCGCCCACTCGCGTCCTCCACCTCGCACCCGAAGCCTCCGCCCGTGCCGCCCAGCCGCCGCGCCAGCGGAAGCGCGGACGGCATCATGCGCCGCATCGCCGCGCGGACGGGAGAGACGCGCGCGGCGATCCGGAGCGCCACCGCCGCGCCGGGAATGTTCGGGTCCACGTACGCGTCCGCATCCGTCAGCGTGGGATGCGAGCGAGGGAGCAGCACCGCGTCGGGCGTGTCGAAGAGCCATCCGCGCCGCCGGCCCAGCGGCGTCCCCTCCTCCCACCGCCACGACGACCCGAAGCCGCGCCCCGTCTGCACGCTACCATCCCGAAGCACCGCCACCGGGCCGCCGACGGTGGAGATCAGGGCCGCCGCCGTCCCGGCCACGGCGGTGTGGCGAGGCGTGGGCACGAGGAAGGCGGTCAGCCGAACCGGGTTGGGCAGCCCGCTCCACGCGATCATCGCCGACGTCACGGCCGACACGGTGCTGCACGCGGGAAGGATGCGCACCTCGGCCGCCGCCGCGATGTCCGACATCGCCATCACGCGTCGGACGTAGGCCGATGAATCCGCGATGTCGACCACGTGGAATCCGATCTCCACCGCGGCCTCCGCGAGCGCCGTGTTGCGTGCCTGGAACGGCCCCGCGACGTCCAGCACGACGTCGCCCGGCTCGAACGCCCGGCGAATCGACGCGGAGTCCTGTGCGTCCACCCTCATGTCACCCGAGCGGCGCGCGGCGGCGGTGACGGAGAGCCCCGCGTCGCGCAGCATGGTGACGGCGGCGCCGCCGAAGAAGCCGGTGCCACCCAGCACGATCACCCGCGTCATCGCAACGCGCGAGGCAGCATCAGCGCAAGGAGAACGAGCCCGGGAAAGAGCACGCCCGACGCCGCCACCAGCCCCGCCGCCCACCCCACCGCGCCGCAGACGCTGAGCGCGATCCCCGCCGCCCAGATCAGCCAAGCCAGCGCGCGCACCCGCGGCGGGAGCCCCGGCGTGCCGAGCGTGAGCAGGATTCCGGCGACCGTGTAGAAGCCGTTGGCGAACACCGAGGTGAGCACCGTCCCGACCCGCTGGACCTGCGCGAAGCTCACCGCGTCGTCCGTCAGCGACGGGAGCCAGCCGACGTACAACCCCTCGCCCGACAGGTCGCACGCCAGCCCCAGCGCGGCAATCACCATCGCGGCCAAAGCCAGCCGCGTGCTGCGCACGGCCGGCGCCCACCACCCGTAGAACGCGAGCACGCTCACCCCCGCCGCCATCCACACGGCGAACGCCGCGCGCCACGCCACCGCGTGCGCGTCCACGTACGCCATCCGTGCGGCAAGCGACGGCTGGGCCTCGGTGCCGCCGCGCAGCACCAGCAGCATCAGCACCCCGGCCGCGGCGTGCAGCCCCGCGCACAGCCACGGCGCCGCGGCGCGAACACGGGAGAACCGCGTTCCTTCCGGCATGATGATGCGAGTCGCGGATGATGCGGATGATGATGAAGGCATCTCGGGGGGATTGGATCGAAGAGAAGCGGAAGCGGGATTCCAGCCAGGCCACGAAGCTACCACCTCATTTCGGCGCGCGGAACGGGTCGGATGCGGGTCCAGCCGTCAGCGGCGGACTCCACACAAACGCGAGCGGGAGACGGCTCGATCGCCATCTCCCGCTCGTCAGGTCATCCGCCCGATCCGCGTACGCGCTACGCCACGGCGGGTGCGGGCGCGGCGGCCGCGGGCTGCGGGAGCACCGGCAGCTGCTGCATGATGCCGGAGTGCAGGTACGCCTCGGGATCGTGCCGCAGCGCCTCGTCGGGGAGCCACTTCGCCAGCGGCCCCAGGTGGCGGCGGATCTGCTCGCTCAGCACGTACGGCACCTCGCGCGTCTCGCCCTCGAAGAAGGCGCGGAAGCCGGGGTCCTCGAGCCAGCGGCGCATCTTGATGTGATACGCCATCCGGTTGCGCCGCTCGCTCGACACGCCGCGGAAGAGCTGCTCCCAGCAGATGTACGAACGCCGGTTCTTCTGCAGCCGCTTCATCAGCGCGCGCGGCGAGAACGAGTAGTCGAAGGTGTCGATCACGTGGTCGTAGAACTCGGTCCAGCTATAGTTCTTCGGACGCACGTTCATGCACTGCACCAGGTCCAGGAAGTGGAAGGGCACCGGCAGCACCCGGCCGGCCTTCTGGTAGTCCAGGTTCAGCACCGCGTTGCGCCCGAACGCCGAGAGAAGCGCGAAGTGCGGGTACACCCCCGGCGCCAGGTCGATGAACTTTTTCGTGAGCTCGAACGGCTCCGCGCCCTCGTCGGCATCGAGCCCGAAGATCAGGTTGCACTGCGTGTAGGGGACGTACTCGTTGACCAGGTTGGCCTGCTCGGCCACGGCGGTCACCTTCGCCAGCCCCCGCGTGCTGCGCATCCGGCTCTTGTCGCCGATGTCGTACCAGCTCTCGATCCCCGGCGCGATGGCCTTGAAGCCGTTCTTCTTCAGCCGCTTGAGGTTGTCCTCCTTCAGCAGCGACAGCGACGTCTCGGCCACGAAGGTCACGCTCCCCGGCGGCACCACCTCCTCGATCGCGTCCAGGTAGTCGTCGAAGCGGATGCCGAAATTGGGGTCGTGCCACACCGCCACCGACCGCGGCATCTTCAGCTCCTGGAAGAAGCGCAGGTCGTCCTTCAGCCCCTCGAACTCCAGCGGCTGGTAGGCCACGGTGCTGTCGATGCAGAAGCTGCACTTGTACGGGCACCCCAGGCTCCCCAGGAAGGGGACCAGCTTGAGCACCCGGGCGCGGTCCATCGCCGGCTTCAGGAACTCCCAGCGCTGGCGCAGCCCCGGCAGGCTGGCCGGCTGCCCGTTGGCCGACAGGTACGCCCCCAGCGGCTTCTGCGGCGCGGCGGTGCGCAGCAGGTCGGCGATCAGCGCGCGGTCACAGAAGCCCACCACGTAGTCAAAGTACTTGCGTGCGTCCTCGGGATAGCTGCGGGCGTGCGGGCCGCCCAGCACCGTCACCACGCCGGCGTGGCGGTACATGGCGCTGAACGCGTACGCCAGCATGGCGGCCTGCGAAAAGGCGTTGATGAACACCAGGTCCAGGTCGTCGGGAAGCCCGCCGGCCAGCAGCTCGGGGCCGGAGTAGTAGGCCATGTGCACCTGGTGCCCCTCCTCCTTGCACCACACCCCCACCACCTGCGGCATGATGCTGGTGTTGTTCGCGCGCATCAGCCGCGAATAGCCGTTGGTGGGAGGTTCCTTTCCGAGCAGGTCGATGATCCCGATTCGCACGCGCCCCTCCGGTTGGTGGGTGACGGACGGAAACAGCAGAATGCCAGGATAAGCCCCATCCCGTTGCAGCGCAACGAAAATCGTCACACTGCCACGGCAGAGAGAACACCCGCCGGAGTGTTGTCCATTAAAACCGTTTTAGTTAAATACAGCCACACCCGCAAACCGGAGAACCACAATGCCGACCACCCGCTCGGACGCCGCCAGCACGGACCGGAGTTCTGTCGAGGACCCAGATGGTGGGCCAGCGGTTTACATGACCTCCACCGAGGCTCGGAACCATTTTGGCCGGTTGCTCGATGCCGTTGCGCGCGGCGAAACAGTGCTGATCACCAGGCAAGGCTCGGCCAGTGCTGTAGTGATGTCAGTAGCAGGGTATCAGGCGCTGACGGGGGTGAACTTCGATCGGCCCAGGGTGGATCTCGATCTGCTGGCGAAAGAATTTGACGAACTGTTTCTCGGAATGCAGACACCCGAAGCACGCGAAGGCGCGCTGGCGGCGTTACGGGCATCGCCTGAAGAGCTTGGACGCATTGCTGTCGCCGCGGCCCAACGGGACCAGGAAGCCGGTTCCGCTCGCGTGATGAATCAGGATCAGGGCGCCCGGAACGAACCCGGATAGCAGGAAGGCGGGTGAACCCAGCTACCGCGGCGACAGACTCCCCAGCGCCTGGGCGGCGCGGGAGAGCTCCAGCGCGTACTCGGCCCACCAGGCGCCGGCGCGGGGGCCGCCGTGGCAGGTGCCGTCGCTCTGGCCGGGGGTCTTGATCCACAGGAAGGCGTCCACCAGCGCGTTCCCCGTCCGCGTGGTGGGGGCGCGGCCCAGCGCCTGGTCGGGCGCGTTGCACCAGTCCTGCACGATCCGCTGCCCGCGTCCGTTGCGGCTGGTGTCGATCACGAAGTGCTTGCCCCCCACCAGCCGGCTCAGCTGCGTTCCGTAGGCGATGTTGGGCTGCTCGCCGTGGAAGTTCGACACGTTCAGGCTGAACCCCGTGGCGCCCTCGATCCCCGCCTTGCGCAGCCGGTCGGCCATCACCGGCGGCTGCTTCCAGTTCGCGTTCCCCGCGTCGATGTACACCGACGCGCCGCCGGCGCTCAGCGTCTGCACCGCCTCGCGCAGCAGCACGTAGCGCTCGTCCTGGAAGCGCGCGGGGAGGCAGTCCAGCGAAGGGAGCCCGTCGGGCTCCAGGATCACCACCGCGGGGCGGCGCCGCAGCCCCTGCGAGAACGCGATGATCCAGCGGCGATAGTCGTCGCCGCCGCGCGCGCCGCCGGCCGAGTACAGCCCGCAGTCGCGGTGGGGGATGTTGTAGACCACGAACACCGGCAGCGCCCCCGCGGCGGTGATCTGCGTGACCCGCGTGTCCACCTCGCGCCGCACGTCGCGCGCCCAGTCGCCGATCCAGATGGCCTGCGGCTGCTCGGCGATCAGGCGCAGCAGCGCGGCGTCACGCGGGCGGCTGCGCGCCCACGCGTCGGCCTGCCGCCGCGCGGGCGAGGCGGGGTCCACCCAGAGCCGCTTTCCCGCGAAGGGGTTCGCCTGCCCCACCCCCTCGGGCGCGCCCAGCGACAGCAGCACACCCAGCAGCGCGGCCGCGCCCAGCCGCGCCACGCGCAACCCGCGCGCGGGCGCATCCGCCCGGGGGCTCCGCCGGCCGCCGCTCATCCCGGGCTCACGCACCCCGCGCCGCGACGGGAACATCCGCACCGCCGCGCGCCCTCAGGACGTGCCGTGCGCCGCGGGATCGTCCGCGCGGCGGTCGTGCGTGACTTCCTCCTCGGGCAGGTGCCCGCTGGCCAGCCCCATCTGCCGCAGCATGTAGGTCTGGCGCGCCAGCAAGATGCGGCCGGCGCGGATGTCGTAGTGGCTCTTCACCAGCAGTTCGATCAGCTGGCTGGCGGCCCACAGCAGCGCGGAAACCACGGTCAGCCGGATGGTGTCGCCCACCAGCAGCCCCAGCCCCGCGCCGCCGGGCGGCCGGTCGATCCACCACGCCGCGAACTGCGCCAGCGCCAGGATGAACACCACCACCGCCGACACGCGCACCACCACGGCGGCGGCGTGCAGCCCCGCCGGCTGCTCCAGGTCTTCCTCGCGCACCTCCACGCCCGCCAGCATCGGCCGCCTGCCGGGCCGCCGCCCCGTTTCGTGGCTGTCGTGCATCCCACCATTCGCCCAGCTCATCATCCCCTCCTGGCAGCATTCCCCGTGCGTCGGCCAGCCTTCCGCATCGATTGGCGGCGCACCACTGCACGCGCCGTACTCAAACCTCGCGCGGCGAGCACAACGGCGCGATATGGATGGGGGTTCGATCGCGAAAACGGGGTGACGAGCGGGTGGGATCGAGCGGAGAAGCGACCGGCCGGAGCGACGTTTTATAACTCCAAACCATAATCCAGCAACGAGTTACGATAGCGGCTGGGGGTCTTTCCGGCTCCAGGGTGACTTTTCTGCGGTAGGGACACTCCCATAAACCGGGGGATGGTGCTATATTGCCTGTCTCTTGTCAGGGTTCCGGGAGGCAGGCGCCCAGCGCGCCTGCCTGCCCGGTTGTTTTCGCTTTCCCGTTCCGAAAGGACCGCGCGTGGTTGAGATCGAGCTCGCCGAGACCGACCGGCTGGACTGGGCGCTCAAGCAGTTCCGCCGGCGGATGATCCGCTCGGGGATGTTCAAGGACATGCGCCGCAAGCGCTTCTACGAGAAGCCGAGCGAGGCGCGCAAGGCCAAGGCGAAGGCCGCCGAGCGGCGCCGCCACAAGGACCGCAAGCGCGCCATGCGCCGCTACGACGTCTGACCCTGGCATAACGCCGGGCAGGACCTCGCAGCACGTGCAGCCCTGAACAAGCAGCACGGGGACCGCTTCTCAGCGGTCCCCGTGCTTTCCCACGTCGGTACGCCCGCGCGGAGCGAGGCTTACCAGCGGTCGCCGCCGCCGCCGTAGTCACCACGGCCGCCGCCACGGCCACCACCACCGCCGCCGTAGCCGCCGCCACCACCACCACGGCCGCCACCGCCACCGCCGCCGCCGTACCCGCCGCCACGGCCGCCACCACCACCGCCGTAGCCGCCGCCGCCACCAGCCCCGCCGCCCTCGCCACCCGCGGGCGCGTCAAGCCGCACCACGTTCTCGGCGGCCGGGCCCTTCTGGCCCTGCACCACCTCGAACTCCACGCGCTCGCCTTCGTTCAGGGTGCGGAACCCGCCGCCCTGGATCGCGCTCTGGTGGACGAAGACGTCCTTCTCACCGTTCTCGCGGGTGATGAAGCCGTACCCCTTCTCCGGATTGAACCATTTCACCGTCCCGTTTTCCCGCGCCATCGCGTACCTGCCGTCTGAGTGTGATTCGTTTCGACCGCTTGCCCCGCCTGGGCCATTCTACGTCTCCGAAGCCGCCACGCCAATACCCACGTGGCACTCCCGCCTTCGGCGCGCGCGGGACGATCGGTGGCAGCGGCCGCGCCTGCGCGCCTGATTTTACTGCATTCTTCGGTCCCATTTTTCGCGAGCCCTCCTCGCGAGGCGCTCCGCGCGCTCGTCCACACCCTCCATATCTCGTTGAAAATCACACACTTCCGCCATCCTGCAACAATTCGGTGGCCGATGTGTGCGCCACTTGCATGGGGTCCTCCGCGAACCTCAACCACGGCGAACGGAGCGTGATGTCGGAAGGGAAGCCCATCAAGAACCAGGATCTGCACGGAAACGTTCCCGACAGCTGCCCGGTGGCCCTGGTGCTGATCGACGTGATCAACGACATGGAGTTCGAGGGGGGCGAGCAGCTGGCCCGGCACGCCCTCGCGGCGGCCGGGCGGATCGCCGCGCTCAAGCGGCGGGCGCGCCAGGCGGGGATCCCGGTGATCTACTGCAACGACAACTGGGGGCGCTGGCGCAGCGACTTCCACGAGGTGGTGGAGCACGCCGTGGCCGAGGGCGTGCGCGGCGAGCCCATCGCCCGGCTGCTGAAGCCCGGCCGCGACGACTACTTCGTGCTCAAGCCGAAGCACTCGGCCTTCTACGCCACCACGCTCGACACGCTGCTCGACTACCTGGGCGCGCGGCGGATCATCCTCTGCGGCTTCAGCGGCGACGTGTGCGTGCTGTTCACCGCCGGCGACGGGCACATGCGCGACTTTCACGTGCACGTGCCGGCCGACTGCGTGGCATCGATCTCCGCGGCCGAGAACCGGCGGATGCTGGCCTACATGCGCCGGATGCTGGGCGTGAACACCACACGCTCCGAGCGGCTGGACCTGGAAGCGCTGATCCGGGGCGACGACGTCGAGGAAGAGGGGGCGGAGGAGGGCTGGGAGGATGAGGAGGACCTGGATTCCGAGTAGCCCCCGGGACTGCTCGGCGGCGCCCTGCCCCGGGGTCAAGCGCGCGATCGAGACGAGAGTCAGCTTTTTTCATCCCAGAGGACCAGAGGAACCAGAGGATTTCGGATCGAATTCCCTCTGGTTCCTCTGGTCCTCTCGTTCCTCTGTGTTGAAATCAGCGGCGCCTCACCCGGCGAAGAAGCCGGCCATGCGCTCGCGGTCGAAGTCCAGCAGCCAGGGGTTGAAGCGGGCGTGGAGCTCGGCCAGGAGGGCGTGGTTGGGGCCGATCAGGTCCATGCCCCGGTCGTCGTACGGGTGAGCGAGGATGCCGCGGCCCAGGTCGGCCAGGTACAGCTGCGAGATGAGGCGCGGGCGGATGCCGATGTCGGTGGCGAGCGCGCCCCAGAGCAGGCGGTTCAGCATCTCGCGCCCGCAGCGGAACGAGAGGAACACGCGCTCCTCGTGATCCCACTCCGCGCCCGTGGTCTCGGTCCACGCCGCGTACGGGCTCGGGAGCGGAACGCCGCAGCCGCGCAGCGCGCGGAAGCCGGAGAGGTGCGCCAGCATCCCCCCGCCGCCCGCCTCGCTCAGCACCACCACCAGCTCGCTCGTCCCGGCGAAGACGACGGAGAGGATCTCGCGGGCGCGGTCGTACGCGCGCGTGAACATCTCCACGTATCCGCCCCCGTCGGACAGCTCGAAACGCAGCGCGGGCGCGTTCTGGTAGAACAGCCCCCACGCCAGCGCCTGGGGTCCGAACACGCCCTCGATCTCCTCGCGCGTGGGAGCGTTCATCGCGGCGCGCTCCGGCAACCCGGCAGCGCGGACCGCCCCGCCGCGGCGGCCGAGCCGATGGTCCCTGGCGCGAGGTGGCTCCCGGATACGACGAAGCGGCGGGCTGGCGCCGCTTCCACCCGGAAGCAGGCCGGCACCGCCGCACCATCCATCCTCACGGCCGCCCAGGGCAGCACCCGCTCCGGCATGGAGCGGTGCCGCGCGAGGACGGCCGTCATCTACCCGGTCCTCAGCCCTGGCGGGGAGCGCCCCCGCCGCTGCGGCCGCGCCCACCGCGGCGGCGGCGGCTTCCACCGCCGTTGCCGCCACCCGCGCCCGCCATTGCAGGCTCGCGCCGGGGGCCGTGCGGGTGCGCCGGGCGCTCGCCGTCACGCCGCGGCGCGCCGGAGTTCGGCGCGCGCTGCGACTGGCCGCGCGCGGATTCACCCGCCTCGCGCTGGGCCTTGGCCTCGGCCTTGGCCTTGGCGCGCTCGCGGTCGGCCGCCTTGCGCGCGCGGATCTCCTTGATCCGCTCGCCGATCGGCACCTCGAAGCGCTCCGCGGCGCGGGCGTTGTAGTCGAAGCCGGCCAGGGTCTTCCGCTGGATCTGCTTCCCCACCGCCCGCTCGATGTCGCGGAAGTCCTTCTCCTCTTCGGGGCTCACCAGCGTGTACGCCTCGCCGGTGGCCTCGGCGCGGGCGGTGCGGCCCACGCGGTGGATGTAGTCCTCGGGCTGGTGCGGCACGTCGAAGTTCACCACGTGCTCCAGCGCCTCCACGTCGATGCCGCGGGCCACGATGTCGGTGGCCACCAGCACGCGGTAGCGCCCGTTCTTGAAGCCGTCGAGCGCCTCGGTGCGCGCGCTCTGGCTGCGGTTGCCGTGGATGCGGGCCACCGGGATCCCCGCCTGCTCCAGCACCTCGAACAGCCGGTTGGAGCGGTGCTTGGTGCGGCAGAAGACGATGGCCTCGCCCACTTCCTTGCGCCGCAGCAGTTCCAGGAACAGCGCGGGCTTCAGCTCTTCCTTCACCGGGAAGGCGGCCTGGGTGATCCCCGTGGCCGGCGCCGAGCGGCGCTCGATGTTGATGGCCGCCGGCGCGTTCAGCATCTCCTGCGAGAGCTTCACGATCGGGGCGGGCATGGTGGCGCTGAAGAACAGCGTCTGGCGCTTGGCCGGCACGTGCCGCAGCACGCGGCGGATGTCGGGGAGGAACCCCATGTCGAGCATGCGGTCGGCCTCGTCGAGCACCAGCACCTCCACGTTGGCCAGCGAGGCGTACGCGTGCTGCAGGTGGTCGAGCAGGCGGCCCGGCGTGGCCACGATCACGTCCACGCCGCGGCGGAAGGCCTGCTCCTGCGGGTTCATCCCCACCCCGCCGAACACGGCGGCGCCGCGCAGGTCGGTGTAGCGGGCCAGCTGGGTGAAGTGGTCGTGGATCTGCGCCGCCAGCTCACGCGTGGGCGACAGCACCAGCACGCGCGTCTTGCCACGGGGCTGGCCGATCAGGCGGTTCAGAATCGGGAGGAGGAAGGCGGCGGTCTTGCCGCTCCCCGTCATGGCGCAGGCCAGCAGGTCGCGCCCCTCCAGCGCGGGCGGAATCGACTGCTCCTGGATCGGGGTGGCCTTGGTGAAGCCCATCTCCTGCACCGCCTTGAGAAGGAGCGGGTGCAGGTTCAGTTGATCGAACGTCATTCGTTTTCCCATGGACCACGGGGTTTCGCGCCCTCTCGGGGGCGCGGCTGCCGCTGTCCGTGGTATTTACATACGAAGACGGCGGGCTCGCGGCAGAGCTCGCCGTCATTGTTTCAGTGATGAAATATAACCCTTTTGCGGCGAACGCGTCAGTCCCCCGCTGGGCTCGCCGCTTCCGGCCGCCAAGGTGAGCGGAGTGGATGCGGAGAGAACAGGGAACAGGGAACAGGGAACAGGGAACAGGGAACAGCCAGCCTGAGTCTCCACGCTAACCGCTCTCGTTCTTCGCGGAGACAGACAGTAGAATTCGGGGATGATGATGATCGGAGCCAAGCGATGAGCGGATCAGGCGAGCCGCGGGTGGTGGAGGACGGGCCGTTGCGGTACCTGCTCTCCGTGCCGGACAACGGAGACGAGTCACGGCCGGTGCTCTGCTTCCTCCACGGCTACAACGAGGCAGCGCCGATGGACATCACGGCGGCGCTTTCGCTGCACGGGCCGCTGCGGGCGGGGAATCCGCCGGTGGTGCGCGACTTCATCGTGGTCGCGCCGCAGCTTCCGGAGGCGGGCGACCACTGGTTCCGCCACGCGGACGACGTGCGGCGGATCGTCGCGGACGTGCGCGAGAAGCATGGCGGCGACGGGCGGCGCACGTATCTCACCGGCTTCAGCTTCGGCGGGAACGGCGTGTTCGACGTGGCACTGCTGCAGCCGGGCGAGTGGGCCGCGCTCTGGGCCGTGGACCCCACCCGGGTGCCGGCCGAAGATCCCGGCGCGCCCGTGTGGCTCTCATTCGGCAACCTCGCGCGGCGGGCGAAGGAGGGGTTCATCGACGCGCTGCGGCTGCACGCCGCCGGCGGCGCATCTCCGCACGGCGCCCGCATCTGGGAAGACGAGGGGCAGGACCACGTCGGCTCCGCCCGCCTCGCCTACGCCGACGAGCGCATCTACACCTGGCTCCTGTCGAAGCAGTTGCGCGAAACGCCGGCCGCATGACGGCCGGGGGATCGCGCGCACCCTGGCGATGTCATCCCGAGGCCGGCCAAGCGTGACCATCGGCATGCGCTAACTTCTTCAGGCCGAAGGATCTATAACCTCTCGTGGCGACAAGGCGGCGGTAGCGTTCCGTCGGTTATAGATCCTCGGGCTGCGGCCTTTCGTGTGGTCGATGCGCCGCGTGGTCGCCCTCAGGATGACGGCGCAGGGGTCGTGGCGGGATGGAAATGTCCTGACCGCGCAGAGGCCGCGAGGGAGAACATCCCCCGCGGCCTCTCGTCATTTCGTATGCCGATGCCCCGCTACTTCCGCACGGTTCGGGCGAGGTAGTCGCGGATGCGGGCGTGGGTGTCTGGAGAGATCCAGAGGGCGAGCGCCTCCTCGTCGTGCGCGGCGGAGCGTTCGATGCGCTCCAGCACCGGCGCGCGCAGCGACCGCTTGGTGAGCCGGAAGGCCTGGGGCGACACGGAGGTGAGCTGTTCGGCCACCTCGCGGGCGCGGGTGGCGAGCGCGTCCGCCGGCACCACCTCGTCCACCAGGCCGCGCACCAGCGCCTCGGCCGGCGGATAGGTGCGGCCCAGGTACATCAGGGGATTGATCCGGTCGGCCGGGACGGCGGCGCGCACCAGCTCCAGCACGGCGGCGGGCATGGGGACGCCCACCAGCAGTTCGGGCACGCCCAGGCGGCCGTTCCCCTCGGCCATCAGCCGGTAGTCGCCGCCCAGCACCATCACCCCGCCCCCCGCGATGGCGTGGCCGTTGGCCGCCACCACCAGCGGCGCCGGGAAGGCCACCATCACGCGCGCAAACTCGCTGAGCAGCGGGAAGAAGCCGCGCACGTAGGCCTCGCCGCCATCCAGCAGCCGGAACAGATCCACCCCGGCGGAGAAGATGGAGCCGCTCGCGGTGACGATCACCGCGCGCGCGTCGGCGGCGGCGTTCAGCTCGGCGATCAGGGCTTCGAGGAGCTCCACGTCCAGCGCGTTGGCCTTCCCGTGCGCCAGGCGGAGCGTGACGATGCCGTTTTCCGTTTCGCGTTCGATCATGCGCTGAACGTACGCACCGCCGCGCGCACCCGCAAAGGATCGCCTTCATCCATCGTCGATCCGGGCGATCGGACACCACTCGACGCGAAGAAGCGGAGGGCACGCGGGATGACGGCGCGCCCTCCGCTTCTCTTCACACACCCTTCGCTCACGCGGGGATGGTGTACGGCTTGGGGAAGCACACGCGGAACGACCAGCAGTCCTCGCCGGTGTTGGAGGCCACCTGGACGGCGGCGGGCGCCTGCGTGGTCGGGAACGAGGTGACGTCGAGGTTCTCGAGCTTCAGCTTCACGGGGATGTCTCCTGCGTGGGGAAAGGGCGCGCCGCGACGGATGCGCGGCGCGCGGTGAGATCGGCTGCGGTCAGCCGGTCACGGGCTGGGGCCTGGGGCACCAGGGCGTGGTGCACGCCTGGTCCTCGGTCATGCACAGCGGCGAGATGCAGTCGTCGCTGTCCACGGTGGGCACGATGCCCGGCGCGGTGGTCTCGAAGCTGGAGACGGCGAGCGCGTCGGGGTTCAGGGTGGCCATGGGGCGTCCTCCGCGAGAGGGATGGGGCTCAGACCGCGACCGCACCGGTGCCGGCAACGGGGCACGGCGGGTTGAAGGTCTGCGCGCAGAACGGCGAATCGCACACCGGGAGCGGCGTGGCCGGGCCGATCACCACGGTGCCATCCTCGGGCGTGGTGTCGAACGAGACGACCTGGAGCTGGTCGATGGAGAGCGACATGGGTGCCTCCGCGAGAGACGGGTTAGCGGGCGGCGGTGGTATCGGTGCAGCCGGTGCGCATCTCGCTGGGCCCGCACAGCGGCGAGTCGCACGCCTCGTCCGAGTACGCCGCCGACGGCGCAACGGAAGAGGTGGTGGTGAACGACGTGACCTGCAACTGGTCGATGGAGAGAAACATTGGAACTCCCTCGGACAGGGGTGTCAGGCGCAGGTGTTCGTGAACTTGTCGGGGCACTGCTCCGGCAGATCGGTGGGGATGCACAGCGGCGAATAGCAGTTGGGCTGCGGCGCGGTAATGGCGGGCTGCGCGACCGCATCGGCTTCCGTCGCGGTGGTCTCGAACGACACGACCTGGATCTGCTCGACGGAGAGGGACATGGCGGCCTCCTGGGGAGAGGAGAAGGAAATTGGTGTGAGAGAAATGCGGCGCGATCCGTACGCCGAATCAAAGGTGTATACGTCCCGCTTGGGCGTCAACCGTGCGGTACGCGACGTACCGTTCCCCTGTTCGCGGACCTGATCGGCGGGAGCGTGACGGAATCCGGAACGCCAGGCTCCGGATACGCGAAGGGTCCGCGGCGCTCGGCCGCGGACCCCTCGATCATTCCTGCTCGTCTCTCCCGGACGCCCTTACGGGCCGGCGTTCCAGACGTTGTTGGAGGCGTTGGTGTCGATCAGGCGCCCCTCCGGGTCCAGCTCGATCCGCGTGACCCGCTTGGGCACGTCGTACTCGCGCACGTAGCGGCGCTGGTTCAGCCCCCACACCTCGCCGGGGTAGTTGAAGTCCTGCGTGGTCCCGTCGGCGAAGGTGAAGCGGACGCGGATGGGGAGCACGCCGCGCTCGCGGTTGCCGTACGTCACCGTCAGGTGCTGGCCGGTGCCCGCCGCCGTGGCGTTGACGCTCTCGATGGCCTGGTCGTACCGCGCGTTCTCGAGGAAGAAGGGGCGCCAGAACCAGTCCAGCCGCCGCCCGCCCACGTCCTCCATCGTCCGGAAGAAGTCCGCCGGAGTCGGATGCCTGTACGCCCAGCGGCGGATGTAGGTGCGGAAGGCGTCGTCGAACGCCTCGGGGCCCAGGATCTCCTGCCGCAGCAGCTGCAGCCCCACCGACGGCTTCCAGTAGGCGGTGGCGCCCAGCAGGCTGGGCACGATGCGGTCGGGCGGGGTTTCGATGGTCAGGTCGCCCCCGGCCGCCATCATCCGGCCGATCATCTGGCGCTCGGCCTTCGCGCGGGCCATCTGGTCGCCCTTCTGCGGGTAGCGCCGCCCCTCGCTGAAGGTGTTGATGAAGGTGTTGAAGCCCTCGTCCTGCCACATGTGCACGCGCTCGTTGCTCCCCACGATCATGGGGAACCACATGTGCCCGATCTCGTGCGTCACCACGTTGTACAGGTCGTACACGTCGTCGCTGTGCGCCTCCATGGCCACCATCGGGTACTCCATCCCGCTGATCGGCCCCTCCACCGCGCTGATCTGCGGCCAGGGGTACTGGAACCAGCGCTCGGAGTATTCCATGATCGACATCCGGCTCTGGTCGGCCGCGTCGCGCCAGGGGTCGATCGCCGTCGGCCGGTAGTAGGCCATCGCCAGGATGCCGTTCCAGCCGCTGGCGTCCCAGATGTACTCGGGGCTGGCCGCCCACACCGCGTCGCGCACGTTGTCGGCGCGGAAGCGCCAGGTCATCGTCCCCGTCCGCCGCGGCCGGGCGGCGCCGCTCTGCAGCTCGGCCTGGGTGATGATGTGCACGGGCGTGGCGCTGGTCTTCGCCTGGGCGAGGCGGGAGACCTGCGCGGGGGTGAGGACCTCGGCCGCGTTCGCCAGCATCCCCGTGGCGGCCACGATGTAGCCGGCGGGGACGGTCACGTTCATTTCGTAGTCGCCGTAGTCCAGGTAGAACTCGCCCTGGCCCAGGTACGGCTCGGTGTTCCACCCGCGCACGTCGTCGTACACGGCGATGCGGGGATACCACTGCGCGATCTCGTACAGCGGCCCCTCGCGCCCCATGCGGTCGGCGCCGTGCTCGGGGACGGAGAAGTGCCAGGCCACGTCGAAGGTGGTCGAGGCGCCCGGCGCCAGCGGCTCGGCGAGATCGACCTTGGTGACCGTCTCCTGCCCACGCGGCCGGAGCGGCAGCGTGCGGCCGCCGTTCACCTGGTTGAAGCGGTCGATCACGTCGCCGCCCTCGAACCCGCGCGCGCCGAAGCGCGAGCCGGCGGGGAAGTAGTACGAGTTGAGCGAGCCGCTGCGGAAGGCGTTCTGCTCGGTGTGGAACCACACGAAGCGCAGCGTGTCGGGGCTGTGGTTGGTGTAGCGCAGGCGCAGCTCGCCGCGCACCGTCTTGGCGGCGGTGTCGAGCGTGGCGTTCAGCGTGTAGTCGGCGCGGTTCTGCCAGTAGCGCGCGCCCGGCGCGCCGGCGCCCGTGCGGATCTCGCTGGGCGACGGCCACAGCTGCAGCGGCGCGAACACCGACGTGTCCGCCACGCTCCCGTGGCTCTGCGCGGCAAGCGGCATCGTGCGGCCGAGCGCCAGCATCCCCATGAGCGCGGCAGGAGCCACGCGCGAAAGT
>DASSJS010000257.1:0-6852 GCA_035691085.1 Longimicrobium sp.
GTAGCCCTGGCCGCCGTCGTCCGGCCGGCGCGTCTCCGCGGGCGGAGTGACCACGAGCACCGACGGCGTCTCCGGGCGCGCCAGGCGCAGGAGCCAGAGGCCGATCCCGGCCTCGCCCAGCAGCAGGCCGGGGTCGGCCACGCCGCCCATGGTGCCGCACGACCAGCGCTGGCCCTGCGCCTCGAACTGCTTCCACCCCTCCAGCGCCACCTCGCGCGCCCGCTCCAGCAGCTCGGGCTGGTTCAGCAGCGGCGCGGCCACCATCAGCGTCTCGGCGTTGCCGCCGCGGCCGTGGCAGAGCGAGTAGTTCATCCGCGGGTCCTCGAGCGAGGCCAGCGTGGCCTTCACCGCGGCGCGCGCATCGGCCAGGTACGCCGGGTCGCCCAGCGCCTCCCAGGCGCGCAGCCGGCTCAGCCCGATCCCGGGGCCGCCGTGGCACCAGGCGCTCATGTAGCGCAGCGACTCCTGCGACAGGTCTTCGCCCGCGGCGGCGCGCTGGCGCAGCTCCTCGGTGCGGCCCGAGTACAGGTACTCGCCCAGCTCGCCGTGGCGCAGGTCGGGCCAGTTGCTGGCCTCGGCGTCGAAGAAGCTCGCCTCGTAGAGGAAGGCCTGCTCCATGGCGTAGCGGTAGCGCGTGTCGCCGGTGGCCAGGTACAGCTCCAGCAGCGCGTGCCCCACCCCGGCCGAGCCGTGCGCGTAGCCGCACAGGTGGCGCACCGACGAGCCGCGCATCGTCCCCCAGCACCACCCCTCGGGCTCGTGGTCGGCCGAGGCGATCAGCTGGTCGCCCAGCCGGCGCGCCATCTCCATGGCCACGGCGGGGTCGGGGAGCCAGGGCGCGATCGCCACCAGCGCCTGGATGGCGCCCCCGCCGCCGCCGATCACGTCCATCCCGCGGTCCTCCGCCTCGTGCCCCGAGGCGGCGCGGAGCACCTCCTGCGCCTCGGCCAGCAGCTCGGGGCGCCCCGTCATCCGCCCGATCACCGCGGCCACGTAGGCGATCCCCACCCGCCCGCCGTGGAAGCCGAACGACGAGACGGGAAGCTCCGGCGCCTCGTTCAGCGCGAAGCGGATGGCGCCCAGCGCGGCACGCAGCAGCGTGTCGTCCCGCCGGCCCGTGGCGTTCCAGAGCTCGGCCAGGAAGAGGGCGATCCCGCTGGTGCCTTCGTACAGCGTGCCCGAGGCGGTGGCGGGCTTGGCCACGCGCAGCTCAGGGTGGTCGCGGTCGGGCGACATCACCGTCCAGGTGGCCGAGCCGTCGCTCTCCCACTCGGCCGCCTCGGCGATGCGCGCGCCGATGCGGGCCGCGGCCTCCAGGAAGAACTCGGGCGTTCCCGGCGTGGCCTGGGGAACGTGCGGGGCGATCTGCTGCGGTTCGTTGCCGGTCATGGGTGCGTTCGCGGGTGCGTGCGGATGGCGCCGGTCACCCCTCGGCCTCGGCGGCCACGGGGGCCGGGGCCTGCAGGGTGCGCGTGATCAGGTACGCCAGGTAGCTTTCCTCCTGGATGGTGATCCCCAGGCGGTTGTTCATCATGTGCAGGTAGCTGGAGCAGACGCCCATCACCGCCGAGCTCCACTCGGTGAACGGCTCCTCGGCGCGGCCCAGCGTGCCGGCGTCGAACACGTCCTTCAGGTGGCCGCGCACCTCCAGCAGCCCCTCGCTGTACAGGTCCAGCGCGTCGGAGAGCGGCTCGCCCTCGCCCATGCGGCTCCACACCTCTTCCACGTAGGCGCCCAGCGTTTCGCTCTGGCTGCTGTAGCCGCTGTCGAACGCGCCCAGCCACGCGTCGCGCTGCTCTTCCTCGCGCGCCACGCCGCGCAGGTACCCCAGGTTGTACTGCTGCGCCCAGCGCACCCCCATCTCGCGGTCGCCGCCGGTGAACACGTGCACCAGCTGCACCATGGTCAGCAGCCCCTTCCCCAGGCGCGACGAGCGCTCGGTGCGGCTGGTGCGCAGCAGCAGCGCGTACGCCGCCTCGCTGCTCACCTCGAAGAAGCGCTCGGCCACGCGCACCCCCTGCTCGCCGCCGTAGCGGTCGGTCTCGGGCTCGTACTCGATGCGGGCGGCGTGGGTCACCTCCAGCGGCGTTCCCTCGGGGACCTCGGCCGGCATGCCGTACTGCGGCGTGTCGGGCTTCTCGAAGCTCACGTTGGGATACGCGGCGCGGACGTGCTCCTGCAGCGCGGGCCAGACGGTGCCCTCGAGGACATCCGTCCGTCCGTGCAGGCGCAGGCGCACGTGCGGGCCGTGCTCGCTGTAGCGGATGAAGAAGTGCCCGTCGATCCACCCCTCTTCCTGGCAACGCCGCACGAACGGGAGCGCCAGCTCCATCACCACCCCGTCACACTCGCCGGTGTAGATGCCGGGGTGGTTGAAGAAGAGGTGGACGGCCAGCCACTCGCTCCCCTCAGGCCACGGCTGCAGCATGGGCCTCCCCCCCGGTCAGTGCGTGCCCGGCGGCACCGGCGGTGCCGGCCGGAAAGTAGAGCTGCACCACGATCTCGCTGGCGTACGCGTCGTTCCCGTGGCGCGGAAGTGCCTCGCGGCCCGGGAGGCGCTCCTCCACGATGGCGTGGTAGCTCTTGAGGTTGGCGCCCATCTTCCCCAGCAGCCCCACCAGCAGCGGGTTGCCGAAGTCGATGAACTGCGGCTTGTGCAGGTCGCGCGAGCCGGCGGTGCGCGGCTTGGCGTCCTTCTTGGCCTCGCCGCCCTCGCCTTCGCCCTGCGCCTCGCCCTCGGCCGCGGCGGCTTCGCCCTCGGGCTCGTCGTGCTCGTCGGCGGGCTCGGCCACGGCGGCGTCGTACCCCGGCACCTCGGCGGCGGCCACGGCGGCCTGCTGCGCCTCGGCCTCGGCCTGCGCGGCGGCGTCGGCGGGCTGCTCTCCCGGCTTGGGCTGCGGGGGCTCGGGGAGCGGGTTGATGCGCACGTACACCGTTTCGGGGAGCCCCGCCTCGGCGCGCCAGCGGTTGGCGCGCATGAAGAAGTCGGCGGCGCTCTCGTGCGGCTCGCGCTGCGGGAAGAGCGAGGCCGGCACCAGCCAGCGCTTGCGGGCGAGGACTAGAGACCCCTCGTAGGTGATGCGCGGGCGCACCTGGATCTTCGGCTCGGGCGGCGCGGGCGCGGCGGCCTCGCCCGCCGGCTCCCCGTCCCTGGCCTTCGCTTCGGGCGACCCGGCGGGCGCGGCCGCGGCCTGCGGCTGGGGATCATCCTCCTTCGCCGCGGGAGACGCGTCGGCGGCCTCGCCGGCGATCTGCGGGTCCGGCTGCGGATCGCCAGCCTTCGCCTCGCCCTCCGCGGCCTTCTCCGTCGATTCCGCCGACTCGGCCGATTCCGAGACGGGCTGCGGGCGCATGCGGCGCTCGGGGCTCTCGGGGATGGGCGGGCCGAACATGGCCGGCGGCGTGAAGCGCGACACCAGCTGGTACAGCGGCGGGCGCATCCGCGGGTTCAGGAAGCCCAGGTCGACGGGGATCACGCGCAGGCCCGTCTCGCCGTGCACCAGGCGAAGGAGGTTGGCGTCCTCGGCGTCGGGCTCCACGAAGATGTCGCTGCTCTTGAGCTGCTCCTCGGCGTTGCCGCTCTCGCCGGTGGGGTAGCTGATCTCCCACTTGAGCAGCGGCGGGTGCAGGTTGGCGTTGAACTGCGCGTCGCCGCAGATCTCGGCCAGCAGCTCGCCCGTGGTCGACTGGTTCTCGCGCCGTACCTGCTCCTGCACCTCGTCGGGGAGCATGTACAGGAAGCGGGAGAAGTACTTCCCGAAGCCGGTGGTGTAGCTGCCGCCGCCCAGCACCAGCAGCGGGTCGCCGCCGGGCTGGTCGGCCGCCGACAGGCAGGCGAACGAGCCCATCGAGCGGCACACCTCGGAGGTGTTCTCCACCCCCTGCAGCGCCTCGGCCACCTCGGCGGCGGTCAGCGCCAGCTCGTCGGCGCCGGGCTCGGCCTGCCAGCGCTCGCGCACGATCTCGCCGATGCGGTCGCGCGCGGCGGAGAGCTCCTTCACGAAGTCGAGGCCGAAGGGGTTGCCCACGTCGTACCCCTTCAGCTCGGGGTCCTGCACCCCCGCGCGGATCTTCCCTTCCTTCTCCACGTGACCCTTGAAGTGCTCGCGGTAGAAGTCTTCGTAGAACACCAGCAGGGGAACGCGTGCCTGCCCCTGGTAGAACGTGTCGAAGAAGTGCCGCATGCTGGCCTGCTCGCCGCGCGGCCAGGCCACGCGCGAGGTGACGCGCACCCACTCGGCCCACCGCTCGAAGGTCCGCCGCACGGCCGGGGTCAGCGCCACGCGGGCGCTGGCGGGGCTGGTGGCGTCTTCGAAGAACGGCATGTCGCGGCGCAGGCGCTGCTCCACCTCCATCGATTCGATGGCGTCCTTCAGCAGCGTGTGCATCTCCTCGATCATCCGCGCGCGCTCGGCCAGGTCCGCGTCGGTATACGCCTCCACCACTTCGCGGAGGCGGGCCAGGAGCCGCGAGCTCTGCCGCGCGTGGTCGTCGTCGATCTGGTCGAGCAGGGCGCGGAAGGGAAGGTCCCAGTCGCTGTCCTGCTCGCGGATCCCGGTGTGGAAACGCAGGAAGCCGATCTCGATCAGCTTGTCGAGGTAGGCCTCGGCCTCCTCGGGGGTGGCCTCGATCTGCGGGTCGGCGCTGAGCGCGGCGATCAGGTCGGCCAGCGTGGGCTTCCCCAGCCCCTGGAAGCGGCTGGTGATCAGCTCCAGCACCTCGTTGTTGGCCAGCCGCTGGAACACCTCGCGCGCGTCGATGGCGGTGAGGTAGACCAGGCGGCCCTTCTCCTCGCGCAGCGTGGGGTTCAGCTCCACCTGCAGCGCGCGCCGCACGGTGGGGCGGGTGCGCAGGTGATCGTACAGCAGGCCGTAGATGAACTTGTTGATGCGGACGTAGCTGCGCTTCTGCCGCGGGTCGCCGTCGAAGCGGATCAGCTCGCCGCCGCCGTCCCCGCCGTCCTGGCCATCCTCCACGAAGGTGCCGGGGATGATGGCGCAGAAGGTGGAGAAGGGGGTGGCCTTCATGGCCATGCGCGTGTAGTAGCGCAGCAGCCCGCGCTCGGTCTTCTCTTCCTTGCCGCCCAGCTCGGCGCCGCCCGCCGCGGCCGCCTGCCCCCAGCGGTCCAGCGTGCCGTACAGCGAGCGGCTGCTGATCATCAGCCCCTTGCGGAAGTCGGCGTCGTCGAGCAGCCGGCGGAAGCGCCCGCGCAGCTCCGGCGCCTCGCGGGCGTACGCCTCGCGCACCGCGGCCTCCAGCCCCACCCGCTCGTCGAGCAGCGCGGCGAAGGCGCGCACCTGCCCGGCGTCGCCGGCGGGGAGCGAGGGGAGGACGGCGGCGACTTTCGCGGTGGAGCCGGGGCGCAGGTTGTACAGCTCGCGCTTGAGCGTGATCAGCTTGTTGCGCAGCGGCTTGTCGTCACCCGCGGCGCCGATGGCGTGGAACAGGATGGACGACAGCGGCTCGCGGCGTTCGGCCAGCTCGGCGTCCACCTGCTGCAGGCGCGCCAGGCGGTCGAGCGTGGCGCGCGCGCGCAGCTCGTCGACGGTGTCGGCCGGGGCACCCGACACGCGGCACACGAAGCGGGTGCCCAGCCATTCGGCGGGTTCGGTGCGGCCTTCCTGCCAGGGTTCCATCATGGGTGCGGCGGATCCGTGGAGCGGGTGGTGGTGGAGCGGGAAGCGGCGGAAAGGGACAGCGGAAACGCCCGCGCGCCGTCCGGCCCATCCGCCCGCCGCCGGGGCCCATGCCGACGCCCGGGGGTGCGATTCCCGGAGCGTGTAGCACATCCCTCAAAATGCGGCGGACTGCGATGATAACCCCGGCGCTCGGAAACAGGCAAGAGCCCCAGCCGTCACCCCGCCGCGCCCCCGGCCCCCTTCGCCGCGGTGCCGCGCGCGCACGTTGCGGCACGGCCGGAATGTACGTGCGATGCGCCGAAAGGCGCGGGCGCACGGAATCCAGACGGGTGTTCGAAGCCCGCTTCAGGACGAGGCGGAAGCACCCTCGATCGCCGGGACCGCGACCGGCGGGCATTCGCGCGGCGGCCCGGCCTCGCGAACCGGCGGCTGAAGCCGCGGCAACAACCACGAAAAGCCTCGCAAACTGCGCGAGGCTCCGGGGCCGGCGCCGCGCCGTTGCTTGAGATGCTCGCGCGAGCCGGTTCGTTCCATGTCGCCCTCTCTCGCGGCGGGAGGCCACGGGCGCGGCAGGGTGGCTTTCAGCCACTGGCCGTGCGAGGGCGAGCCGCCTTGGAGCTCCCCTGCCGCGCCCGCTCATCCCATCCCGCGCCGATCCGCCGCGAAGGTATGGGAATCTCGGCCCTGTGAACGCGGGGGGCCACGATGCTGTGACGGAGCGCTCGCCGGGCGCGGTGAATCGACATCTTCAACGCTGATACCAGATCGGCAGATTCGGTGTGCATACTGGATGCGCTCAAGCCCTGCCATCCTGAGCTGAGCGTCGCCGCTGCACCAGCACCGCGTCCGCACCCAAGTCTGGCGGCGACCGAAGGATCAATAACCGCGTCCGCGCCATCGTCTGCCTGACGGTAGATCCGTGGACCGGCGCGCTTCGGGGGCTCGGTTCCGAGAGCGGGCGATAGATCCTTCAGTCGCCGCCAAGATCCAGTGTGGACGCGGCTTTGGTGCGGCGGCTCCTTCAGGATGACATTCTCTGGGTGGGAGGTGAATGCACAACGACTCTCCGCATCCGGTATGAGATACCTCGAAAGCACCCACCACCTAGCACTCAGCACTCAGCACTCAGCACCCAGCACCCAGCACCCAGCACCCAGCACCCAGCACCCAGCACCCAGCACCCAGCACCCAGCACCCAGCACCCAGCACCCAG
>DASSJS010000258.1:0-17533 GCA_035691085.1 Longimicrobium sp.
CAGGCGGTCCACGGGGACGGCGGCCAGCTCGGCGTTGGCGTGCGGGCTGTCGGCGAAGCCCACGCGCATCCCGGGGCGGATTGGGCCATCGCCGCCGGAAACGACGGTGCCGGCGCCCTCGTAGCCCAGGATCCACGGCGGCGTGCCGGCCAGGTGGTAGTTGCCGCGGCGCCGGTACACGTCGGCAAAATTCAGCCCCGCGGCGGCGATGCGCACCAGCGCGTGGCCCGGTGGCACCGGCGGGTCCGGCAGCTCGCGTCATTCCAGCACCTCGGGGCCGCCGAAGCGGTCGAACGTCAACGCGTGCACGGGATTCCGTCTCTTACGGTTGAGGCGGGAGGAGCGGGATCAGCGGCGCACCGCGCAGAAGTAGCCGGAACCGTTCCGCACGATTCCGAACGCGTCGCACGTGCCCCAGAAGCCGCGCGCATCGCTGCCACGGACCCTGAGGCCGATCCCGGCGCCGTCCATCCATTGGCTGCCGTCGCGGCGGTTGAACACGGAGCCGATCGACAGCACGACATCGCCTCCACGCGCCAGCACAAGCACGCCGGGATACACGGGATCGTCCAACGTGGGCGCTGGGTGCACGGTGTCGCTGGGCTCGAAGAAATCGGCCATCGGGGCACCCACGGCGCGCCAGTCCAGCTCGGCCGTGCCGTACAGCGGCGTGGCGATGGCACCCGCACTCGCCGTCTTGCCCGTGCGCGGCGAGCGATCGTCGCGCGAGGTGGGCCGCAGGCGCAGCAGACCACGGGTGCGGGCGCCCGATCGGGTGCCTGCCATGGCCATCAGCGTGAGCGTGTATTCGCCCGGCGCGAGCGGCGTGGGCTGGCCGATGGCCGCCGGGGCACGCGTGCACACCGCCGAGCCGGGGTGCGGCGCCGATTGAGCCGACGCGGCGCTCACCTTCACCGCGCAGGCGGCGAGAGCGAGTGATCCGGCAGCCAGCAGTCGTCCGGCGCGCTTCATCATCCTCCCGGTGTTCGCGCTATCGGTCCGCCAGGTGTGGCCGAAGAGGATAACGCGTTCTCCGTATCGCACCAAGTATCCGCTCCCCGTCCACCCTCTCACATCCACACCGCTGCCGCGCGGATTGGCGGATGCGGGTCATCTTGAGCGCGCGGTGTGCGGAGCGTAGGTTCATCCTTGCGGTTCTGCGCTCCCGCAGTCTCTCCACGCCCCGTTCCCGCGGGGACCCGATCCTTTCCTCCGCCCCTCGGGATCGTGAACTCCATCCTGACGATCGACACGTTGTGTGGGTGCGCGCGATGATGCGGCGCATCGTCCCAGGAGCATCCATCAGCACTGTCGCCGCGTGGGCGATGATGCTGGTCGCGCTGCTCGCCGTCCGTGGATCTGCTTCTGGACAGTCCACCGCGAAACCGCCGCTGCGGTGGGGCGGGGACGCGGAGGGCGGGGCGCCGTTCGTGGAGGCGGACCCGGCTGATCCGAGCAAGGTGCGCGGGTTCGACGTGGAGATCGCGGAGATGATCGCGCGGGGGCTGGGGCGCGAGCCGCGGTTCGTGCAGGTGTCTTGGGCGTCCATCGAGCAGTCGGTGGAGCGCGGCGACTTCGAGGTGGGGATGAGCGGGCTGGAGGACCGCCCCGAGCTGCGCGCGCGGCACTCCGTCTCCATCCCCTACTTCGAGTTCCACGAGGTGCTGGCCGTCCGCCCGGCGGATCGGAATCGATTCCGGCGCCTGTCCGATCTCGCGGGGAAGCGCGTGGCCACGCTGGGCGCCACCATGGCGTACCAGATGCTGCTGGACGAGCAGGCCAGGTCGGGGCTGGTGCCCATCAGCTACGACGACGACGTGCACCCCTACAGCGACCTGGTGGCCGGGCGCGTGGACGCGGTGCTGCTGGACAACATCATCGCGGAGCGAAGCCTGCGGCGGATCGGCGGGTTCGTGATCCAGCCCGAGCCCGCCGCCACGGGGCACTACGTGGCCGTCTTTTCCCGCGCGAACGCATCGCTGCGCGATTCGGCGAACGAGGTATTGCGGGCGCGGATGCGTGACGGCTCGCTGGAGCAGACCTTCCGCCGCTGGGGCGTGTGGAGCCCGGCGCAGGGCGAGTACTTCCAGCGTGTCCTCTCCGCCGCCGCATCGCCCGAGCGCGACGCGCAAGCCGCCGCGGTCCCCGGTGCCAGCGACCGCTCCCTGCGCACGTATCTGCCCGCGCTGCTGCGGGCGGCGGGGATCACGCTGATCCTCTCCTTCCTGGCGATGGCGCTTGCCGTCTCCGTCGGCATCGCGGTGGCGGCGGGGCGCGTCTACGGCCCGCCGGTCGTCCGCGCGCTGTTGACGGTGTACGTGGAGGTGATGCGCGGCACGCCGGTGCTGCTGCAGCTGTTCGTGATCTACTACGGGCTTTCCGGCGTGGTCCGCCTTCCCGCCTTCGCCGCCGCCGTCCTTGGGCTGGGCCTCAACTACGCCGCGTACGAGAGCGAGATCTACCGCGCCGCGCTGCAGGCCATCGCCCGCTCGCAGCTGGAGGCGGGGCGCACGCTGGGGCTATCGGAGTGGCAGATCCTGCGCCTGGTCCGCGGCCCGCAGGCGCTGCGGCTGGCGCTGGCGCCGATGACCAACGACTTCGTGGCGCTGCTGAAGGACTCTTCCCTCGTCTCCGTGATCACCGTGGTGGAACTGACCAAGCAGACGGCGATCTACGCCACCAACGTGGGGAGCTGGGTGGTGCCCGGGCTGCTCTGCTCGGCGCTGTACCTGGTGTTCTCCCTCCCGCTCAGCCGCTTCGCGCGGCGGCTGGAGCGGCGCTGGAGCTGGGGATGAGCGGCGCGCTCACCGTCGTCGGGCTGCGCGTGGCGCGCGCGGAGCGCGAGATCCTGCGCGGGGTGGACCTGCAGGTGCCGGCGGGGGAGATCTGCGCGCTGATGGGTGCATCGGGGTCGGGAAAGTCGACGGTTCTCCGCAGCATCGCCGCGCTGCAGCCGTTTGACGGGGGGACGATCGACGCCGCGGGGTTCACGCTCAAGCCCGGCCCCGTGCCGCGCGAGTCGAAGCTGAAGGGTCTGCGCAGCCGCGTGGGGATGGTGTTCCAGGCGCACTCGCTGTTCGAGCACCTGAGCGCGCTGGACAACGTGATGCTGGCGCCCGTCCACGCGCTGGGGTGGACGCGAGAGAAGGCGCGGGAGGTGGCGATGCGGCTGCTGGAGGAGCTCGGCGTGGCCCATCGCGCCGGGGCCTATCCACGCGAGCTGAGCGGCGGCGAGGCACAGCGCGTGGCCATCGCCCGCGCGCTGGCGCCCGACCCCATGCTGCTGCTGATGGACGAGCCGACGTCCGCGCTGGATCCCGCCCGCCGCGGCGCCCTGGGCGATACGCTGGGCGAGCTGGCGCGGAAGAGCGGCCGCGGCCTGCTGATCTCCACGCACGACGTGGATTTCGCCCGCGGCGCCTGTGACCGCGTGGTGATCCTGTCCGAGGGACGGCTGGTGGAGGAAGGACCCGCGCGTGACGTGCTGGCCAACCCCCAGCATCCCGCCACCCGCGAACTGCTGCAGCACCGCGAGGATTCGCCGGGGAGGTGAGCCTCAGCCCCGCTGGAGCGCTTCACGGAAGGCCTGAACCGTTCCCGCGTGGCGGTAGCAGGCGTACTGGGTGGGCACGGTCCCGTCAGTGGCGGGGTTCGGGCCGCGCGCGGGGTGCTCGGTCCAGAACCGCAGTCCCGCGGGGCCGAGCAGGGCCGCGCAGTAGCTGCAGCAGGGCTTCGAAACCCCGATATAGCGGCGGATCGGATAGATCGAGTTCGAGATCATGTAGTCCAGCATCTGCATTTCGGCGTGGAAGCGGCCGTTGGAGTCGCCGAGCGCGGGCGAGATGTAGATAACCCGGCGAGCTGTGTATTCGGCGATGATATCGGGCGAGATCATCTCCAGCGCGAGCTCGGTGGCCGCCCGCGAGGTGAACCACGGCGCCTGTGCAGCGGTGTTGCCCCGCAGCCTCGCGACATCTCCGAAGTAGTCGTTGCGGGCCTGCTCGTCGTCCCAGTCCGGGGGCACCACCACCCGGTCGCCGGCCGGAAAGCTGTCGCCGTGTGCCCACAGCCCGTTACCGGTAACATACAGGTTCCGCTCGGCGTCCATCACCACTGCGATGCATTGGTCGCCCGGTTCGTTCGCGAGCAATACCTGGGCGCGGAAGCGTGCAACGGCGTGCTTCAGCAGGTCCAGGTCCTCCGCGTTCGCCGCGCCCGCCACCTGGTTGAAGTAGTAGCTCAGTTTTTCATTTTTCTCCAGCCGCTCCACGCTGCAGTCCTTCTTGAGTACGAGCTTCCCCAGAAAAACCACGCGGTCTTCCCTGGTGCCTTCGGCGGCCTGCGCGTCCGTTTTCCACTGCGGGAGGTTGTTCCGGTTGATGAGCTTGCTCCCGAGGGAACCCAGACAGCGCTGTGTCGACTCAGCTTCAAGGTGGGGCTCGACCAGCGAGAAAAGCGCGACCAGGATGCTGTACGCGCACGAGTCCAGCGGGTCGGGGGGAGTGTCGACCGCGTCAAGTCTTCGTCCCATGTAGTGGTACGACATGTAGTGCCTGCTCGGTCAGGAGGATGCTGCGAGGAACAGCGAGGAGGATGTGTGGTAGGCAAATTTAGGCCAAAAACGGCGGGCTCGGAAGTCTGGCCGATCACGAAGCCCGTCACGGCGATCTGTCGCCAGCCGGGAGACGGAACGCCTGCGGACGCCCACGGACGGTAATACGGCGGCACCTTCGTCGTCAGACCTTTCGACTTCTGGCAACTGGCGTGATGGTACGACGCCACGGGCTTTCGCTGTTGCGTCCCGGGACGCATTATGAGCGGCGGTGTCAGCGGCCTTTTCCACCTCGAACGCGAGCACATGTCTGTACCCAAGGGCGGCATCATCGCAATGGGCGGCGGCGGGTTCACCATGGAGCCCGACAACCCGCTGCTGGACGACTACGTGCTGGCCGCCACCGGGCGCTCCCGGCCGCGCGTCTGCTTCCTCCCCACCGCCGCGGGTGACTCGGTGGGGTACATCGACCGCTTTTACGAGGCGTTCCCCGACGACATCTGCGAGCCCACCTACCTGTCGCTGTTCAGCCGCAAGGTGGACGACCTGGCGGAGTTCCTCTCCGCGCAGGACCTGGTGTACGTGGGCGGGGGGAACACCGTGAACCTGCTGGCCGTGTGGCGCGCGCAGGGGCTGGACCGGGTGCTCCCCCAGGTGCTGGCGGGCGGGACGATCTTCTGCGGGGTGAGCGCGGGCGCGCTCTGCTGGTTCCAGCGCGGCATCACCGACAGCTACGGGCCCGACCTGAAGCCGCTCACCAACGGCCTGGGCCTCCTTCCCGGCGCTTTCTGCCCGCACTTCGACAGTGACCCGCGCCGCCCCTTCCTGTGGCCCGATTTCGTGGCCCGCCACGGCGCGCCCGCCGTGGCCGCGCAGGACGGCGTGGCGCTGCACTACGTGGATGGCCGGATCGTCCGCGCCGTGACGTCTCGCCCCGACGCGCGGGCGTTCCGGTACGAGGTGGTGGATGGGCAGGTGCGCGAGGAGGTGATCACGCCGGTGTACCTGGGGCGCGAGCGGGCCGAGGCGGGCTGATCCGCGAATCCTCGGCACCGCGCCCCCTCCGGCCGGCTCAGGCCGTCCACCTCCCCCGTACCGGGAGAGGTTGGCGGCGTCGGGATCCCGGCGACTCCGAACGCTCGGTGTGCGTTGAAGTTGCAGGGAACACCGCAGCCGCGTCCACCACCCTCTCCCGGTACGGGGGAGGGTCGCGCTCTCAGGCGCGGGGAGGGGGCGGGGCGCCGCGGGGTAGCGCCGATGGTTCGGCGTACGTCCGCGTTTACGAGGGTTGGGACTGGGGAGATTGGAAGGCAAGCGAAACGGCCGCGCCTCGCGATGGAGGTGCGGCCGTTTCTGTCGTGCTGAAAAGCGGAAGCGCCGGACGGCTTCAGCCCGCCTTGCGGACCTTGCCGGCCGACAGGCAGCTCGTGCACACGCGCACGCGCTTGTGCGTGCCGTTGTCGGTCACGATCCGCGCGGGCTGCAGGTTCGGACGCCATACACGCTTGGTCTTGTTGTTCGCGTGGCTGACGTTGTTCCCGCTGCGCGGCCCCTTTCCGCAGACCTCGCAGAAAGCCATCGGAGTCTCCTCAGTTGCGTATTCTCACAAGTGTTGCAAACAAGCCGTAAAATCTATCCCCGCCGGGCAGTCCGGTCAACCCCGGCGGGGCTATCTCCTTTGATTGACACCGCTTCTGCCCCCGGCTAGCTTCAAAGGCTACTCCGCGAACCCTCACCGGCGCCCGTGCGACGGTGGTTTTTGGCATTGGGGCCGCGAAAAACGCCCCCAACCTTTCCAGCGAATGAAGACCGCTCTCATCACCGGCATCACCGGCCAGGACGGCAGCTACCTCGCCGAGCTGCTCCTCGAGAAGGGATACCGGGTGTTCGGCCTGGTGCGGCGCAGCTCCACGGTCACCTTCGAGCGCATCCAGCACATCCAGCACCGCCTGGAGCTGGTCCCCGGCGACCTGACCGACCAGAACTCGCTCCTGTACGCGCTGCAGCAGTGCGACCCCGACGAGGTGTACAACCTGGCGGCGCAGAGCTTCGTGCAGACCAGCTGGAACCAGCCCACCCTCACCGGCGACGTGACCGCGCTGGGGGTTACGCGGATGCTGGAGGCGATCCGGGTGCACAACCCCAAGATCCGCTTCTACCAGGCGTCGAGCTCGGAGATGTTCGGCAAGGTGCAGGCGGTGCCGCAGACCGAGGACACGCCCTTCTACCCGCGCTCGCCGTACGGGGTGGCCAAGGTGTACGGCCACTGGATCACCGTCAACTACCGCGAGAGCTACGGGATGTTCGCCGTGAGCGGGATCCTGTTCAACCACGAGAGCCCGCGCCGCGGCCTGGAGTTCGTGACCCGCAAGGTGACCGACGCGGTGGCGCGCATCAAGCTGGGGATGCAGGAGAAGCTGCACCTGGGCAACCTCGACGCGCAGCGCGACTGGGGGTTCGCGGGTGACTACGTGCGCGCCATGTGGCTGATGCTGCAGCAGGACGAGCCGCGCGACTACGTGATCTCCACCAACAAGACGCACAGCGTGCGCGAGCTGGTGGAGGCCGCCTTCGGCCACGTGGAGCTGAACTGGCGCGACTACGTGGTGCAGGACGAGCGCTTCATGCGCCCCGCCGAGGTGGACCTGCTGATCGGCGACCCGAAGAAGGCGAAGGACGAGCTGGGATGGGAGCCCGAGGTCACCTTCGAGCAGCTGGTGCACATGATGGTGGACGCCGACCTGGACCGCCTGCGCCCCGGCGCGGCGCGTTCGCTGGGCGGCGTGGGCTGAGCGCGTGCGCGTACTGGTGACCGGCGCCGCCGGCTTCGCGGGGTGCCACCTGGCCCAGGCGCTGCTGGCCGAGGGCCACGAGGTGTGGGGCACGCTCCAGTCGGGCCACGCGCCCCCGCGCGAGCCGGCCGGCGTGCGCTGGGCCGCGATGGAGCTCACCTCCGCCGATTCGATCGCCCGGGCGATGGGCGAGACGCGGCCCGAGCGCGTGTTCCACCTGGCCGCGCAGGCCTCGGTCGCCAACTCGTTCGACGACCCCGAGGCCACCTGGGAGGTGAACGCCACCGGCACCCTCCGCCTGGTCTCCGCGCTGCCGGAGGGCGCGCGGATGCTGTTCATCAGCAGTTCCGAAGTCTACGGCGTGGTTCCCGACGCCGGGCAGCCGATCCGCGAGGCGGCGCCGCCGCGGCCCGGGAATCCTTATGCCGCCTCCAAGGCCGCGGCCGAGATGGCCGTGCTCGAGGCGGCGCTGGGGCATGCGAACGCGCACGCGGTGATCGCCCGCTCGTTCAGCCACACCGGGCCGGGGCAGGACAACCGCTTCGCCCTGGCCGCCTTCGCGCGGCAGCTGGCGCGCATCGCCGCTGGGCTCGACGCGCCGGTGCTGCGGGTGGGGAACCTGGAGGCGCGGCGCGACTACCTGGACGTGCGCGACGTGGTGCGCGCGTACCTGCTGCTGATGGAGCGGGGCGTGCCGGGGGAGATCTACAACGTGGCCAGCGGCGAGCCGTACCGGCTGGGAGAGCTGCTGGAGATGCTCATCGAGCTCTCCGGCACCGGCGCGCGGGTGGAGGTGGACCCGGCGCGCGTGCGCCCCGTGGACGTGCCGCTGCTCTCGGGGAACTCGTCGGCGCTGCGCGCCCTGGGGTGGGCGCCGGAGATCCCCCTGCGCCAGACGCTGGCCGACCTGCTGCGCCACGAGCAGGCCGCCCTCCCCGCCGCGGCGGAGGCGGTTTGAGCGGAACCGTGTACCTGGTGGGCGCGGGCCCCGGCGACCCCGGGCTGCTGACCGTGCGCGCCGCCGAGCTGCTGGCCCGCGCCGACGCGCTGGTGTACGACGCGCTGGTGTCGCCCGCCATCCTCGACCGCGCCGAAAAGGCGGAGCGCATCTACGCCGGCAAGCGTGGCGGCACGCGCAACGTGATGTCGCAGGAAGAGATCAGCGCTCTCCTCGTCGACCTCGCCGCCAGGCACGAGACGGTGGTGCGGCTGAAGGGCGGCGACCCGTTCGTCTTTGGCCGCGGCGGCGAGGAAGCGCTGGAGCTGGCGCGCGCGGGCATCGCGTTCGAGGTGGTCCCCGGCGTCACCGCCGGCGTGGCGGCCCCGGCGTACGCGGGGATCCCGGTCACCCACCGCGGCATCTCCACGGGCGTGACGCTGGTGACCGGGCACGAGGACCCGGAGAAGCCCGAGACGGGGATCGACTGGGACGCCCTGGCGCGGACCGGCGGCACGCTGGTGTTCTACATGAGCGTGGGCCGGATGGAGGAGAACTTCGCCCGGCTGACCGAAGCCGGCCGGCCTGCCGACACACCCGCCGCCGCGGTGGAGTGGGGGACGTATCCGCGCCAGCGCACGCTCACCGGCACGCTGGCCACCCTTCCCGCGCTGGTGCGTGACGCGCGGCTCGGCGCCCCCTCCATCGTGATCGTGGGCGAGGTCGTCTCGCTGCGCGGCGAGCTGGCGTGGTGGGACCGGCGGCCGCTGAGCGGGCGGACGGTGGTGGTCACCCGCGCCCGCGCGCAGGCCAGCGGGTTCGCGGCGCAGCTCCAGGCGCTGGGCGCCGAGGTGATCCAGCTCGCCGCCATCCGCGTGGAGGCGCCGGAAGATCCCCAGCCGTTGCGCAACGCCGTGGAGCGCCTGGACTCGTTCGACTGGGTGGTGGTGGCCAGCGCCAACGCGGTGGAGCGCCTCTTCGCCGCCATCGGCGAGACGGGGCGCGACGCGCGGGCGCTGGGCCATGCCCGCGTCTGCGCCGTCGGGCCGGCCACGGCGGCCGAGCTGGAGAAGCATGGCATCCGCGCCGACCTGGTGCCCCCCGAGTTCATGGCCGAGAGCGCGGTGGAGGCGTTGGCCTCCACCGGGATCGAGGGAAAGCGCGTGCTGATCCCCGCCGCCCGCGACACGCGCCGCGTGCTGGCCAGCGGGCTGCGCGAGCACGGCGCAGCGGTGACCGAGGTGATCGCCTATCGCACCGTGCGCGACGGCGCCGGCGCCGATGAAGTGCGGGAGCGGATCGCAAGCGGCGAGATCGACCTGCTCACCTTCACCGCCGGCTCCACCGCGCGCAACTTCGCGGAGCTGGTGGGGACGGACGTCGGAGGGGCGAGGGTGGCCTCCATCGGCCCCGTCACGTCGCAGGCGCTGCGCGAGCTGGGGATGAAGGTGGACGTGGAGGCTTCGGAGGCGACCATCGACGGGCTGCTGCGGGCCATCCGCGGGCTCTACAACGGAGACGCGGGATGACGGGCGCACGCCGGGGATGGATCGTCGCGGGGATGATGCTGGCGCTGCCGCCATCCCTCGCCGCCGCGCAGGACACCACGATCGTGAAGGTGGATTCCGCCGCCGTCACGCGCGTGCAGGTCACCGCCGACACCGGCTTCGCGGCCTGCATGGTTGACTGCGTGCCGGCGCGGCCGGAGTTCCGCGCCTCGCCGCTGCTGCCGTTCGAGCACTGGGCGGTGCAGGCCGCGCGGCGCGCCGAGGCGATGGGGCTCACCCGCTTCTTCCCCGCGCAGCGCGCCGTGCCGCGGGCCCAGGTGGCCCGCGCGCTCGACGAGGCGGCGCAGATGGCCCGCGCGCGGGACGACGAGGCGAACGGGGGCCATCCCGCCGTCCGCCGCCTGGCGGCGGGATGGCAGGCGCGCTTCCGCGAGGAGTTCCCGGAATACACGTCTGTCGGCGCACGCACGTCCGGCGGCGTGACGGTGCTGGGCGCGCACGCGGCTGGGGGGTACGATCGGTGGGCCGGGCGCCTCGCGCCCGCCATCGGCTACCTGTCTTCGCGCCAGGACCCGCGCGCGCTGGGCGACGTTTCGGACCCGCGCGCCACGCTGGAGACGGGGATCGCGACCTCGTGGGCCAGCGTGAGCGCGGAAGGCGCGTACCGCGGCGGCGAGGCGGTGCTGCGGCGGTGGGACGCGGCGGTGGGCTTCGGCGCCTTCCAGCTCGGCGTGGGCCGCGCGCAGGTGGGGTACGGATGGGGGCGCACCGGCGGGATCGTCTATTCCACGCCCGACGCGATGCCGCGCGTCGAGCTGCAGAGCACGCGGCCCTTCCATCTCCCGTGGGTGTTCAGGAAGATCGGGCCGGTGACGCTGCACACCTTCGCCGGGCCGGTGAACGACCCCGCGCGCCATCCCACCAACCCCAACCTGTGGGGGATGCGCGTGGCGGTGCAGCCGCATCCGCGGCTGACGCTGGGCGCCAACCGCGGCTCGATGTTCGGCGGCGAGGGCGACCCCATCACGGTGAAGAACCTGGCCTCCATGCTGGCGGGGGTGATCCGCAGCAACTTCGAGAACCAGGTGGTGTCGCTCGACGCGCGGTATCGCTTGCCGACGGACCGGGTGCTCCCCGCGACCGCGTACGTGGAGTGGGGCGCCGATGACGCCGCCGGGGCGTTCGACGAGACGCCGGGGCGGGTGATCGGGCTCTTTCTCCCCGCGCTCCCCTCGGCGCCGCAGGTGGGCGTGGGGACGGAGTACACCTACTTCAAGCACTGGTGCTGCGGCCACGGGCCCTGGTACCTGAACTTCACCTTCCCCGGCAACTGGGCCGTGCGCGGCCGCCCGCTGGGGCACCCGCTGGGCGGCGAGGGCTCGGAGTACGCCGCGTACGCACAGGCGGACCTGTGGGACGCACGCCTTCGGGTCGACGCCCGGGGATGGATCCGCGACCGCTCGGACCGCAGCCTGAACGGGGGGCGCTACAACGGCGGCGGCAACCTGTTCACCCCCGGCCGCGCCGGCCGCAGCCGGGGGGGAAGCGTCGAGGCGGCGCTGCGCCTGCTCCCCCGCGCCGAGCTGCGCGGCGCGTGGGTGCTGGATGACGGCGGCGGCTGGCGCGAGCAGTCGCTCGGCACCTCGCTGGCGTGGACCTTCTGAGCCCGCTGGACCGGGCTCGTGCGATTTCCTGACCCGATCGTGGCAGTGCCGATATGCTGATGTCCCGTTTTCCGAGCTATCGTCCCCGGCGGATGCGCCGCACCGCGCCCCTGCGCGGGCTGGTGCGCGAGACCCAGGTGCGGCCGGGCGACCTGATCCTCCCGCTCTTCGCCGTTCCCGGCCAGGGTGTGCGCCGGGCGATCGATTCCATGACCGGCGTGGAGCAGACGTCGCCCGACGAGCTGCTGAAGGACGCCGAGGAGGCGCTGCGCCTTGGCCTGGGCGGCATCCTCCTCTTCGGCGTGCCCGATGAGAAGGACGAGCGCGGAAGCGGCGCCTGGCGCGACGACGGGATCGTGCAGACGGCGGTGCGGCTGCTGAAGCGCGAGCTCCCCGAGCTGCTGGTGATCACCGACGTGTGCCTGTGCGAGTACACCAGCCACGGCCACTGCGGGATCATCGTGGGCGGCGACGTGGACAACGACGAGACAGTGCCGCTGCTGGCGCGTATCGCGGTGAGCCACGCGGCGGCCGGGGCCGACGTGGTGGCGCCCAGCGACATGATGGACGGGCGGGTGGGCGCGATCCGCGCCGCGCTCGACCAGGCGGGGCTTCCGCAGACGGCGATCCTGTCGTACGCGGCGAAGTACGCCAGCGCCTTCTACGGCCCCTTCCGCGACGTGGCCGAGAGCGCGCCCGCCTTCGGCGACCGGCGGACGGCGCAGATGGACCCCGCCAACGTGGACGAGGCGCTGCGCGAGGTGCGGCTCGACATCGAGGAAGGCGCCGACATGGTGATGGTGAAGCCCGCGCTGGCCTACCTCGACGTGATCCGCCGGGTGAAGGACGAGACCGGCTTCCCCGTCTGCGCCTACCACGTCTCCGGCGAATACGCCATGATCGAGGCAGCCGCCCGCCTGGGGTGGATCGACGGGCCGCGCGCGCACGAGGAAGCGCTCACCGCCATCCGCCGCGCCGGCGCCGACCGGGTGATCTCGTACTGGTCGCGCCAGTTCGCCCGCGCCCGCGGTTGACGGCGATGTGACGCGCGTGCCCCGCCTGTACCAGGCATGCCCCGATTTTTGCGGGATGTAGCCGGTGGAGGCCGGGTTGGACACCCCGTGCCGGCGGCAGCCGGAACCCGCCGTTCCCGCCAGGGCGTGCTGAATGTGCGGGAGCAGGATTCCCACACGTGCAACTGGTTTTCGCCGCAGTTGTATGCGTGGGGGATCGACAGGACCGCTCGGCAGGCGCCGGTTTGCGCGGGGCGGCGGCGCGTGAACCCAGGAATCTGGCCGCGGGTGGCGCGAAACCTGCCGCGCGTGGACAGGTCTCCTTGGATGTGACGCACGCCCCCGCGCGTGCGTCTCCCGGTCGCCGCGGGTGAACGCGCGGCCGGTCTGGACAGCAGGACCACGGCCCGGCCGCGCCCCTCCGGCGCCACCGCGGCCTTCCCATCACACCACGGGCTTGATGCTGCCTCCGGGTCTCTTCCGTTTCCGCCGGGTCCTGCTCGTCCTGCTGCACGCCCTCCTGATCCCGGTGGGGTACTTCGCCGCGTTCGCGCTGCGCTTCGACTTCCACCTCCCGCCCGACCACGCGCGGCTGTTCTGGGCCACGGTGAGGTGGGTGCTGGTGATCCGGCTCCTGTCGTTCGGGCTGTTCGGGCTGTTCCGCGGGTGGTGGCGGCACGCGGGGATGAGCGACCTGGTGGCGCTGGTGAAGGCGGTGGCGCTCAGCACCATGCTGTCGCTGGCCGCGCTTTTCATGAGCGGCAACCTGACCGGGATGCCGCGCTCGGTGCTGGCGCTCGACGCGGTGACCGCGCTCTTCCTGTTCGGCGGGCTGCGCTTCGCGGTGCGCGCCTTCCGCGAGGAGCGGCTCACCCCGTGGCGCTCCAGCCAGGGGAAGCGCACGCTGATCGTGGGCGCCGGCGTGGCCTCGGAGCGGCTGCTGCGCGAGCTGCAGCGTGACGGCACCGCCGGGATGAGCCCGGTGGGGATGGTGGACGACGACCCCGACAAGGCCGGGATGCACATCCACGGCGTGCCGGTGGTGGGGACCACCGCCACCCTGGCCGAGGCCGCCGCCCGGGTGAGCGCGCAGCTGGTGGTGATCGCCATCCCCTCGGCCACGCGCGAGCAGATGCGCCGGATGGTGGACGCCTGCCTGGACACGGGGATCGAGTTCAAGATCGTCCCCTCCATCCGCGAGCTGCTGGACGGCCGCGCCCAGCTGGGGCAGCTGCGCAGCGTGCAGATCGAGGACCTGCTGGGGCGCGAGACGGTGGAGCTGGGGCTGGACGGCCCCCGCGCCGAGCTGCAGGGGCGCACGGTGCTGGTCACCGGCGGCGCGGGGTCGATCGGCTCCGAGCTGGCGCGCCAGATCGCCGGGTGCGGCCCCTCGCGGCTGGTGGTGCTCGACCAGGCCGAGAGCCCGCTCTACTTCGTGCACCTGGAGCTGGCCCACGCGCACCCCGGGCTGCGCATCGAGCCGGTGGTGGCCGACGTGACCGACCAGGGGCGGATGGAGCGCGTCTTCTCGGCGTGCCGCCCCGACTTCGTGTTCCACGCGGCCGCCTACAAGCACGTGCCGCTGATGGAGCAGAACGTGGTGGAGGCGGTGCGCAACAACGTGCTGGGCACGCTGTGCGTGGCCGAGATGGCGGCGCGCTTCGGGGCCGAGAAGTTCGTGCTGATCAGCACCGACAAGGCGGTGCACCCCAGCAGCGTGATGGGCGCCACCAAGCGGGTGGCCGAGCAGGTGGTGCTGGGGTGGCCGTCGCTGGCGAAGAGCCGCACCGATTTCCGCGCGGTGCGCTTCGGCAACGTGCTGGGGAGCGACGGGAGCGTGATCCCGCTCTTCCGCCGGCAGATGGCCGCGGGGCAGCCGCTCACGGTGACCCACCCCGAGGTCACGCGCTACTTCATGACCATCCCCGAGGCGGTGCAGCTGGTGCTGCAGGCCGCCGCGCTCCCCGATGCCGCCGCGCGCATCTCCATGCTCGACATGGGCGAGCCGGTGCGCATCGTGGAGCTGGCCGAGAACCTGGTGCGCCTCTCCGGCCTGGAGCCGTACAAGGACGTGCCGATCGTGTTCACCGGCCTGCGCCCGGGTGAAAAGCTGCACGAAGAGCTGATGAGCGACCACGAGGAGACGGTCCCCACCGCCATGCGCAAGATCCGGGTGGTGCAGGCGTCGGACCCCGACCGGGGGACGCTCACCGCCTCGCTCGACCGGCTGGGCGCCGCCGTGGCCGTGGGCGACACCTCCGACACGCTGATCGCGCTGTGCGCGCTGGTCCCCGAGTGCGTGGCGCCGCTGCGCGAGCGCGGGGCCGGCGCGCCCGCCGCCGCCGACTGAAGCGGGCGGGCGAGTCCCGGCTTGCGGGTTGCGGGCATTCCCCGCTGCGTTACCTTTCATGGCTGTACAATCCGGCCCGCGGCAACCGGTTGCCGCGGGCCGGCCACGCAACGAACGGATGCACTGATGAGCAGAGGTGAGCAGGGCCCCACCGTGACGCTGGCCGACGGCGAGCGCGCGCCGGGCGCGCTGGACGAGCTGCTGGCGCGCATCGAGCGCGGCGAGGCGGTGGTGGGGGTGCTGGGGCTGGGGTACGTGGGGCTGCCGCTGGCGGTGGAAGTTGCCCGCAGCGGCTTTCGCGTGCTGGGCTTCGACATCTCCGAGCGCGTGGCCGATGGCATCAACGCCGGGCGCAGCCACATCCAGGACGTGCCCACCGAGGTGCTGGCCTCCTTCGTGGAAGGCGGGCTGATCTCGGCCACCACCGACCTGAAGCGGCTGGCCGAGTGCGACGCCATCTCCATCTGCGTGCCCACCCCGCTCAACAAGACCAAGGACCCCGACCTGAGCTACGTGATCAGCGCCGCGCAGGCGGTGATGCACGGGCTGCGGCCGGGGCAGCTGGTGATCCTGGAGAGCACCACCTACCCCGGCACCACGCGCGAGGTGCTCCTTCCCGTGCTGGCCGAGACGGGGCTGCGCGTGGGCGAGGACTTCTTCGTCTGCTTCAGCCCCGAGCGTGTGGACCCGGGGAACGCGGTGTGGCACACGCGCAACACCCCCAAGGTGCTGGGCGGGATCACCGAGGCGTGCCGCGACGCGGGGATGGCGCTGTACGAGCGGGTGTTCGAGGTGATGGTGCCGGTGCACAGCGCCGAGGCCGCCGAGCTCACCAAGGTGTACGAGAACACCTTCCGGATGATCAACATCGCCCTGGCCAACGAGCTGGCCCAGGCGTGCGACCGGCTGGGCGTTGACGTGTGGGAGGTGATCGACGCCGCGGCCACCAAGCCGTTCGGCTTCATGAAGTTCACCCCCGGCCCCGGGCTGGGCGGGCACTGCATCCCGCTGGACCCGCACTACCTGAGCTGGAAGATGCGCACGCTGGCCTTCCGCACGCGGATGATCGAGCTGGCCAGCGAGATCAACAGCGAGATGCCGCACTTCGTGGTGCAGAAGGTGGCCGACTGCCTGAACGACGTGCGCAAGCCGCTCAAGGGGAGCCGCGTGCTGGTGCTGGGCGTGGCCTACAAGAAGGACATCGACGACCTGCGCGAGAGCCCGGCGCTGGAGATCATCCGCATGCTGCAGGAGCGCGGCGCCGAGGTGAGCTACCACGACGCCTTCGTCCCGGTGATCGACGACGACGGCCACACGCCGATCCAGGGGCTTCCGCTGCACAGCGTTCCCCTCACCGACGCGGTGCTGGAGGGCGCCGACGTGGCGCTGGTGGTTACCGACCACAGCGGGGTGGACTACGCCCGCGTGGCCGAGCTGGCGCCGCTGGTGGTGGACACGCGCGGGGTGATGCGCGACCCTCACCACCACGTGATCGGGCTTTCACGCCGCCCGGCGCCGCAGCCGCGGCTGCGCCTGGTGCAGGCCGGATGACGCCGGGGAGCCCGCTGGAGCAGTGATCCGATGAACGTACTGGTGGTTGCGGGGGCGCGGCCGAACTTCATGAAGGTCGCGCCGGTCCTTGCTGCGCTCAAACGGGGCGGCCACGCCGCGGTGCTGGTCCACACCGGCCAGCACTACGACGCCGCCATGTCCGACGCCTTCTTCGCCGACCTGGGGCTTCCCGAGCCCGACTTCCACCTGGGAGTCGGGTCGGGCTCGCATGCCGTGCAGACGGCGCGGGTGATGGAGGCGTTCGAGCCCGTCCTCCTCCAGGTCCGCCCCGACTGGGTGGTCGTGGTCGGCGACGTGAACAGCACGCTGGCCTGCGCGCTGGTGGCCGCCAAGCTGCGCCCCGAGATCGGGTGCCGGGTGGCGCACGTGGAAGCCGGCCTGCGCAGCCGTGACTGGCGGATGCCCGAGGAGGTGAACCGGGTGCTCACCGACCGCCTGTCGGACCTGCTGCTCACGCCCAGCCGCGACGCGCTCCCCAACCTGGCCGCGGAAGGGATCGACGGCGACCGCGTGGCCTTCGTGGGCAACGTGATGATCGACAGCCTCCTCTCCCAGCTTTCCGCGGCGCGCGAGAGCGGGGTGCTGGAACGGCTGGGCCTGGAGCGCGGGCGGTATGCGGTGGCCACGCTGCACCGGCCGTCGAACGTGGACGACCCCGGGGCGCTCGCCGCCGTGCTGGGCGCGCTGGCGCGGGTGGCGGCGGAGATGCCCGTCATCTTCCCCGTGCACCCGCGCACCCGCCGCCGCGCCGACGAGTTCGGGCTGCACGATGCCCTGTCGTCGTTGACGACGACGGAGCCGCTGGGGTACCGTGAGATGGTGGCGCTGGTGGACGGCGCCGCGGTGGTGCTCACCGACTCGGGCGGGCTGCAGGAAGAGACCACGGCGCTCGGCGTTCCCTGCGTGACGCTGCGCGAGCAGACCGAGCGGCCGGTCACGGTGAGCGAGGGGACCAACCGGCTGGTTCCCTGGCCGATGACCGAGGAGGGCGTCTACGCATCCTTCCGCCAGGCGATGGCGGACGGGCGGCGTGACGCGGGGCGCGGCCCCGAGGGGTGGGACGGGCACGCCGGCGAGCGGATCGTGAGCGCGCTGGCGCGCGCCGCCGCGCCGGCGCTTACGACCGCGGGGGCCTTGTGAAGCAG
>DASSJS010000259.1:0-38743 GCA_035691085.1 Longimicrobium sp.
CTCGCCCTGCGCCTCGTTCAGCGCCGAAAGGTCCATCACCACCGGGTTCGAGAGCGAGTTGACGGCGTCGCCCGGCGCCCGGTAGAGCGACACCGACCGGATGGTGCGCAGCGCGATCCACCGTCCGTCGCGCGAGGCGGAGGCGCCGGTGATGCGCTCGGGGCGCCGGAGCGCCGCGCTTGAGATGCCGGCCACCTTCTCCAGCACCACGGTGGCGCCGGGGCGCAGCGGCTGCGGGAAGCGGTACAGGCCGGCCGGGCCCGTCTCGCCCTTGGTGGCCACGTACACCGCGCCGTCGGGGAGCACGAACATGGCCTCGGCGTCCTGCGGGCCGTCGGGATAGGTGGCGCCGAACGCCTGGGCCGCGGGGGTGGACGAATCCGTGGCGGCCGGCTCGGGCACGCGGTACACGGTGATGCTCGCGCGGCGGGCCTGGTTGTCGCCGATGTCGCCCACGTACAGGCAGTTGCCGCCGGGGCACGGCGCCAGGGCGATGTCTTCCCAGTTCAGGTTGGTGGCGCCGGTGACCCGCACCCGCGCCCGCTCGACGCCCGCCGAATCGATGCCGAATACGACCGGCTGGCCGCTGTCGTCGTGCGTCCACAGCAGCCCGGGGTTGCGCCGGCTCTGCGCCACGCCGCTCGACTCGTGCAGGTTGCGGGGAAGCTCGATCCCCTGTGTGACCACCCGGCACGGCGCCGTGGTGTCGGCCAGCGCGGCGGCGGGGGCCACGCCGGCGCTGTCGCGCTTGTGGTGGCCCCTGGGCTTGGCGGCGGCGAGCGCGGCTATGTCGCGCTGGCGCCGGCTGGGCTGGTCCAGCTGCCGCATCAGCAGCTCGGTGCCGACCCCGAGCACGGCCAGGATCAGCAGCAGCATCACTCCAAGGCGAAGCAGGGGAGATTCTCCCATCGGCGTCCACGCGGGTGGTTCAGGGAATGTGGCGAAGCGGGGATGCCGCGCCGGGCGGGGCATCCCGCCGCACAGAGAGTCACCCGCCATCACGGCGGGCCGTCGCCAGCCGATCTGCATCAAATCCCGGTCCGCCGCGTCCGCAACGCGCCCGGATGCGGGGAAGCGGCCACGATCCGCTCGCCGCGGTTCGCTCCCCGTCAGGCGGCGGTTCGGTGGCGGGCGGGATACGGCCGGTGGTCGATCCCGGGCGAGTGCCAGCGCGCGCGGTCGTACAGCCACGCGCCCAGGAGCGTGCCGGCCGTGGCATCGGCGGCGCCGACGATGATGGTCCAGGCGATCAGCGCGTCGGGGAAGAGCTTCATCGGCTGCAGCGCGAGCATGGGGATCACCCAGAAGATCATCCACACCGCCGCCGCCGTGCGCAGCCCCGTCTTCATCCCGGGGCCGTAGAGGCGCGTGGCCCAGCGGTACCCCAGCATCGCCAGCACGCCGAGCCAGAAGTTGGCGGGGATGAAGGTGCTCCATCCCGTGGGCGTTTTCCCCAGCGCATTGAAGGCGCGCATCCACGCCGGCTGAAGCCACCAGTGATGCGCGGCCCACTCGCACGCGTTCACCACCGCGCCGGCCGCCAGCCCCGCCAGGATCAATCGCCCCCAGCCGGGCTCCCCCCGCCCCATCGTGGCTCGATTCATCGGTCGCTCCGCGCGTGTCGTTCGAGACCATCCCGGCGGACACCGCTGGAACGCACCGGCGCCCGCCCATCTGTCACGAACGAAGACCCTCAGGCCGTCACCTGCACCAGCGAACAGCTGCGGGAGTAACCCAGGCCGCGCTTGAGCGTGGGATAGAACTGCGCGGTCGCCACGGCCGCCGCGAGCTCCACCACGCCCGCCTCGCCGAACGCCTCGGCCAGCCGTGCCCGCAGCTCGTCGTCGGGATCGTCGCCGCGCGCCACGGCCTGGGCGAATGCCACGGCGTCGGCCACGGGGGCGGAGAGATCGTCCGGGCGGCCGTCCAGCACCGCGTGGACGAGCGACGCGGGGACGCCGGCCTGGCGCGCCGCCGTGGCCTCGATCCGCACGCACTCGCCGCAGTCGGCGTGCAGCGTGGTGGCGAGCCGCGCGGCGTGAAAGGCCTCGGCGGGGAGCCGTTTGCGGTGCCAGGTGGCCGGCTGCAGCATCGAGAGCTTGAGAAAGAGCCCCAGGTCCCGGTCGGCCACGTGCCTCATATAGTCCATGCTGGCGCCCAGGCGGCGCTCGGCCGCGTCCAGCTGGCGGCGCACGATGGAGCGGATCATCGTTCGACCCCGGTTCGTATCGCAGAAGATATCCGGCGCGGGCAGCGCTCGCCGCGCGCGGATGCATGATAGCACCCCCCAGCCGCCGCGCGAATGATCTCGTGCCGCGGCCACGCATCAGAACGTAGCTGGATCTTCCGATGTTTCGCCCCTCATCCATCCCCCCATACCGATCGCACCCCGCACCCCGCACCCCGCACCCCGCACCCCCGCACACCCGTACCCCCGTACCCCCGTACCCCCGTACCCCCGTACCCCCGTACCCCCGTACCCCCGTACCCCCGTACCCCCGTACCCCCGCACCCCCGCACCCCCGCACCCCCGCACCCCCGCACCGCCCTCCGCGGCACCAACGATGCGGACCTCACCCCGGCCGCGCGTGGTACACCGGCTTGCGCGTGCTCCACGGCGCCGTGTATCGTCCGCGCCGCACAGAATCAGTCGAGATCGACCCAATGGGCATCACCAAGGAGATGCGAATGACTTCCCGCACGTTCACCCGCGCCACCGCGGCGCTGGCCGCATCGCTCGCGGCGTGTGCGCCCCAGCCGGCGCGGACGCCCGCGCCCGCGCCCGCGGCCGGCTCCGGCGCCGCCACCGCGCAGACCGACGTCGGCCAGCGGCTGGCGCGGTACACCACCGTCCGCCTCACCACCAACCTGGCGCAGCTTTCGGCCAACGAGCGGCGGATGATCCCGCTGCTGATCGACGCGGCCAGGGAGATGGACCCCATCTTCTGGCAACAGTCGTACGGCGACCACGACGCGCTGATGGCGCGCATCACCGATCCCCAGGCACGGCGCTTCGCCGAGATCAACTACGGGCCGTGGGACCGGCTGGACGGCGACCATTCGTTCGTGGGCGGGATCGGCGCCAAGCCCGAGGGCGCCAACTACTACCCGCAGGGGATGACCAAGGCCGAGTTCGACGCGGCCGTGGCGGCGGGCGGCCCGCGCGCCGACAGCCTGAAGAGCCTGTACACGCTGGTGCGGCGCGACGCGAGTGGCCGCCTGTACGCGGTGCCCTTCCACGCGGCCTACCGCGAGCACAACCAGCGCGCCGCCGAAAAGCTGCGCCAGGCCGCGGCGCTGGCCGACGACCCCGGCCTCAAGCGCTACCTGACGCTGCGCGCCGACGCCCTGCTGAACGACGACTACCAGCCGAGCGACCTGGCGTGGATGGACATGAAGAACAACACGCTCGACATCGTGATCGGCCCCATCGAGACGTACGAGGACGCGCTGTACGGCTACAAGGCCGCCAACGAGAGCTACGTGCTGGTGAAGGACCGGGAGTGGAGCCAGCGGCTGGCGCGCTACGTGTCCATGCTCCCCGGGCTGCAGCGCGGCCTGCCGGTGGAAGAGCAGTTCAAGCGCGAGACGCCCGGAAGCAACAGCGACCTGAACGCCTACGACGCGGTGTACTACGCGGGGCAGGCCAACTCGGGCGCCAAGACCATCGCCATCAACCTGCCCAACGACGAGCAGGTGCAGCTGCAGAAGGGCACCCGCCGCCTGCAGCTGAAGAACGCGATGCGCGCCAAGTTCGACGCCATCCTGGTGCCCATCGCCCGCGAGCTGATCGCGCCCGACCAGATGCAGCACATCACCTTCGACGCCTTCTTCGAGAACACCATGTTCCACGAGGTGGCGCACGGGCTGGGGATCAAGAACGTGGTGAACGGCACCGGCACCGTGCGCGAGGCGCTGAAGGAGCGCTACGGTGGCCTCGAGGAGGAGAAGGCCGACGTGCTGGGGCTGTACATGGTCACGCAGCTGAACCGCCAGGGCGTGCTGGGGCAGGAAGACGTGCGCAACAACTACGTCACCTTCCTGGCCGGCCTCTTCCGCTCGGTGCGCTTCGGCGCCAGCGACGCGCACGGGCGGGCGAACATGGCCACCTTCAACTTCTTCGCCGAGCAGGGCGCCTTCAGCCGCGACGCGGCCACGGGGCATTACCGCGTGAACTTCGAGCGGATGCAGCAGGCCGTGGACATGCTGGCGGGGAAGATCCTGCGCCTGCAGGGCACCGGCGACTACGCGGGCGTGGGCACCTTCATGAGCGGCTACGGCGTGATCCGCCCCGAGCTGCAGGGCGACCTGGGCCGCCTCTCCACCCGCGGCATCCCGGTGGACATCATCTTCGAGCAGGGCGCCAGCGTCCTCGGCCTGTGAGCTGAACGCGGGTTGGCTGGATGAAACAGACGCCGGCGTCCCGCGAAGGGGCGCCGGCGTTTTCGTCGTGGGAGGCTGAGATCGACCTGGGTGGTTGACGAGTCCATCGTCGGCGGCCGCAGGAATCGGTGAGGGGCGGCTGAAGCCACGGCTACGACGACAGGAAGCCTCGCAAACTGCGCGAGGCTGCACGTCTGCGCCAGTGTGGTGGGTAGGCTGGATGTCGTTGGATGGTTCGATCGAAGGACAGATCCGGGAGGCTGGCTCAAAACTCTTGTTTCTCGCCGCCTCCGTTCACATCTTCAACGCAATCCCCATCATCCCCGCCCTGTATCCGCCCCACTCTTGTCCACGCCGCTGGTGCTTGTCGTAGATCCGAACGACGACAGCCGCACCATCTATGCAACCATCCTGCGCCACGGCGGGTTCTCCGTGGCGGTCGCGGCGTGCCCGGAGCGCGGGCTGGTGAGCGCGCGCGGCCAGGCGCCCGACCTGGTGGTGCTGTCGGTCACGCCACCGCGCGCGGAGGCCCTGCGCACGGTCCGCAACTTTCGCGGCGAGCCCGTCATCGCGCGGGTGCCGCTGCTGGTGCTGAGCACCGTGCCCGCGCCCGCCGAGCGCGCCTTGCTGATGGCCGAGGGCGTGGCCGAGTACGTCGCCAAGCCCTGCACCCCCCTGGAGCTGCTGGCCGCGGTGCGGCGCATCCTGGGGATTTGAAGCTCGATCCGGGCGAAAACACGAACGGGTGAGGCCCGCGGTGCGCGCGGACCTCACCCGTTCAGCCGTTTGGCGCGTCAGCGGCCGCCGTGCAGCTCGCTTCCGCTCACCTCGCGCACCGAGCCCACGTCGGGCTGCTGCCCGGTGATCATCCCCTTCACCATCTCGAAGAGCACCACCGGGGTGGGGGTGTCGCTCTTCATGTAAATCACGCTGTCGGCATCCACCAGCACCAGCGTGAGGCGCGGGTCGCCGGGGCCGCCGTCGCGCTCGCCGCCTTCGTCGCCGAACCAGGCGCGCCAGTCGGGCTTGTACAGGCGGCGGATCTGCTCGCGGTCGTGCGAGATGCGCGCGATGCCGCTCACCGACACCCATTCGCGGGTGCGGTCGCGGTAGTACGAAAGGTTCACGTGCGGGTCGTGCTGCAGCTCGTCGAGCTTGTCGCTGTCGCCGTCGGTCACGAACCAGAAGTCGGCGATGGCGTCGCGCTCCTGCGTCTGCATGGGGCGCGACACCAGCCGGCCGTCCAGCCGCCGCGTGGTGAACATGGCCACCGAGATCCCGTCCACCAGCTTGTACAGGTCGTTCAGCTTCTTGTCGGCCGGCACGGGCTCGGCCCCGTGGGGCGTGGCATCCTGTGACATATGCTCCTCTGGGTGCATCAGGTTTGTCAAATCCTGAATGGAGCGGGTGGACGGTGCAGCATGCGTGCCGGGGTTGCCGTGGAGGGAACGCGCGGGCATCCTCATGCGCCCGAGAATCCACCCATCTCCCGCGGAACGGCCCGGTTCGTGGCGCAAGTCCGGCACAGGTTGCAGATCCTTGGCGCGGCGCTGCTGTTCTCCACCGGCGGCGCGGCGATCAAGGCCACCACGCTCACCAGCTGGCAGGTGGCGTGCTTCCGTTCGGGCGTGGCGGCGCTCACCGTGTTCGTGGTGATGCGCGACGCCCGCCGCGGGTGGACGTGGCACGCCATCCCGGTGGGCGCCGCCTACGCGGCCACGATGGTCCTGTTCGTGGGGGCCAACAAGCTGACCACCTCGGCCAACGCCATCTTCCTGCAGGCCGCGGCGCCGCTGTACGTGCTCCTCCTGTCGCCGCTGCTGCTGCGCGAGAAGATCCGCGCGCGCGACCTGGGGTTCATGGCGGTGGTGGCCGTGGGGATGCTGCTCTTCTTCATCGAGCGCCCGCCCGCCGCGGCCACCGCGCCCGACCCGCGCACGGGTGACATCCTGTCGGCGGTGAGCGGGGTGTTCTACGCGCTCGCCATCATGGGCCTGCGCTGGCTGGGAAGCCGCCCGGGCGGCGACGGCAACACCATCCCCACCGTGGTGGCGGGGAACGCCATCGCCTTCCTGGCCTGCCTCCCCATGGCGCTCCCGATCCATCCCGCGCCGGTGGACTGGGCGGTGGTAGGGTACCTGGGCGTGTTCCAGATCGGCGCGGCGTACCTGCTGCTGGCCACGGGGATTCGCCACGTGCCCGCGGTGGAGGCCAGCTCGCTGCTGCTGCTGGAGCCCGCGGTGAACCCGTTCTGGGCGTGGCTGGTGCACGGCGAGCGCCCCGGCGTGTGGCCGCTGGCCGGCGGCGCGCTGATCCTGGGCGCCACGCTGGCCAGGACCGTGGTGGACAGCCGGCGGAAGGAAGGTGCGGAGGTACGGGGTGCGGAGGTAGGGAGTACGAAAGTACGGGATCCGTCAGGCTGACGTTGAGCCGCGGCTGGCCGGGAGGTGAGCTGAAACGCGAAAGGGCCCGGCGCATCGCCGGGCCCTTTCGCCGTCCGTGCGCGGTTCCTGCCGCGTCAGTTCTCCAGCTCCCACGAGATGGGGAGGGTGACCAGCACCGGCACCGTGCGGCCGTGCAGCCTGGCCGGCCGGAAGCGGAACCGTTCCACCGCGCGCACCGCGGCGGCGTTGAACGCCTCGTGCGACGATTCCTGCACCTGCACGCTCCCCGGCATCACCTTTCCTTCGGCGTCGATCACCAGCTGCACCGTGGTGTGGCCCACCACGCCCACGTCACGCAGCTGCGGCGGGTAGGCGCGCTGCAGGGCCATCTGCGCCTGGCTGCGGTTGGCCAGCTCGGGCTGCACGTCCACCATGTCCGGCGTGGCCACTCCGTCCCAGCGAGGAAGGTTCTCGCCACCATCGCCCGGCGGAGTCGCGGGCGGCGGGGCCGGGTTGGGATCGGGCGTTCCGAACGCGTTCCCCACCTTGCCCACCCCGGTCACCATGTCCGGCGTGATCCGCGTGGCGTTGGGGTCCGGCGGCGGGAGCGTGTCGGGGACCTTCTCGGGCGCGGGGATCTGCACCGTCTGCCCCTTCACCGTGACCGGCTCGGGCCTGGGCTGGTCCACGGGCGGCGGCGCTACCACGCGCACCGGCTTGGGCTGCTCGGGCGGCACCGCGCCGATGTCGAACTCCGTCACCTCGACCGGCGGCTTCCGCGTCTCGGCGGCGGTGGCGATCCCGGCAACCAGCAGCAGGTGCACCCCCACCGACGCGGCAACGGTGCGTGACGACCAGACCCGGCGCTTCCTGGGTTCTGCGACGACCTTGAACATGTGCTCCTCCGGTGTGGCGGTGTGAGACGCCGGGGCCGCACGCAACGGCCCGCTGGGTTCACGGATGGGTGCCGGATCGTTCCGTCACCCGGGAGAAGCGGGAGCGCCTGCAGTCACTCCCCACCAGCCTCTAGCGCACTGAACCAGCCGGTGTTCCTGCCTCCGCGTGTCTCTCCCGCGACCCGCGGCCCTTCACAGATCTAACGGACGACTGTTCGGCGTTCTGACAACCGCGTGGGGAGAATGACGACGTTGGTGTGGAGGAAGTTGCGGAGCCGCGGACGCGGCTCGGGGTTCGCGCCGCGGGCATGACGGGACCCGCGCACCGGAGGCTGAAGCCGCAGCAACAACAACGAGAAGCCTCGCAAACCGCGCGCGGCTCAACCGGCCGGGATTTCGTGTGACCACGTTCATTCCTGGTGGCCGCGCCGGCGCCGTGAAACAGCTCGGGATGACAGAAGGTTCTCAGCCGCATTCCTCCCCCGAAGTCGGGGAGGTCAATGCCTGTGCTTGGATTGCACCCGTGGACGATATCGACAGGAAATGTTTGCCTCGCCTGTACCAGTGTTGCCGCTTTTTCGCCGGGTGGACGATGGGATCACGCACGACAGGGTTGCATAAAACAGGATTGCGCAACGAAATTGCAAATGCGGACCCGGCGTCCGCGCGGTGGCGCGTGGGTTGCGCGGCTGGAGTGGTAGCCGCGGAGATGACTCGCGGCGCCACACCCCCGCACCACCCACGAGGTCCCCATGCAGCCGCCGCTTCCCGTGAACCGCCGCGCGCGCATCTGGTACGGCCAGCGCAGCGCACCCGCCGAGCCCTTCCGCCACGCCGAGCCCGAGCCGGCGCGCATCCCCGCGCTCCGCATCGCGCCGGTCGCCCTACAGGTCCCCAAGGCACCAGTCGACCGGCGCCTGACCGCTCTCCTGTAGCGCCGCGTTGGCCGTGCTGAACGGCTTGCTGCCAAAGAATCCCCTCTTCGCCGAGAGCGGAGAGGGGTGCGCCGCCTTCAGCACGGTGTGGCGCGTGGCGTCGATCAGCGCCTCCTTCCTGGCCGCGTAGCCGCCCCACAGGATGAACACCACGCGCTGCTCCCGCTCGTTCACGGCGCGGATGGCGGCGTCGGTGAAGGTCTCCCACCCCTTGCCCTTGTGCGAGTTGGGCTGGCCGTCGCGCACGGTGAGCACGGCGTTCAGCAACAGAACTCCTTGCTTTGCCCACGGCACCAGGTAACCATGCTTGGGGATGGGGCACCCCCGCTCGCTCTTCAGCTCCTTGAAGATGTTGCGCAGCGAGGGCGGCGGGGTCACGCCCGGGCGAACGGAGAAGGCCAGCCCGTGCGCCTGCCCCGGGCCGTGATAGGGGTCCTGCCCCAGGATCATCACCTTCACCGCGTTGTACGGCGTAAGCTCCAGCGCCGAGAACACCTCGTTCTCGGGTGGATACACCGTGTGCTCGCGCCGCTCCCGGTCCACGAAGTCGCGCAGCGCGGCGAAGTACGGCTCCTGCGTCTGCGGCCCCAGGTGCGGGTGCCACGAGCTGGGCAACGGCAGCTTCATCCAATCATCCCCTGGCGTGTTGTCCCTTCCGTTCACCTTCTTTCCAGGCCGATGCAAGCGTGGTTCCGCTGGGAGAGGGCGTGCGCTCGATGGCGCTTCCTCGGGCTCGGCGGACGGCACTTGGCGCCGCACCGGCATTCTCCCTGCAAACACGTGACGTAGCGGCCGCGGGCCGGGCTCGGGAAACTTCTGGCGCCGGGCACGAGTACGAACCAGCAGAGACACACCGTTCCCACCTTCGGAGGTTGGCGCGATGATCAAGGCGAACGTACGGGCAAGCTTTGGCAGACGCGAGGCGGAGCTGCTCCTGTCGGTGGCCGGGCCACGCGGCGAGGAGCTGCTCCGTGAACAGGGGCTGGATGCGCTGATGGACGACGTGCGCGTGCTGCACGCCCTGATGCGGCGCGACGGGCTGAGCGGCGCGCCGGTGCCGCTGGTGTTCTACCTGCTGGTGCGGCACGCGCTGCTGCAGCGCGATCTGCACGACCGGCAGCTGGCCGACTACACCGCCGCCGTGCTGCTCGACTTCGGGATGGCGGGCCGCGCCGGCCGCGTGGACGGCGGCGAGGGCGAGCCGTTCGCCTACCTGGCCGACATCCTGGGCGCCATCGAGCGGGCGCGCGGCGAGCGCGAATTCCTCCTGCGCGTGCACCTGGGCAACTACGCGCTCTGGCTGGCGGGGCTCTTCCCCGACCACATCACGCACCGGGTACGGCGCCGCGCCGCGCCGCCCATCTCGTACTACGACGCGATGGGCGCGAGCGGCTTCCGCGGCGCCGCCGCCAGCGAGATCGCGCTGCGCCACGGCCTGGGCGACGTGTTCCTGACCGCGGCCGACCGGTTCGCCGACGTGCGCAGCGCGCTCAACTCGCTCAGCGACGACGTCTTCTTCCCCCGCGCCAAGGACCCGGTGGACCGCCTCCTGCGCCAGGTGAGCGACAACTTCCACCGCGGCCTGGGGGACTGACAGCCTGTCGACGTCCTTTGCACCCGGAGCGATCGCGTGATTGCTCCGGGTGCACGGTGATGTTGTCTTCCTTTACTTTTGTCCTCGCGCGGCCCAGTATTCTGCCGCCAATCACCCTGAGCGGAGCCCCTTGGCGAGCAACGAAACCTTCCCTGATCGTATCCTTCCATTCCAGTTCGACGGGCGCCGGATCACGGTGCCGGACCTGCTGGATGCCACCGCGCGCGTCCTGTCGATCCTGAAAGACGTTGACGCGCGGAGCACGGGGATGGAGGATGGCAGCCTTGACTGGGTCATCAAGGATCTGCGGGCGGGAAGCGCGGTTTTCGAGATCTACGCGGAACCCAAAGGCGAGAAAACGCCGGTGTGGGCCCCCGCTCTCGTTGTCGACCGCTTCAAGCGCGGCATCCGTCAGGTTATCGAGACGGGCGAGCGTCCCGAATACTTCAGCGAATACGCGATGCGCAGAACGTACGAGCTGACCTCGCTCCTTCACACCAACGGCATCCAGGCTTTCCGGGTGGGGGTCAACGGCGACTCCGTGGAGATCGTTCCCACGATGCGGAAAGCCGTTCGCGAAACTCTGGAGGGGAGATACCGCGCGATCGGCAGCATCGAGGGGCGGATCGATTCTCTGTCCACCCACGAAGAACCTTACTACTGCACGGTCTACACGATGCTATCCGGCGAACCCGTGCGCTGCTATTTCCCTCCGCACCTGCTTCCCAGCGTACATAAACACTTTCGAACCCGTGTCACTGTTTACGGCACCTTCACCACTCGTGCGAGTGGTGAGGTCACCAGCCTGCGGATGAGTCGGATCGAGCCGTTCCCTTCCGATTCCGAAATCCCGAGCATAGACGAGATCATCGGAATCCTTTCGAATGGCGACTGACCGGCGCTATTGGGATACGGCCTGCTTTCTCGCGGTGCTGGGGAACGAACCGGGTCGGGTGGAAGTGTGCTAGCCGATTCTTCGCGCCGCGACGATGCGCGAACTCGAGATCGTCACCTCCGCCTTCACGATCACCGAGGTGCTTTACCCCAAAGGGGGGAAGCCGCTGCCGCAATCGGTGCGAACGAAGATACGGCGTTTCTTCCTGAACCCTGGCATCGTGCTCGTCAACGTGGATCGGGCGGTGGCGGAGAATGCACAGGGATACTTCTGGGAACACAACATTCGTCCCAAGGACGCGGTGCATGTCGCGTCAGCGGTGTACGCCGGCGTTCCTGTCTTCGAAACCTATGATGATAAGCTGATCGCCCTGTCAGGAGCGGTCGGCGATGATCCTCGCCTGATGATCCGTGAGCCCCGGCGATCGTCTGTGTCGGACGCAAATCACTCACATGCTCAGGGGGATTTTTTGAACGAAGAGTGACACCGCGTCAGATCGGGGTTCCTGCCTCATTCTCCTCCGTGCGGTTTCTGCCGGCGATTTGCACCACCCCTTCCCACCTGTCGATCCAGAGTCTCCGCGTTACTCCAGGCTCTCCGGCCCGATCTCCGCCACCGACGCGCAGCCGGCCAGCCCCATCGTCAGCTCGAATTCGGCGATCAGGTTGCGGAGCAGCTCGTGCACGCCCGCGCGCCCGGCCAGCGCCAGCGCGTACACGTACGGCCGGCCCACGAGCACGGCGCGCGCGCCCAGCGCCAGCGCCTTGAACACGTCCGCGCCGCCGCGGATGCCGCTGTCCATCAGCACCGGCACGCGCCCCTCCACCGCGGCGACGACGGCGGGGAGGGCGTCGAGCGTGGCGATGGATCCGTCCACCTGCCGGCCGCCGTGGTTGCTCACGATGATCCCGTCCATGCCAAGGTCCAGCGCGCGCTTCGCATCATCCGGATGCAGGATGCCCTTGAGCACGATCGGCAGCTTCGTCCTCTCGCGCAGGAACGGGAGGTCGTCCCAGGTGAGCGACGGGCGCGAGTAGGTGGCGATGAACTGCTGCACGGCCGCCAGCGGCACCCCGCTGCGCAGGTTCTTCACGAAGCTCCCCGGGTGCGCGCGCACCAGCGCCGCGAAGGCGGCCAGCGAGGTGAGGTTCACCTTGCGCGCGGGCGGAGGCGCGGCGGGCGGAACAGGCTCCTTCAGGCTCTCCATGAACACGGGGTCGCTCACGTACTGCGCGATCCCCTTGCCGCGCAGGAAGGGGAGGTACGCCAGGTCCAGGTCGCGCGTGCGCCACCCCAGCAGCGTGGTGTCGAGCGTCACCACGATCGCCTCGCACCCGCACGCCTCGGCGCGGCGCACGAAGCTCTCCACCACCGCGTCGTTCTTGCTCCAGTAGAGCTGGAACCAGCGTGGCGACCCGCCCATCTCGCGCGCGCACGCCTCCATGGGGAACGAGGCCTGGCTGCTGAACACCATCGGCACGCCGGCCTGGCTCGCGGCCTGCGCCACGGCCACGTCGGCCTGCGGATGCGCCAGCTCCAGCACGCCCACGGGCGCCACCAGCAGCGGCGCGGGAAGGGTGCGGCCGAACAGCTCCACGCCGATGTCGCGCGCGCCCACGTCGCGCAGCATGCGGGGGACGATGCGGCGCCGCTCGAACGCCTCGCGGTTGGCGCGCACGGTGGATTCGGCGCCCGCGCCGCCGGCCACGTACGCGAACGCCTCGGGCGTCATCCGGCGCCGCGCGGCCTGCTCCAGCTCGCGCGAGCCCACGGGGATCAGCGGCTTCTGCCCCGCCATCCCGCCCACGTACACCTCGGATTGCCGGCTCAGCGCGGCCAGGGAGATGGGCATCGGTCAGCGTCTGGGGATGAGGATCAGGATCGGGGATGTGAGGACAGGTGCCAGGATCTACCGCCCCTTCGCCATGCTCGCGTACACGATCTCCAGCACCGCGTCGGCCTTCATGAAGCCGCCGCCCCAGCGCGGGTCCAGGTCGGCCAGCGGGTGCTCGGCCACCAGCTGCTGCGCCGTCTTTCCGGCGCGGATGGCGGCGGCGATGCGGTCGCGCACGGTCACCAGCATCTCCCGATACGCCCGCAGCTCGGCCACGCCCGACACGTCGCCGTGGCCGGGGATGATCCGCGTCCGTTCGTTGGCCAGCGCCAGGATCCGGTCGGTTGCGCCGATCATCCCCTCGATGGTACCGCCGTTGTTGGTATCGATGAACGGATAGGACCCGTTGAAATAGGTGTCGCCGGCGTGGATCACGTTGGCGCGGCGGAAGTGCACCACCACGTCGCCGTCGGTGTGCGCCCGAGGGACGTGAAAGGCGTGCACCTCTTCGCCGTCCAGGTGAAAGGTCACGTCTTCGCCGAAGGTGACCACCGGGAGCGCGCCCGGCGGCGAGGGCGGCACGCGGTCGTTCATCCGCCCCACGAACTGCTCGGCGCTCATGCGGATGCGCACGTTGTCGTGCGCCATGATCAGCACCCCCGCGCGGCCGAAGTTCTCGTTGCCGCCGGTGTGGTCGCCATGCCAGTGCGTGTTGAGCAGGAAGCGGATCGGGCGCGGGCTCACCGCGCGCACGGCGGCGCGGATGCGCTCGGTGAGCGGCGCGAACTCGTCATCCACCAGGATCACGCCGTCGTCGCCGGCCAGCATCCCGATGTTGCCGCCGCGGCCCATCAGCACGTACACGTTGCCGGCCACGGGCTGCGAGCGCACCCGCACACTGTCGGGGATCTCCTGCGTGCGGGCGGCCGGGGCGGCGGCCAGCAGGGCGGCCAGCGAGAGCAGGGCGGGGGAGGGACGGCGCATGCGTTCGGGCTCCGGGCTGCGGAAACGGGTCCTTCGTGCAGGGACGGCGGGGAGGCCCACAAGGTGCGCGGCGGTGCGGCGCGGGGGCAAGGGCGTGGCGCCGCGCGGGTTTGTACTTTGGTTACACAAATGGCGCGCTTCTGGCACAGGAATGGTGCAACCGCCGCCCGCGCGGGCCGTCCCGCGGGGTGGCCGCGGCGCCGCGTGGTGCGCGCGGGCGGGTTGCGCCGGGCGACGAGCCCCGCCACCATCAGCAGGGCTGCCATCGCACGCCGGCGCCACGGCGGGCCCGCGGCCAGGCCAACGAGCTGGGAGACGCTCCGCCACACATGCTGAAATCCGTCACGCTGCGCTTCGGGGCCCTCGAGGGCGAGCCCGGGCTTACTTTTTCGCCGGGCCCCATGACGGTGTTCGTGGGGCCCAACAACTCCGGGAAGAGCCTGGCCCTGCGCGAGCTGGAGCACTTCCTGGAGAGCGGCGGCGCCGCCGACGGCTTCATCGTGCAGGCGATGAACCCCGACCTGCCGCCGGCCGACGTGGTGCGGCAGATGGTGCTCTCGCGCGAGGTGAAGGACGCCCTGGGCGACCCGCCGCCCCCGGGGTTCACCCGCGTGGTGCGCCTCAAGTCGCCCGGCGAGTTCAGCCGCCGCCGCGCCGAGGACCCGGCCGAGCCGCTCGAGGAGCAGCTGATCGACCTGGACGCGGTGACGCGCGCGCTGCAGGGCGTGTCGCACCTGTCGGCCGAGGAGTTCGCGCTCCTCTGCCGCGCGGTGCTCACCCTGTTCATGATCCGGCTGGACGGGCAGACGCGCCTGGCGCTCACCCATCCCCGCCCCGCCGGCCGCCGCGGCGACCACCCCGCGCACCACCTGGCCGCGCTCTGGCGGGACCACGAGGCGCGCCACGAAATCCGCGACATCACCGCCGACGCGTTCGGCCTGTACTTCGTGGTGGACCGCACCACCAGCGACGGCCTGTTCCGCATCCGCATGAGCGAGCGGCCGCCGATGGACGACGAGGAGGAGCAGGGCGAGGACGACCGGGCCATGGCCTTCCTGAGCCGCGCGCACGACATCGCGCAGCTCAGCGACGGGGTGCGCGCGTTCACCGGGCTCACCGCCGCGGTGCTGAGCGCCGACTACCGCATCATGCTGGTGGACGAGCCCGAGGCCTTCCTCCACCCCCCGCTCACCCGCAAGCTGGGGAAGCGGCTCACGCAGCTGGCCTCGCAGCGGGGCGCCAACGTGCTGGTATCCACGCACAGCCCCGAGTTCCTGATGGGGTGCGTGCACAGCGGCCACCCGGTGAACGTGGTGCGGCTCACCTGGCGGCGGGGGGTGGCCACCGCGCGCCTGTTGAGCGCGGCCAGGCTCGACGAAATGATGAAGGACCCGCTGCTGCGCAGCACCGGCGTGCTCGGCGCCCTCTTCCACGAGGGGTGCATCGTGTGCGAGGCCGACGCAGACCGCGTGTTCTACAGCGAGATCAACGAGCGGCTGCTGGCCGCGCGCGCCGGCGGCGCCGACGGGTGCCTGTTCCTGAACGCGCAGAACAAGCAGACCATCCGCCGCATCGTCCGGCCACTGCGCGAGATGGGGATCCCCGCGGTCGCCATCACCGACCTCGACATCCTGAAGGGGCGCGAGGACTTTCGCGACCTGCTGAAGGCCACCTTCGTCCCCCAGGTGTTCTGGGAACCGTGGGAAGAGATCCGCGCCCGAATCTTCCAGAAGATGAAGGGCGAGGACTGGAAGATGGGGGGCATCTACCGCGCCCCGCGCGAGCTGCGCGGCATGGCCGAGCAGCTGCTGCAGAGCTGCAGCGAATACGGCCTGTTCATCGTGCCCACGGGCGAGCTGGAGTGCTGGCTCCCCGAGCTGGAGGTGGGCGGCCACGGCCCCGAGTGGCTGACGGCTGTCTTCCAGAAGATGGGCACCGACCCCGGCTCGCGGGAGTTCCTGCACCCCGCCGAGGGCGGCGTCTGGCGCTTCATGCAGCACGTGGCGAAGTGGATCGCCGACCCGCGCCGGAAGGGGATGCGCAACGAGGTGATCCCCCTGGACCACCTTCTCCCCCCGCCCGACGAGGATTCGATCGCCAGGGAGCCCGAGCCCAACGGCGACCGCCGCCGCGAGGGAAACCCCAACGGCGGACGCCGCGCCACCGTTTCCGAGCCATCGGATTCCGCCCCGCCGAACGGCAAGCAGCGCGACCGCGAGCGCGTCCATCGCGATCGTGACCGGTCGCGGGAAGACGGCGAGGTGCGCGAGGTCACGCCCGCCGAGGGTGATCCCGCCGCCGCGCCGCTGCAGGCGCACGCGCCGGAAGCCGCCGCGATGGTGGAGCCGCGGGCTGCGTAGCCGCCTCGCACTCGCTCGACGGTTCCTGGCGGCGACGGATTTCTACTGCATGAACGCAGAGCAGCGAAGATAGGCAGAGATAGGCAGAGAACCGCGGTGGTTGTTCTCTGCCTATCTCTGCTTTTCTCCGCTGCTCTGCGTTCACCGCTGTTGCCGTTGCCGTTGCTGTTGGCGAAAGCCCGCCGAGCTTCCCCCGCTTCCCCCCGCGGTTAGATTCCCGCCTCCGATTCGAAACGAGCCCAATCCAGAGCGCAGGACCAAGATGGCCACCGCCGAGACCGAACTGCTGATCCGCACCCGCCGCGACCTGCACCAGCACCCCGAGCTGGCGTTCGAGGAGGTCCGCACCGCCGCCATCGTCGCCGAGCGCCTCCGGGCAGCAGGATACGAGGTCGAGACGGGGATCGCGGAGACGGGCGTCGTCGGCACACTGCGCGGTGAGGCGGGCGACGGTCCCACGCTGCTGCTGCGCGCCGACATGGATGCGCTCCCGATCGTGGAAGAGACCGCGCACGACTTCCGCAGCACCATCGACGGGAAGATGCACGCGTGCGGGCACGACGCGCACACCGCCATCGGCCTGGCCGTGGCCGAGCGGCTCGCGGCCAACCGCCACGCGTGGGGCGGCACGGTGAAGTACGTCTTCCAGCCGGCCGAGGAGGGCGGCCAGGGCGCGCTGCGGATGATCGAGCAGGGCGTGCTGGAGGGCGTGGACCAGGCGCTGGGGCTGCACGTGTGGATGGGGCTACCCACCGGCATCGTGGGCGTGACGCCGGGGCCGTTCATGGCGTCGGCCGGCGAGTTCGAGCTCACCATCCGCGGCCACGGCGGCCACGGCGCCATGCCCGAGCAGACGGTGGACGCGGTGGTGATCGGCAGCCACGTGGTGGTGGCGCTGCAGAGCATCGTGAGCCGCAGCGTGTCGCCGCTGGAGTCGGCCGTGGTCACCGTGGGCGCCTTCCACGCCGGCACCGCGCAGAACGTGATTGCGGAGAGCGCCCGGCTGGTGGGCACCGTGCGCGCCTTCGAGGTGGACGCCTGCGAGGAGCTGCCGCGACGCATCGAGAAGATCGCCGCCGGGATCTGCCAGGCGATGGGGGCCACGTACGAGTTCCACTACCGGCAGGATACCCCGCCCACCATCAACGACGCCGCGATGGCCAGCCTGGTGCGCGACGCGGCGGAAGAGGTGGTCGGCGCCGAGCGCGTGCGCTTCGGGCCTCAGGTGCGCACGATGGCGGCCGAGGACTTCGCCGAGTTCCTGCTGCGCGTTCCCGGGTGCTACTTCTTCGTGGGCGCGATGAACGAGGAGAAGGGCGCCGTGCACCCCCACCACAACCCGCGCTTCGACATCTGCGAAGAGTGCCTGCCGGTGGCAGTGGAGGTGCTCGAACGCGCCGCCCTGCGGGCGCTCAGCGCCGGGTGACCATCACAAGCCGTTGCAGATTTTCATCTTAGCGACCCTGGCCGGCCATCGCCGTGGCACCGGGGTTGCTAATGGACCCCGGCCCAGGCCGGGGCGCTCATGGTAGGGCCTCCCGGGGGAGCATAGGTACCGGGAGAGGTTCGCCATGAGCAGCCCCAAGACCCACGCAGCGCTCCGCACCGCCACGCTCCTCGCCGCGTTCGCCATCACGCCCGCCGTTCCCGCGGCGGCGCAGCAGTCCCCGGCCGCCTCGCCGGCCACCGTCACCCCGCGCCAGATCGCCGCCAGCGCCCACGCCGCCCTGCTGATGGTGCATGCCATGAGCGAGCGCGGCGACACGCTGGGCATCGGCACCGGCTTCGTGGTGAGCGCCGACGGGATGTTCATCACCAACTATCACGTGATCGAGGAGGCCGAGAAGCTGGTGGTCAGCCTCCTGGACGGCGGCAAGTACGAGCAGGTGCAGCTGATCGCCGCCGACCCCGCCAGCGACCTGGCGCTGATGAAGATCCCCGCCACGGGCCTTCGCCCGCTGCGCCTGGGGAGCGACACGCGCATGGAGGTGGGCGACAAGGTGTACGTGATGGGGAACCCGCTGGGGATGAGCGGCACCTTCAGCGACGGGATGGTGAGCGGCAAGCGCCCGCTGGAGGGCGTGTCGATGCTGCAGATCAGCGCGCCGATCTCTCCCGGCTCGTCGGGCGGCCCGGTGATGAACGAGCAGGGCGAGGTGATCGGCGTGGCCACCATCATGGTGATGGGCGGGCAGAACCTGAACATGGCGGTCCCCGCGCGCTACCTGCACCCCATGCTGGCCCAGCGCACCGTCACCCCGCGGCCGTTCTCGCCGGCGGTGCTGGTGGCCAACCCGCAGGCCGGGCTGGCGCTGGTGGGCGACCACGGCGGCCCGCCGCGCGGCGGCCGCCGCGCCGAGGGCACCCCCGCCCGCCGCGACCCGCGGCGCGAGGTCGAATCGCAGCTCGAGGTGATCCGCCCCATGCTGCAGCTGCGCGGCTTCGTCCCCGCGTACCCGATGCAGACCGGCGAGGCGGCCGTGGCGCTCGACCAGCCGTACGAGTTCACGCTGGAGAAGGGCGTCACCTACCTGGTCACCGCGCGGTGCGACGCGGCCTGCGGCAACGTGGACCTGGGCGTGTACGACATGGCCGACCAGCTGGTGCAGGAAGACTCCGACCGTGACGACTACCCCACCCTCTCCATCATCCCGCGCGAGTCGGGCTCGTACCGGGTGATGGTGCGCATCGCGCAGTGCGCCTCGGACCAGTGCTCGTACGGCGTGGCGGTGTTCCGCCGCGAGCCCGTGGAGCGGCAGGCCCGCGCGGGAAAATAAAGACAGACGCGAGATCCCGCGGCAAAGATGTACGAAGAGGGTGCGCCGGAAGGCGCACCCTCTTATCGTATGTGCCGTTCGCGGAGCGCGGCCGGGTCACGGTCCTGGGAGAGACCGAACCGGCCGTCGCGTTTCCGCTCCTTTTGCACGCGGGATCTCAACGGCAATCCGGGAAAGGGCCATCCGCATGGCCAGCAGCTTCATCGCGTACGTGGACGAATCGGGCGACGAGGGGTTCTCGTTCCCGGCATCGTCGGAGTGGTTCGTCCTTTCGGCGCTGGTGCTGCGGCGGCAGACGGAGCTGGAGGCCGTGAAGGTGCTGGACGGGGTGAAGGCCATGCTGCGCAAGGAGCCGCGCCGGCCGCTGCACTTCCGCAAGCTGGAGCACCACCAGCGCGTGGCCTACGTCAGCGAGCTGGCCAGGCTGAAGTCACGGATGCGGACCGTTTCCATCATGGTGCACAAGCCGTCGCTCATCCAGGTGGGCACCTTCACCGAGAAGTACCTGCTGTACCGCTACGCCGCGCGCTTTCTGCTGGAGCGCGTCTCGTGGCTCTGCCGCGACCACCGCCGCGCGGACGACGGGGGAGACGGAACGGTGGAGGTGGTGTTCTCGAACCGGAAGAACATGAGCTACGACGACCTGCGCACCTACCTCGACGTGCTGCGCGACCTTCCGGGTTCGGGGATCGACTGGAGCGTGCTGAAGCGCGACCAGGTCCACTCGCTCCCGCACGACCAGCGGCGCGGGCTGCAGATCGTGGACGCGGTGGCGAGCAGCTACTGGTACGGCCTGAACCCCAACCAGTATGGGCAGACGGAAGACCGGTACGCGCGGATCATCCACCCGCTCGCCTATGCGCGCGGGGGCAACTACAAGGCGTACGGGCTCAAGTTCTTTCCGGCTGACGTGGAAAAGCTGCTCGCGGCGGAGGGGCGCTTCGAGTGGGTGCGGCAGCTGCGCGGAGGTTTTGCGGGGCGGAGATAGGGGAAATAGAAGAGGCGGGCCCCGGGCTCCAGAGGTGCCGTCCTCCCGGACGACCTGAAGTTCTCCCGCGCATGCCCGCCCTTCAGATTACCCGAAAAGATAACGAAGGCCTCCTCGTTCGTCAAGCCCGTCCGCATCATCCCGCTGGCGAGGCGGGCGGCACGGCGCCACGCACGTCGGCCTGGCCGCTGACGACGATGCCGATCAGCGCCGCGCGGTACTCGCGGAGGCGGGTGATGGTGGCCTCCAGGGTGGCGATCAGCCGGTCCAGCCTGGCCGTCTCGCGGTCCAGCCAGCCGGCGATGGCGCGCTGCTCGGGGAGCGGCGGGAGCGGCACGGGGTGCGTGGCCAGCACCGCCGCGTCCAGCTTGCGCGTGCCATGCGCCGACTCGTCGGCCAGCGCCACCAGCACCCGTGCCGAGCCGGTGAGCACCCACGCCAGGAAGCGCGCGTCCACCGCGTCCGAGGGGACGATGGCCTTCATGTCCTGGTTGATGGTGACCGGCACCTGGTTGATGGCCACGGGGAACGAGTGCGCCAGGATCATCCCGCGCACCACCACCAGCACCGCGCCGGGGGCGATCAGCGACAGCCCGGTTGCGCGCACCCCCGGCTCCGAGACGTGCTCGGCCGTGTCCACGATCCGCGCGCGCTTCATGTCCTTGGGTGACACCCAGGGGATGCCGCCGTCCCAGAAGTCGGGATCGATGCGGGTGGGGGTGGCGCCGCCGCGGAACCGCGCCACCGTGCCCAGCGGCACCACCCGCCAGTGCGTGGGGAGGTGGCCCATCCACCCCACGCCCGAATTCCTCGTGGCCGGCCCCGGCTCCATCCCCGCGCGCTCGGCCTCGGCGGCGGAGAGGGCGCCAGTGACGGCGCGCCACACCACCGCCGCGCGCTTCTCGCGGATGCGGGCCATCAGGGTGCGCTTGCGGGCGATCAGCCGGTCGATGCGGGCGGTCGCCGCGTCAAGGAAGGCGGCCACGGCGCGCTGCTCGCCGGGCGGGGGGACCACCACCGCGCACGCGCCGATGAACTCCCAGGTGGCTCGCGGCATCTTGGCCCCGAAGGTGGACGACTGCACCAGGCTCACGAAGCGTGGCGAGAGGAGCTGGTAGAGCAGCATCCGCGGCTCCACCGCCCGCCGGGCAAGGACCAGCAGCTCGGTGGAGCACAGGCCGTCGAACGGCGCCACGCACGCCTTGGCCAGGTACGGGCGCAGCTTGCCGAACAGCGTGTCGCCCGCGCGAAAGCGGTTGCAGACCGCCTCGGGAACCACGCGCTCGTCGGTGCGGACGATGCGGCCGGTGGCGGGCTCGATGGAATCGAGCCCCAGGTACGGCAGCGCGGGCGCGGCATCGGCCTCCACCCGTTCGTCACGCCGGGGCGCGGCGATCCGGAGGGGCTCCACCGCCCAGTGCGCCGGCACCGGCCCCAGCGTGCCGACCCCGCTGGGCCGGTAGGCGGGATACGCGGAAAGCTTCACGCGGTCACCTCGGCCAGCAGCGACACGATCTCTCGCTCCAGCTCGCGGATCTCCGACTCGATCTGCTCCAGCGGGCGCGGGGGCTCGTAGCGGTGGAAGTGGGGGTTGAAGGGGATCTCGTACCCCACCCGCGTCCGTTCATGGTCCACCCACGCGTCCGGGAGGTGGGGGAGCACCTCGCGGGCGAGGTACGTGTCGATCTCCTCCGACAGCGGCACGCTGGCGGTGTCGCGCAGCTCGGGATCGGGCTCGGGGCGGCCGTCGCGGCCCACGCACGGCTCCGCCGCGCTGTCGCGCTCGCCCAGCGCGGCCTCCACCGCCTTCAGCTCGGCCGCGGTGAGGCGCACGCCATGGACGCGCTCCACCGCCCTCAGCTCGCGCCGGAACGCCTCGCGGTCGCTGTAGATCTCCCCGCCACTCGCCTGGGCGAAGGCGGCGAGGAGCGCGCGGATCTGCTCCCGGCGGCGCTCGCCAGCCTCGGCCGCGGCGGAGCGGGCGACGGTGTCCTTCCTCCCGGAAGTCTGCTGGGCCAGCCGGGCGATCCGTTCGGGCGTGGCCCGGAAGCTCAGCCGCAGCGGCCGCTCGACGGTGATCCTCCGGTATCCGAAGGCATCGTTCGGGAGCACACGGCTCACCACGAAATCCTTCTCGCGCCCATCCACCGGGAAGGCCCACGTCTGGCCGTCGGTGAAGTCGCGGTGGATGGACGCGATGTGGCCGATGTGGTCGGGCTCGCCGGGGTGCACGCCGCCGATCTTGTTGCGCTTGTTCCCCAGGCTCTTCTTCATCTTCCGGTAGAACCGGCGCGCGTCGATCAGCTGCACCATCCCTTTCCGCGCTGGCTCCTTGCGGTTGGTGAGCACCCAGATGTAGGTGGAGATGCCGGTGTTGTAGAAGAGCTGGTCGGGGAGCGCCACCACCGCCTCCAGCCAGTCGTTGCGGATGATCCACTCGCGGATGTTGCTCTCGCCGCTCCCCGCGTCGCCGCTGAAGAGCGGAGAGCCGTTGAACACGATCCCGATGCGGCTTCCCCCCTCGCTGGCCGGCCGCATCTTGTGCAGCATGTGCTGGAGGAAGAGGAGCGAGCCGTCGCTGATGCGCGGCAGCCCCGCGCCGAAACGGTTGTCGGGGCCGCCGTTCGCCCGCTCGGCCTCGATGAACGCCTGCTCCTGCTTCCATTCCAGGCCGAAGGGCGGGTTGGCCATCATGTATTCGAACTCGAGGCGCTTGAACGCGTCCTGCGTGAAGGCGTTCCCCAGGCGGATGTTGTCTTCCAGCTCGCCCTTGATCAGCATGTCGGACTTGCAGATCGCCCACGCCTCGTCGTTGATGTCCTGCCCGTACAGCTGCGGCTGGGCGTTGGGCACCCGCTGGCGGATGTGCGCCTCGGCCATCGACAGGATGCCGCCGGTGCCGCAGGCGGGGTCCAGGATGCGGATCTCGCGCGGGCTGTTCCACCGCTCGTGGTCGGGGTCCAGCAGCAGGTCCACCATCAGCTGGATCACCTCGCGCGGGGTGAAGTGCTCGCCCGCCTGCTCGTTCGACTGTTCCGCACCGATGCGGATCAGCTCCTCGAACACGTACCCCATCTGCTCGTTGTCCACCCGTGTGGGCGACACGTCCACGTGGTGCACGAACTTGCGCAGCACCTGGTACAGCAGGTTCTTCTCGGCCATCCGCGCGATCTGCTGGTCGAACGCGAAGCGCGCCATGATCTCGCGCACGTTGCGCGAGAACCCGCGGATGTACTCGTCCAGCGCGGCGGCCAGGTCGCCGCCCTCGGCTAGCAGCTGCGGGAGCGTGTGGCGCGAGACGTTGTAGAACGGGTAGCCGGTGATCTGGAACAGCTCGCGGTCCACCTCGCCCTCGGAGAGGTGCCCGGCCAGCTCGGCATGCCGGGCGCGCGCCTGCTCCCGGGTGCCGGACAGCAGCGAATCGAACCGGCTCAGCACGGTGAGCGGCAGGATCACCTTGCGGTACTCGTTGCGCCGGTACGGCCCGCGCAGCAGGTCGCAGATGCTCCAGATGACGTTGGCGAGCTGCTGGTGTGTTTCTACGGTCATGGCCCGTGGGTGAGCTCGATGGGTTGCCGTCCCCCGACGCGAAGCGTGAGGGGACAAATCGGACATAAGGTAAAGATAGTAAACGGCCACGCCGCCGAGGAACACCCCCCGGCGACCCCGGAGTCCGAAAACGGCCAGCGGCAAAGGGGGTGGGACAGGCGAGGTGCACCCTGATCGTCCGATCGGCAGATCGAGGAAGATCCTGCGGGAATGCGGCCCTTCTCAGCGGCCGCCCCGAGCTCCACGCCCGTCGCTGGACGACTTCACAGTCCGAAAGCGGCCAGCGGCGCGCAAACCGCGGTTACCGGCGACGTGCCAGTCCCGCCGCGGCTTCGCGACGAGGTGGTCGGAGGGGGTGGGATCGGGCGGATCGACGTAACGCGAACCGGGGGAGGTGGCCGAAGCCATCTCCCCCGATTCGGTCATCCGCTCCGCGTGCCGTCAGTAGATGTAGACGGCGGTGCCGACGGGGACGTTATGGTACATCCAGAGGATGTCTTCCTTGTGCATCCGGAGGCACCCGTGGCTGGCGGCGTCACCCACCGAGCTGGGGTTGTCGGTGCCGTGGAAGTAGTACCCGTCGTACATCTCCAGCTTGGCGGCGCCCAGCTTGCCGCGGTACTGGCGCTGCGGGCTTCCCCACGGCGGGATGATCACGTTGCCGCCGCGGATGGGCACCTGCCCGGCCGGGTACCCCGCCAGCGCGTTGGGCGAGGCATCGCTCATGTCGATGATCCCCAGCCCGCTGCGGCGCGCGATCTCCACGTAGTGCCAGTTGGGCGGAACCCACACCGGGTCCAGCTCCTTGGAGGTGATGGTCATCTTGCCGCGCGGGGTCTGGAAGCGCTTGGTCACGCCGTCGATCACCACCGTCTTCCCCGAGCCCACGGCCACGGGCGCCTTGTAGAGCGTGTCGTCGCCCTTGATGTACAGCACGCGGCGCTCGGCCAGCGACACCACCAGGTACGGCTTGTCGCGCGGGACCAGCTGGTTCTCCTTCTCGGCCAGCGTCCGTTCGCGCCGGGCCACCTCCTCGGTGCGCTGGATCTCCTGCTGCCGCACGAAAGCCAGCGAGCGCTGGTCGCGGCTGTACACCATCTCGGCCACGCGCCGCTCCAGCCGCGCGTTCACCGCCCACGCGCTGGTGGCCACGAACAGCCCGGCCGCCAGGAACGCCGCCAGCAGCAGCCCCGTCACCGTGCCCCGGTGATCATGCGCGATCCGGCGCAGCCGCCCCGGGGGCGTGTAGTTGCGCCGGTCTTCCACCCCGCTTCGTGAGATTCTCGCCATTCCTGCGCTCCCGCCTTGAAAGTCTCTCGCTGTTCCCGTACTCCGTACCCCGTACTCTCGTACCCAGCCGTACTTCAGTAGATGTAGACCGGCGTGTCTTCGTTCACCGCGTCGAAGATCGCGGTCAGGTCGCGGGCGCGGGCCATGAAGCCGGCGGGGATTACCCCGTCCTTCAGCGGCCCGGCCTGCGGCTGGCTGTAGATCACCGTGCCGTCGTCCAGCGTGATCACGTAGGCGCCCATCCCGCCGGCCACGCGCCGCTCGCCCTCGGGCGGCACCGGCTGGCCGCGGCTCACGTACACCCAGTCGGGGATGGTGACCGTGGGGTTCTGCTGCCGCGTGGCGATGTGGCGCTCGCCCACGCCCTGCACGAAACGCCAGGTGCGCCCGTCGGGCGCGCGAACGATGGAGTCGGGCCCCATCGCCAGTTTGGCGCGGCGCAGCGTGGCCCGGCCCTGCCGCAGCTCCAGCATGCTGTCCTTGAGCACGATGGCCAGGTGCCGCTTGTTGGTCTGCAGCGACTTGATGCGCATGTCACGCTGCAGCACGGCCATGGCCAGCTGGGTGCGGCGCTGCCGGTGCTGCAGCAGCTCGTCGCGGGTGCGGCGCTGCTCGGCCGTCATCCGCTGGGCGATCTGCGCGGCCTCGGCGTTGTAGCGGGGGATGCGGTAGCCCACCGCGGCCGCCGCGATCACCAGCACCGAGATGAGCGCAACGCTCCCCCAGAAGAACACCGGGTGCTCCCGCCTGAAGCCCGCGCGCCGGGGTGTCTCCTGATCCATCGTTCGTCCCAAGTGGTGTGCCTGGTTCATGTTAACAACGCAGACCTGCAACCGGGTGCAAGACGCGTTCCCATCCCCATCGGCTCCGATGTGTTGTATCTGGTTGCGGCGCGGCCCTTTAGCCGCGGCTGGCGCGGATCGGTGCGTGTGGCGAATCTTCACCGTCGTGCGGAAGGGCGATGTGCGGCGACGACGATCGATCAACGGAGCGGGGGGACGATGGCGCGGACGTTCTGGCGGCTGGGGTGCATCTTCGGGTTCCTGGGCGTGGCGGCGGGGGCGTTTGGCGCGCACGCGCTGCGGGCGCGCCTGCCGGCAGACCTGCTGGCGGTGTTCGAGACCGCCGCGCGTTACCAGATGTACCACGCCCTGGCGCTGCTCGCGGTGGCGCTGCTGGCCATGCTCGCGCCCACCGGCGCGGTGCGCGCGGCGGGGTGGCTGTTCACGGCGGGGATCGTGATCTTCTCGGGGAGCCTGTACGCGCTGGCGCTGAGCGGCGTGCGCGTGCTGGGCGCCATCACGCCGATCGGCGGGGTATGCTTCCTGGCCGGATGGATCGCGCTGGCCATGGGCGGCGCTGCCCTGCTGGGCCAGCGGACGCCTTGAGCCGTCCACCGGTGGGCCGATCCGGGGACATGCGGGCGCGGACCGTTTGCTGGTGAAGCCTCGCGCGGTTTGCGAGGCCTGTCGTCGTTGTTGCCGCGGCTTCAGCCGCCGGTGCGATCCGGCCTGGGACTTCTGATCGGTTTCGAGAAGAGGCGCTGGCGAACGCCGGGTGAGCGCTCCCCGCCGAGACAATTCGCTGTTTCCTGTCCCCGCCGGGGGACGCGGCTTCGTCCGCGCGGGTGAACGGATCGCGCGGAGCCGTGGTCTCTCCCCCTCTCTAACCGTTTGCGAACAAATCAATTAGATATATGGGAGCAAGGGCGTGCGGCTTGCTCCCACCCGCCCCGTAGAACCGCGTCTTCCCACTCCCGTATCCGTTGAAGGACATCATGAGACGCCTGGCTGCATTCCTGTTGCCGGTGGTTGCGCTCTCGGCGTGCGTTGGCCCCGCGTACGGCCCGTACTCCGGCGGCGGGCGCTACGAGCGTTCCAGCGAGCGTTGGAACGACCGCGAGGACCTGGCGCTGGCCACCCGCATCGTGTACAGCGGCAGCGGCGACATCGCCGTGGAGCTGAACCGGCCGGCGTACATCGCCGTGTTCGAGATCCTTCCCGGGGCGGGCGTGGGGATGCTGTACCCGCGCTACAGCAGCGGCGGCGACAACTACTTCGGTGCTGGCTACACGCGGCTGGACGTGAGCCGCGGCGGAAGCTACGACTGGTACAGCAGCTCGCTGCGCGGCCGCTATTCGCGCAACGAGCCGCGGTTCTACTTCGTGGTGGCCAGCAAGCTCCCGCTGCGCATCAGCCGCTTCCAGCGCGGGGGCGCGGGGGCGGTGCGCAGCGTGCTGGGGCTGTCGGCCTACGGCGCCATGAACTACCGCACGGTGATGAACGACCTGGTGGACGCCATCGTGCCCTACCAGCCCAACACCGACTGGACCACCGACGTGTACGCCGTGTGGCCCAGCCGCGGCTACGACTACTACGCCTACAACTCCCCCGAGAACTACGTGCGGGTGGATTGCGGCAACGGGCAGTACGCCGTGGTGGCGTGGGAGCTGAGCCGCTACGCCTGCGGCCGGTACCGCCAGCACACCGGCAACAACGGCGGCGGCAACGTGCCTCGCCCGCGCCCCGACACCACGCACGTGACCACGCCCGGCCGCCGGCGCCCCGAGCCGCCCACCACCGGCGGCGGCAACACCGGGAGCGACGGGGTGCGCCGCCCGCGCCCGCTGGGCCGCCCCGAGACCAAGCCCGACCCCATGCACCCGCGCGAGGAGGGCGACAGCGAAGGCCCGCGCGTGCAGCCCAACCAGGGCCCGCGCCGCGAGCCCGCGCCCCAGCCGCGTGAGGAACCGCAGGCCGAGCCGCGCCAGCCCCGCGCCGAGCCGCGGGTGGAGCCACGCCGCGAAACCCCGCGTGAGGAGCCGCGTTCCGAGCCCAGCCGGGCCGAGCCGGTGGAGCGCCGCGAGTCTCCGCGTGAGCGCCCGCGTCCCGAGCCCCGCTCCGAGCCCGTGATCGAGACGCGGAACGAACCGTCGCGGGCAGAGCCGCCGCGGAGCGAGCCGTCGTACACCCCGCCGCCGCGGGCTGAGGCGCCGGCACCGCCGCCACCGCCGCCGCCGCCGCCGCCGCCGCCGCCGCCGCCGCCACCGCCGCCGCCGCCGCCGCCGCCGCCGCCACCGCCACCGCCGCCACCGCCGCCACCGCCGCCGGCACCCGCGCAGGACGTGGCGATTCCGCCCACGCCGCGCTGAGCGGATGAGCAAGAAGGAACCGCACCCGTCGGAAGAATCGGCGGGTGCGGCTCATTTTCATGGCTGCGGTTTATCAAGCGTACAAAGTAGGGTAACCGAAGATTACGCGCCGGACTTTTGACGCATCGCCGGCGTCCGCCGTAGAGGCGCAGCGGGCTCGCTCGAACGAGGATACAGCAACGGCACCAACGGCGGACTTTCACGCGGCTGCGGGGCTCGTCTTTGGGCACGGTCTTTTCGCCGGTCGAGTCGTACCGTGAAGATCGTGAGTTGATGATTTGACGGAGCCCGTGCTCGAGCATCGGAAGGGCCGCCAGTATGCGGGTCCGTGATTCGAGAGAGAAGATTTCCCCAGGCAGGCCGAGTTCGAGATGTCGCTGAAGGTGATCGAGCAGCAGGTGGTGGAGTGCCGCCGGTGCGCGCGGCTGGTGGAGTGGCGCGAGCAGGTGGGGCGCGAGAAGCGCCGGGCGTACCGCGACTGGGACTACTGGGCCCGGCCCATCCCCGGCTTTGGCGACCCCGGCGCGCGGCTGCTGATCCTGGGCCTGGCCCCGGCGGCGCACGGCGGCAACCGCACCGGCCGCGTGTTCACCGGCGACCGCAGCGGCGACTGGCTGTACGCCGCGCTGCACCGTGCCGGGTTCGCCAACCAGCCCACCTCCACCCACGTGGATGATGGGCTGGCGCTGGCCGACGTGTGGGTCACCGCCGCCGTGAAGTGCGCCCCGCCCGACAACAAGCCGCTCCCGGATGAGCGCGACGCCTGCTTCCCCTTCGCCGTGGCCGAGCTGCGCGCGCTCCCCAACCTGCGCGCCATCGTCTGCCTGGGCAGGTTCGCGTGGGACAACGCGCTGCGCTTGCTCCGCGACGCGGGCCACACGCTGCCCTCGCCCATGCCTGCGTTCGGCCACGGGGCACAGGCGCGCATCACGCCGGGGCTCACGCTGATCGGTTCGTATCACCCCAGCCAGCAGAACACCTTCACCGGCCGCCTCACCGAGCCCATGCTCGACGCCGTCTTCACCGCCGCCCGCCAAGCGATCGAGACCGACCCGCCGGGCTGATCGGAACCGGGATCGAACGGCGTCGTGCCGTGTGGGAGGGGGAATCTCCCGGCCGAGAATCGTTCTTTGTTCACCGCGGTTGCCGTTCTGTTCTTCCTGAAGATCACCCCTCCACGTCTTGATCGGGACCCACGTTTCCCGTAGCGTATCGGTTCTGCATCCGGCGAAGTTCCCATCCCGATCCCATCATCCCCATCCGGAAACAATGGCAATCAACGAGGCAGAGGTGCCGGGCGGTCCGCCGATACTGGCCGGAACGGTGTCGGCCGCCACGCCGGGCATGAAGGGGTTCGACGCGAACGTGACCATCACGGCCGGCGTGGCGCGGGCATTCGTGCAGGCGGGCTACAAGTTCTGCATCCGCTACGTGGGCCGCACGCAGATGGCCAGCCACGACCTGACCGCCAGCGAGGCCAAGGACATCCTGAACGCCGGGCTGGCGCTGATGGTGGTGCAGCACGTGCTGAACCCCGGGTGGGAGCCCACGGGCGACCTGGGGAACGAGTACGGCACCAACGCGGGGCGCTTCAGCAAGCAGGCCGGCCTGCCCTCCGGCGTGACCGTGTGGTGCGACCTGGAGGGGGTGTCGGGCGATGCGGCGGCGCAGAACGTGATCGACTACTGCAACCAGTGGTACGCGCAGGTGAAGGAGGCGGGGTACGTGCCGGGGCTGTACGTGGGCTACGGCACCGGGCTCACCGCGCAGCAGCTGTACCAGAAGCTGCGCTTCCAGAACTACTGGCGCGCCTACAACCTGAACGACGACCAGGTGCCCGTGGGCCGCGGCGTGCAGATGACGCAGAAGACGGGGAAGGGCACCGTGGGCGGCCTGACCACCGAGGTGTACGACGACGACTTCACCCACACCGACGCGCTCGGCGGCAACGCCATCTGGCTCGCCCCGCCGGGCATCTAACGTGCGCGGAGGCCGCGAGACCGCGTGAGGCGTGTTTTCAACGGCGCCTCGCATGAACGCACCGCCACCGGGAGTGCACCATGAAACACCGGCTGAACCTGGACACGCTCACCGTGCAGTCGTTCGAAACGCAGGCGCGCCCAGAAAACGTGGAGCGCGACACCTACAAGAACTGCATCAGCGACGTATCGCACTGCGGCGTGTGCCCCGAGACCGGCGCCACGGCGTGAGGGTAGAGGACGGCGAACGAAAACGGCGGGCTCCAGGCGTGGGGCCCGCCGTTTTCGCATCGGTGCCTGTCGCCGTGGCCGCGCTCCTCGAACGCCAATCTTGATCCCCCTCCGCCGCGCCTGTACTGTTGCCCTTGAGAGGCGCCTGGCCACCCCCTCACGCCTCCCCTCCCCCGGCCGCACCCACGCGGCGACCTCCCCATCCACTCGCCACCAGGCAGGAGCACATGGCGACGAACGAAACCGAAGCATTGGCAGGCGTCGGCATCTCCCCCGTGCAGACCCTTCCCGGAACCGTGCGGGCCGCTACCCCGGGCGTGAAGGGGTTCGACGCCAACACCGTGATCACCCCGGCCATCGCGAAAGCGTTCGTGGACGCGGGCTACAAGTTCGCCATCCGCTACGTGGGGCGGCTGACCATGGCCAACCACGACCTGACCACCAAGGAAGCGCTCACCATCCTGGAAGCCGGCCTGGCGCTGATGATCGTGCAGCACTTCAAGGGTGAGGGGTGGAAGCCCACCGCGGCGTTGGGTACCCAGTACGGGAAGAACGCGGGCCGCTTCACGAAGGAGATCGGCGTTCCCGCGGGCGTGAACGTGTGGTGCGACCTGGAAGGCGTGGCTGCCGGCACGCCGCGGCAAAACGTGATCGACTTCTGCAACAACTGGCACGGCAAGGTGAGCGAGGCGGGGTACGAGCCGGGGCTGTACGTGGGCTTCGGGCCGGGGCTGGGGCCCAAGGCGCTCTTCGAGAAGCTCGCCTTCAAGCACTACTGGCGCGCCTTCAACCTGAACAGCGACCAGGTCCCCGCCGTGCGCGGCGTGCAGCTGCGCCAGAAGACCGGCAAGGGCACCATCGGCGGCCTGACCACGCAGGTGTACGATGACGACTTCACCCAGACCGACGCGCTGGACGGCAACGCCATCTGGCTCGCGCCGGACTGAGCTGCACGGTCGCGGGATCTCGCCCGCGAAGCATCACGGCGGACTCGGCGCACCCGGGTCCGCCGTTCTCGTTGCGCCGCGCCTCCCGATTCGGAATGATGTCAGCCCATACAGAAACTTCGTACGAACGCGAGGGAGGATGGGATGGGGGAGATGACGGGCCGCGTGTGCGTGGTGACGGGCGCCAGCGGCGGGATCGGGCAGGCCACCGCGGTGGAGCTGGCCCGGCGCGGCGCCACGATGGTGCTGGTGGCGCGCAGCCGCGAGCGCGGCCAGGCGGTGGCGAGCCAGATCGAGCGAGACACTGGCCGCCGCGACACGCGCCTGGTGCTGGCCGACCTCTCGCGGCAGGCGGAGGTGCGCCGCGCCGCGGGCGAGATCCTGGCCGCGTGCCCGCGCGTGGACGTGCTGGTGAACAACGCCGCCGTCTACACCCGCAAGCGCACGCTGACCAGCGACGGGATCGAGACGCAGTGGGCGGTGAACCACCTCGCGCCGTTCCTGCTCACCCACCTTCTTCTGCCCCGGCTGGTGGAGAGCGCGCCGTCGCGGGTGGTCACCATCAGCTCCAACGCGCACCAGGCCGGCGAGCTGCGCTGGGACGACCTGGAGATGAAGGCACGGCGCTACCGCGGCTTCAGGCAATACGCCAACACCAAGCTGGCCAACGCGCTGTTCACCCGCGAGCTGGCCCGGCGCACGATGGGCATGGGGGTGACGGCCAACGCGGTGCACCCCGGCGTGGTGGCCACCCCGCTACTGCTGAACGGCTTTCCGCCCATCCGCCTGTTCCGACGCTGGATGCGCACCCCCGAGCAGGGCGCCGCCACCCCCGTGTACCTCGCCACCAGCCCCGAGGTAGCCACCGTGACCGGCCAGTACTTCGTGGACGAGCGCCCCGTCCCCCTCACCCCCGTTGCCACGGATGACGAAGCCGCCCGCCGGCTGTGGGAGATCAGCGAGCGGGCGGTGGGGTTGGGGTGATTCGATTTTTCCGGATCAGAAGCGGTCCGGATCGCGCTCGACGGAGGTGTCGATTCCCCGAAGAAACCCTCGCGGCTGATCCGGCTCCCTGACGGGCGTCATCACCATGCGCCCGTCAACGACGAACGTGTTCAGTCTTTGGCCGGGCCGGATCTGCAGGGTTTGGCAGACCCTTGCCGGCAGCGTGACCATGTAATCCTCCGAAACGGCCACGACTTCCATCCATGCCCCCTCGGAATCTCCGGCAGTTCTACAGGCTGGTGAGCAGCCACGCTCCAAGATGGTCAACCGTTGTCCCGAACGCATCCAAGTACCGTGCGCCGGGGGCATCGTCCGGCTCGATGAAGGGGATGCGGTTCAACTCGAACGTGGTACGGTGCGCCTCGAAGATGTCACGCGCCGTCGTCGCGGCGACATAGCCGTTGTCGTCCCCGGCTTCTCCCCAATCCATCACGGCGGCGAGAAACGCGAACAGATCGGCGAAGTAGCGCCAGCTGGTCCCCGGCTCGCCCTCCATCCCCAGGAATGCCGACCACGACGCGGGATCCACACGATAGGATGCCGGGCGTGTGGACGTGCTGCGGACCACTCGCGCGGCACTCATCTCCCGAACGGCACGGCGGATCGCGGCGGCGGTGTAGCCGGTGGCGTGGACCAGCGCCCGCACCGTGGCGTCCGCGCCGCCCATCGCGATCAGTACCGCGAGCACGTCTGCTTTCACCCCTACCCCAAAGGCCGCGCGAAGCCGGAGCATCAGCGCGGGAGCCGTGGCGATCCGCGGCTCTCGCCCACGCTTTCCGCGCGACACGATTGGATCCCCGGCATCGGCGCGGGTGACGGACCGCCATCCGCCATCTCCCGCGTCCATGGCCGCATGCGCGAACGCGGCCAAGCCATCGCAAACCCGGGCCGGGTAACGCCGGGCGATCGTGCGCACCCGCTGAACGCTGAGCAGCGCCGCGCCCGCGCCAGCCCACCACCCCAGTACGTCGTCCAGGCGGCGCTCGCGAACACGAAGCGTGCACGACAGCAGGAGCAACGCCTCTGGATCGATCACGGCCGTGGTGCCAGCGGCGGAGACGGGCGCGCCGAGCGCGGCCCACTGCCTCCAGGCTGCGTCCGCCGCGGCGCCGCGCGCGGCGCTAGCGATCTCGGCGCGCGCGGACATCATCGGTGATCTCCTGCAGGACGTCGGTTCAGATCGATCATACATATTTCCAAGATAGATTAAGTATCGTGTCAGGATAGTTTATCTACCACATACCTGGTTGTCCAACAGTCGGCGCTGTGGTGCCTACCCCGCCGTGGCGCCGCCGCAGCTGGAGCCGGCGCCGGCGGTACAGCCGAAGCAGTGCGGGCCCAGCACGATCTCGCGGCGGTTCAGTGCATCCAGGTCAAAGTCGAAGATGGTGCGGGGGGCGCTGGGGTGCACCGGCAGCTCCAGCATCTGGTTGAAGTCGCAGTCGTACAGGGTGCCGTCCCAGCCCACGGAAAGGGTGTTGCGGCACATCACGCCCGCGGCGGCGGCGGGGTTGAAGGCGTTGGCAAGGCGCTCCAGGTATTCGTCCACCTGCCCCGTCTCCTGCAGGAACTCCAGGAAGCGGGAGATGGGCATGTTGGTGATGGTGTACAGCGCGTTGAACTCGATCCCGAAGGTACGCAGCATCTGCCGCTTCCAGTCGGCCTCCAGCGCCTTCTGGTTGCCGGGAAGGAAGGTGCCCACGGGGTTGGTCACCAGGTCCAGCACCAGCCCGGTGCCCGGCTTGCCGTAGCCCAGCGCGTTCAGCCGCCGCAGCGCGGTGATCGATTCGTCGAACACGCCGTCGCCGCGCTGGGTGTCGGTGCCCTTCTGGCGGTAGTGCGGCAGGCTGGCCACCACGTGCACCCCGTGCTCGGCGAAGAACTCGGGGAGGTACGCGTAGTTGGGGAGCAGGGTGATGGTCAGGTTGCAGCGGTCCATCACGTGCTTCCCCGCCGCCCGCGCGCGACGGACGATCTCGCGCCAGCGCTTGTGCAGCTCGGGCGCGCCGCCGGTGATGTCCACCGTGGCGATGTCCGTCGATTCGATGATCTCGAGGCAGCGGTCCACCACCGCGTCGGGCATCATCTCGGTGCGGTCGGGGCCGGCGTCCACGTGGCAGTGGCGGCAGGTCTGGTTGCACTTGCGTCCCACGTTCACCTGGAAGATCTCGATCCCCGTGGCGGTGAGCGGCAGCAGCCCCGCGCCCTCCAGCGCATCCTCGAAGCTCCGCCCCAGCGGCACGCGCCCGAGCGCCGCGCGCTGTTCCGCGGCGGCGGAGAGCGGCGCGTGACGCTTCTGGAGCGTGGGGAGAACGCGGTGTACGGTTGCGGTCATCAGGAACTGCGAGTGCGAGAGTGCGAAAGTCCGAGAGTGCGAACGTGCCGGGGAGCCCTCACCCTGGCACGCTTCGATGGCGGCTGCCTGCCGCGGCGCTTACCCGGAGCCTCGCGTGGTTTGCGAGGCTTATCGTGGTTGTTGCTGCGGATTCATCCGCCGGTCGGCCGGGCGAGGAGGGAATCTACATCCCCAGCCGCTCGGCGTGATTGCGCATCTGGATGCCGTGCACCAGCGAGGCGCCGCCGCGGATGGCGGCGGCCACGTGCACGGCCTCGGTCATCTGCTCGGTGTCGGCGCCCTTCTGCAGGCAGTCGCCGGCGTATGCGTCGATGCAGTACGGGCACTGCACCGCGTGGGCCACCGCCAGCGCGATCAGGCTTTTCTCGCGCTCAGTCAGGGCACCTTCGGCGAACACCGCGTTGTACCAGGCGAAGAACTTCTCGGCCAGCTCCGGCGCGTCCTTGCCGATCTCGCCGAAGCGCGGCAGGTCGTGCGAATCGTAGTAATGCGTGTGCATCCAGCCTCCCGATACGAATCGTTGATCGCGGACGCCGTGCCGCGAGTTTGTCGAATCAAATGTGCGTGACGATCGCCCGTTCCGGCAGGTGCTGAGATGCGTCGGCAAGGAGGGCAATCCATCTTCCGCGCACCACCGCGCGGCGCTCCGCTCGATCGTTCCGCACCTCGCACCTCGCACCTCGCACCTCGCACTCAGCACTCAGCACTCAGCACTCAGCACTCAGCACCCCAAGCCCTACTGCGACTCCGCCACCTTGTCCTTGTTCCCCGCCTTCAGCCGCGCGACGAACTTGCGGATGCGCGCGGCGTTGGTGCCCACGTCGCTGCGGCCCACGCGGCTCACGCTGCGGATGTCCACCCGCGAGATCCCCGAGGCGGGGGTCACGCGGATCACCACGTCGTCCTTGAAGCCGAACCAGCCGGTCACCGCCACCGCCTCCACCGTCCGCGTGTCGCGGTTGGCGTCGATGTCCTCCCATCCCATCTCCTGCGCCGTCTTGAGCACGGCACCGTAGGCCTGGTCGGGCTGCATGGCCAGCATCACCGGGTGGATGTCGGGGTAGGCCTTCCGCTGCTGCGCGGTGATGCTGTCGCCCTCGTACACCGCGGTGTTCAGGTGCTCGCTGCTGGAGTCGCGCAGCGCCCGGCTCTGCACCAGCTGCGGCGGGTTCACCCAGTCGGTGGTGATGTCGTGGATCGGCGGCACGCCCTGCGCCTTGTGGCGAAAGCCCCACGGGATGCCGAACGCCAACAGCCCCAGCAGCACCGCCGTGATCCCCATCGCCAGCGTGCTCCGCCCCGCGCGGCGCCGCGCCACCAGCATCGCGACAATGGCCAGCACCACCGCGGCGAGCCCCAGGTACGCGCCCCACTTGAACAGCGTGCGCAGGCCGGTGACGAAGGTCCACCACCCCATCCGGGTCCCCGGCCCGGCGAGCACCACCATGGCCGCGGCGATCAGGCCCAGCAGCAGCGCGAGGATGGCCAGCGGGCGGCCGGGGCCGGCGCCGGGGCGGGCGGCGGGTGTGTCGTCGGTCATGGGGCGGTTCCGGTGTGTCGGTTGCGGATCTTCTTCCAGGCGATGGGCACCAGCGCCAGCACGCCCAGCAGCGCCAGCGCCAGTAGCGTCTCGCGGTCGAACAGGTCGCGGCCGGACTGCAGCGTGGCCAGCCGCCGCCCCAGGTTGCAGAACACGAAGCTCCCGGGGATGATGCCGATGAAGGTGGCCGCCATGAAGGTGCGCGGCTTCACCGGCGTGAACGCGGGGACCAGGTTCACCATCCAGAACGGGAAGAGCGGCACCAGGCGCAGGAAGAGGAGGTAGCTGAACGCGTTTTCCTCGAATCCCTTCGACAGCCGCTGCAGCCGCGGCCCCATCCGCCGCCGCGCCGCGTCGGCGAAGAGGTAGCGCGCGGCCAGGAACGCCAGCGTGCTCCCGATGGTGGCGGAGACCACCACCACCCCCGTGCCCACCCAGCGGCCCAGGAGGAACCCGGCGGCCAGCGACAGGAGCACGGCCTCGGGAAGGCTGAGCGCGGTGAGGACGACGTATCCCACGGCGACTCCCACCACCATCGCCCCGTAGTGCTCCCCGGTGAAATCCAGCAGCCGCGCCCGGTTGGCCTTCAGCGTGGCGAAGTTGAGCCAGTGGTGCCCGCCCAGCGCGAAGAACGCGACTACGGCGCCCACGAAGACGACCACGATCGCCGTCTTCTTCCAGTTCCACCCGCCCCGCGCGCCATCACCCGCGCCATCCTCGGCGGACTCAGCGGGTGATGCGGCGTCCGCCGTCTCGTCCGTCACGACAACGCGCGGGCCGCTCACGCGGGGGCGCCGGGGCGCGTGCGAACCTCGCGGAAGCGCAGCACGCCCGGGGGCGCCTGCGTGGAACCGTCTGCCCGCGGAGGCGCGGGCGGGGCGGCGTCGCGCGGTGCCCGGTCTGAGCGCAGCAGGTCGAACATCTTGTCGCCCAGGCTGCTCAGCTCCTTCACGCTGGCGGCCACGCTCTCCAGGCTGGCCAGCTGCTGCTCGGTGGCGGCGGCGGTCTCCTCGGCGGCGGCGGCGTTCTGCTCGCTGATGTCGGTGGCGCGGCTCACGGCGCCGGCGATGGTCTCGTTCTGCTCCTGCGCGCCGTGCGTGAGCGAGGCCACCTCGGCGATCTCGGCGCGGAGGCGGGCCACCTGGGTGATGCTCTCGCGCAGCGCGGCGGCGGCACGGTCGGCGCCCTCGGCACCCTCCACGATGTCGGCGCGGGTGCCGGTCACGTCATCCGCCACGCGGCCGATCTGCCCCAGCACCTGCTCCACGAGCACGCCGATGCGCTCGGCGCTGGCCGCGCTGCTCTCGGCCAGCTTGCGCACCTCGTCGGCCACCACGGCGAAGCCGCGCCCGTGCTCGCCCGCGCGCGCGGCCTCGATGGCGGCGTTCAGGGCGAGCAGGTTGGTCTGCTCGGCCACCTCGCGGATGGCGTCGCTGATGGAGCCGATCTCGCCGCCGCGCTCGCGCAGCGACACCACCTCGCCCGCCACGGCGCTCAGGCGGCGGGCGCCGTCCTTCACGCGCGCCACCAGCATCTCCACGTCGCCCCCGGCGGCCTCGGAGCGCTGCAGCGTCTCACCGCCAAAGCGGTCGGCGCTGGCCAGCCGCGACGCGATCTCCTTGCTGGCCGCGCGCAGCCCGCTGATGGCGCCGGCAATGCGGCGGAAATCCTCGGTCTGCCGCGCCGAGCCCAGGCTCACCTCCTGCACCGCGCCGGTCACGCTCTCGCCCGTCACCCGCAGCTCGGCGGCCACGGTGTCCACCTCGCGGGCCAGCGCCGTCAGCTCCTCGGCGGCCACGCGCACCCGGTCGTCCACGCGGCGCAGGTGGAGGGCCAGCGCGAGCTGCGGCTCCACCATCCCCAGGTAGCTCTGGTGCCCGTCCTCGAACGGCTCGCCGTAGCCGCGCTGCAGCCAGAGCGCCGCCTCCACCTGCCCCGAGTAGCGGAGGGGGTAGACGAGCACCGATTCCTCCGTCTCCGCGTCGTTCCCGCGCAGCACGCGCTCGATCTGCCGGGTGTCCCCAGCGCCCGCGTCGCCGCCCATCTGCACCGGGATCCCCGCGTCATCCAGCGCCCACACCGAGGCGGAGGCCAGGTCAAAGTCCTCGCGCAGCGTATCCGTCGCCCGCCGCGCCACCTCGTCCACGTTCCCCGAGCGCAGCAGCTCCAGCGACACCTCCTGCGCCCGCGCGCGCAGGCGCCCCGCGTCGAACAGGTTGTAGCGGACGATGGCGTACGCGAAGCCGAGCGGGAGCAGCATCCAGAACGCCGCGTCCACCGTGAGCCCAGGGAGCGCCTGCGCCGTGAGCCCCTCGCGCAGGCCGGGAACGCCGCGCAGCCACCCCGGCCCCAGGCCGATGGCGATGGACGCCGCGGCCCACCCCAGCTGGCGGCGCACGCGGGGGACGCGGCTCGCGGCGATCCCCATGGCGATCAGCGCCAGCGAGCCCCAGAAGGCCACGATGTCGAGCCCGTGTTTGCGCAGCCCCACGTCCAGCGCGCGGGCGACATCCCCGGCCCCGCCGAACGCCGCGGCGATGCTGGCCAGCGCCAGCGTGAGCGCCACCGCGTAGACGGCGGCGAACGCCTTCAGCCAGCGGTCCACGGTGCGCGGAAAGGCCAGCGCGGCGGCGAAGTGGAGGAGCGAGACGCCGTTCAGGAAGGC
>DASSJS010000260.1:0-21879 GCA_035691085.1 Longimicrobium sp.
GCCTTCCTGAACGGCGTCTCGCTCCTCCACTTCGCCGCCGCGCTGGCCTTTCCGCGCACCGTGGACCGCTGGCTGAAGGCGTTCGCCGCCGTCTACGCGGTGGCGCTCACGCTGGCGCTGGCCAGCATCGCCGCGGCGTTCCACCGCGCCACGCCGGGGAGGAGCAGCCCCCAGCTGGCGGCGTGGATCAGGAAGGCGGGGCCGGCGGCCACGTGCTCGGAGCGCTGGAAGGCGGCCCACCCCACCATCAGGTACACGTAGGCGATGGCCGAATACGCCAGCACCGACAGCGCGCCCTCGCCGCCGGTATCGAACAGGGCGAGGACGGTGGAGATGACGAGCGCGAACAGCGACAGCGCGGCCAGCGCCCTTGCGGCGCCCCGGAAGAACGGCTTCATTCGCAGGCTCCGGTACCGCTCCACGCCGGATTGATGGGCGCGAGCGGGATTTCCAGCAGGTAGGCGGTATTCGCAATGTAGCGCGGCGCGAGTGCCGCGCAAAGCAGCCCGGCAGATGTACGCTTACCGTGCATCTGCCGGATTTCGATGCGTGTGCCGCGGCATTCGTTACGGAGAGCGGGGGAGATGACCACACCCAGCAGCGAGCGGCACCACAAGGCGGCGGCGGGCCGCGGCCCCGTGCCCATCGGCGTGGTGACGGTGAGCGACAGCCGCACGGAGGAGACCGACGCCAACGGCGCCTGGCTGCGACAGGTGATCGCCGTGGCGGGGCACGCGGACGGCGGCTACCGCGTGATCCGCGACGAGCCCGGGGAGGTCGCGGCGGCGCTCGACGAGCTCGTGGGAGGCGATGCGCGCATCGTGATCTTCAACGGCGGCACCGGCATCGCCCCGCGCGACACCACGTACGACGTGCTGGCGCGGATGATCGAGAAGCCGCTTCCCGGCTTTGGCGAGCTGTTCCGGATGCTGAGTTGGGAGCAGGTGGGCGCCGCCGCCATGCTCTCGCGCGCCACGGCCGGCGTGTACCGCGGGAGAGTCATCTTCTCGCTGCCCGGCTCTCCCGCCGCCGTGCGCCTGGCGTGGGAAAAGCTGATCGCGCCCGAGATCGAGCACGTCGCGTGGCTGGTGGAGGGCTGATCTCGCAATAAAAGCACAAAAGAAAAGCATCGCAGTTCCTGGTCGTTGCCGTCGCTGGGTGTTGAAGATGGCGTGGAAGTGCCCGGTGATGATGCGGGTGATCTTCATGAAACCAGCGGAACAGCGGAGACGTATCGGGTCCGCGGAATCTCTGGGCTGGTTGCCGGGTAAATAGTTCGTGGCGCCGCACACTCCGCGGCCCGCGGCGTGCGAAAGGCTACCGCAACCGGCGCGGCGTGCGCACCTTTCCACAGGTGCACGATTTTCGCTGGACCGTGTCTTTCTGGTTTTTCGCAGGAGCGCAGGAACCCCCGCAGAGCCGATGTACATGAATGGACTGAAGAGCCTGGCGCTGGGCGCGCTGCTCGCCGCCGGGCTGGCCGCGCCGGCGGGCGCGCAGCAGCTGGCCGTGGCGCAGCAGGACACGGGCGGCACCAACGCCGGGCAGGAAGACGCGCGCCCGCGCGGCCTGGTATCGCGCGAGGAGCTGATCGTGGACCGGCTGCGCCGGATGGGGATCCCCAACCCGGACCCCGCCCCGCGCAAGCCCGAGAACCACGCCGACAGCGTGGCCTGGATGCGCCACCGCCGCGCCGCCGACGCCATCCCCGGCCGCAAGATCGTGGTGAGCGTGTACGACCGGCACCTGTGGCTGATCGACGGCGCCGACACCCTCCTTTCCACCAGCGTGGGCGTGGGGATGGGCGCGGTTACCGCGCCCAGCGGCCGCGTGTACGACTTCAGCACCCCGCGCGGGCTGCGGCGCGTGCTGCTGAAGGAAGAGGAGCCGCTCTGGAACCCGCCCGACTGGCACTATTTCTCGCTGGCCGAGCGCGTGCGCCGCTTCCCCGCGGGCGGGCTCACGCTGGAAGACGGGCGGCGCGTGGTGCAGCGCGGCGAGTGGATCGGCTACCTGCAGGACGGCGAGTTCACGCCCATCCCGCGCGAGGAGTCGCTCTTCTGGGACGGGATCCTGTACATCCCGCCGTTCGGCACGCAGAACCGCAAGGTGCCCGAGGTGCTGGGCCACTTCAAGCTCGACACCGGCGGCGGGATCATGATCCACGGCACCAACGACCCGCTGGCCATCGGCTTCCCCGCCACGCACGGCTGCATCCGCGTGAACGACGAGCCGCTGGAGCAGCTGTACGGCGAGGTGAAGGTCGGCACCCCGGTGTACATCTACTGAGATCGGCTGGACGGCGGGATGGCGGCGGGAGGCTGTTCCGCTGCCGCGAGCGAGACAACGACGGATGAATCGAGGCCCCGTGCAGGATTGCGCGGGGCCTCGATTTCGTGTGGTGCGCCGGACGGGCGTAGCGCATGCCGCGGCTGGGGAGGCCCCCTCCCCGCACGCAGCTTCGCGCGTGCCGCCCCTCCCCCAAAAACTACCTGGGGGAGGGGCTGTCCGGGTGGCCTGCGGCCGGGGTGCCATGCCGGGGGCACTGCGTGACCGGGGGCGGGAAGATGCTTCTGCGGGAGGGACTGCCGTCGGCGCGGCCGCGATGGATCCCCTTCCGCGCTCCGTCGGGGAGAATTCGATGCGGAGGAGGGGACTTCGGAGCGGGATGGACTTGCATTGCGTCACCCTCCCCCGCGGAGCGGGGGGAGGGCCGGGGAGGGGGGCGGCCGAGGCCGCGCGAGTGCCTGCCGCGCGCGCGAAACGGCCTGAAGCGCAGCGGGGGACACGCCCAACAATCGCCCGAGACCTGGAAATGAGAACCGCCCCGGGAGGATGATCCTCCCGGGGCGGTTCCGCTGCGTGCTCCTGGTACTGCGTTTCGGCGAGGGTCCGGGTGGACCCGCCGGATTACAGGCCCGCGCCCAGCGAGGTGTTGGTCACCGCGCGGTACACGTTCAGGCGGCCGTTGCCGAACTTGGTGTCGACGCCGGCGGTGCCCTTGTCGTCGGCCGTGCTCAGCAGGCGGGTGCGCAGCGCGCTGCCGCGCAGGCCCGTCTTCGAAGCGACCGCGGCGGCGGCGCCCGTCACCTGCGGCGTGGCCATCGAGGTGCCCTGCATGTAGGCGTAGCTGCCGCCGGCCAGCGGGCCGCTGTAGGTGCGGCCGCCGGTGTAGCCCGAGGCGATCGCGCTGAAGATGCAGCCGTCCTCGGTGGTGTTGCTGTAGCAGTAGCCGCCGGGGGCCGCGATGTCGAGGCCGCTGCCGTACTGCGAGTAGCTGGCCAGCGCGTCCTTCCAGTCGGTCGCCGACACCGAGATCGCGTTCACGTCGCAGGCCGGGCAGCCCACCTTGTTGGTGCCGCTGTTGCCCGCGGCGGCGATCACGAGCACGCCCTTGCCGGTGGCGTACGAGATCGCCGACTGCTCGCCGCTCGACTCGGTGCGGCCGCCCAGCGACAGGTTCATCGCGACCATGTTCGGCTGGTCGGCCGCGGCGCGGATCGCGTTGATGATCGACGAGGTGTAGCAGCCGGCGGTGCCGCACACGCGCTGCACGTACACCTTCACGTGGCTGCTGGCGCCGGTGACGCCGGCCACGCCCACCGTGGTGCCGGCCATGGTGCCGGTGGTGTGCGTCCCGTGGCCCTCGTCGGGCGTGTCGTACGGGGTGAAGTCGTTGCAGGTGGTGCTGCTGTTCCCCGCGGCGGCCATGGTGTACCAGTCGCACCCGGCGATCAGGCGGCCGGTGAACTCGGGGTGGTTGAAGTCGACGCCGGTGTCGATGCTGCCGATCACCACGTCACCGCCGCCGGCGGCGATCCCCTCGATCGCGTCCTCGTCGGCGTCGGAGAGGCTGGCGTAGCTGGCCGGGATCGGGCCGGTGTTGCCGTTCGGGTCGTTGTAGAACGACATGTTCAGCCCGCCCGGGTTGAAGAACGCCCACAGGCGGCTGTCGATCGCGTCGGTCTGGCGGATGTAGTTGAGCGACGCCCACTCCACGTTCTCGTCGTTGCTCAGCGCAGCCGCGGTCGCGGCCTCGGTGCCCGGCTCCACGTCCATGATCTCGTAGGCGTTCTTGTAGCCCACGCCACGGACCGCGGCGCCGTTCAGGAGCGACGCGCGGACGGCGGTGTTCAGGCCGTCCTTGAACTTCACCAGCACCTGGCCGGGAACGAAGCGGTCGGTCTGCGAGACCGTGGCCGGCGGCACCACGGCCTGCGTGGCGGGGGTGGACAGGCCGTCGGAGCAGGCGGCCAGGGCGGTCAGGGCAATCACGCCGAGAACCGGAGTACGGAAGCGGGACATCGACCTCTCCTGTCAGAGCAGGGTGGGTGGAGATGTGAACGGTACGACCCTGATTCCGACGCGGAGGTGCCTCGGGGGGATGGGACGTGCGTTCGAACGAAACCGTGTATGAGCGGGGTGGCTTAAGGCAACGGTGGTGCCATGTGGGAAAGCGCCGGATTTTCGGCGCGGCTGCTGGATTTCTGAATCTCTACTCACTTCCTGGTGCGACTCAGAACGCATCGTGGCGCACCATCCTGGTGCACCATTCCGCGCATCCCCTTCATTGTAAACAACGTACGTGTTCCAACGCCGCCAAATGTTTGCCTTCGCGGGAACGAATATTTATCGCACGGAGTGAACGTGGGAGGATTGGGACGAGGGTGGGGAAGCCTGAGTCGAAGGTTCTGAGTGCTGGGTGCTGAGTGCTGAGTGCTGAGTGCTGAGTGCGGTGGACGGGAATCGAGACGGGCGGCTGAAGCCGCGAGCTATGAAGACAGGAAGCCTCGCAAGCTGCGCGAGGCTGTTCGAGCGGCATCGGGGCGTTTCCCGTGGCACGTGGCGGGGATAGAGAAACGGGCCCCCGGAAGCTTTCGCCTCCGGGGGCCCGCGTTGTCCATCAACCGAACCGTCTTTCGCCCTTCCGTACTCCGTACCTCGTACTCGGGGCGGTTACCGGTGCAGGCGAAGCTCGCCCTCGCTGCCGCGGCTACCCTGCATCGCCGGGGGGAGCGGGAGCTCGGGGAAGCGCAGCTTCCCCTCGCTCAGGCTGGCGCCGCGCAGCGCCACCGAGAGCGCCTGGTCGATGCTCTCCACGGGGTGCACCTCCATCTGGTCCAGCACCTCGCGCGGCAGGTCTTCCAGGTCCGCCTCGTTCTCCTTGGGGATCAGCACGGTGCGGATCCCGGCGCGCCAGGCGCCCAGCAGCTTCTCCTTCACGCCGCCGATGGGGAGGACGCGGCCGGTCAGCGTGACCTCGCCGGTCATCGACACGTCGGCTCGCACCGGGGTGCCGCCCAGCACGCTCACCAGCGCCGCGGTGAGCGCCACGCCCGCGCTGGGGCCGTCCTTGGGAATCGCCCCCGCGGGAACGTGGATGTGGATCTCGCTTCCCCACGCCTTGCGCGGGTCGATCCCGTAGCGCACCGCGTTGGCGCGGGCGTAGGTCAGCGCCGCGCGAGCGCTTTCCTTCATCACGTCACCCAGCTGCCCGGTCAGCACCAGGTTGCCGAAGCCGGCGCTCTGGTGCTCGCCCTCGGCCGCCGCGGCGCTGGCGGACTGCATGGTGCGCTGCTGCGCGCTCACCTCGATGAACATGATGTCGCCGCCCATGGGGGTGTAGTACATCCCCGTGGCCACGCCCACCTGGTCCTCGCGCCCGGCGCGCTCGGGGTGCACGCGGGTGCGGCCCAGCAGCTCCTTCACCACCTCGCCGTCCACCGTGACCTGCGTGGCCGCGCCGCTGGCGATGCGCCGCGCAGCCTTGCGGGCCAGCTTCCCCACCTCGCGCTCGAGCTGGCGGACGCCGGCCTCGCGGGTGTACTCGCTGATCACCGCCTCGAGCGCCTCGTCCTTCACCTCCAGCTCCTCGGCCTCCAGCCCGTTCTCCTCCAGCTGGCGGGGAAGGAGGTAGCGCCGGGCGATCTCCTTCTTCTCCATCTCGGTGTAGCCGCGGAACTCCACCGCCTCCATGCGGTCGTACAGCGGCGCCGGGATGTTCTGGGCGTAGTTGGCCGTGGCGATGAACAGCACCTCGCTCAGGTCGAACGGCACGCCCAGGTAGAGGTCGGTGAACTCGTGGTTCTGCGCCGGGTCGAGCACCTCGAGCAGCGCGCTCGACGGGTCGCCCTGGTAGCTCACCCCCAGCTTGTCGACCTCGTCCAGCAGGATCACCGGGTTGCGGCTCTTGGCCTGCTTGAGCGCCTGGATGATGCGCCCCGGCATGGCGCCCACGTAGGTGCGCCGGTGCCCGCGGATGTCGGCCTCGTCACGCGCGCCGCCCAGGGCGATGCGCACGTACTTGCGGCCCAGCGCCCGCGCGATGCTCTTGGCGATGGACGTCTTCCCCACCCCCGGAGGGCCGGCGAAGAGGAGGATGGGGCCCTTGGCGGTGGCCCTGGCCCGCGCCTCCTTCACCTGCTTCTCCAGCTCGTCCTCGGCGCTCGCCTCGCCCTCGGCGGGCTCGGCAAGGGACTCGGCCTCCACGGGCTCGCCGCGGAAGGCGGCGGCCAGCGGGTCGGGGCGGATCGGCTCCGACGGCTCGTCGCCGGCCATCTGGGCCAGGACGGCGGCCTCGGCCGCGGCCTCTTCCTTCACCTCGGCCTCGGCGCGGCGCGCGGCCAGCTGGCGCACGGCCAGGAACTCGAGCACGCGGTCCTTCACGTCTTCCAGGCCGTAGTGGTCCTCGTTCAGGATCTCCTCGGCCCGCGGCAGCTCCAGCGAGTCCTCGGTGCGCGTGTTCCAGGGCAGGTCGGTCACCCACTCCAGGTAGGTGCGGATCACCTGGTACTCGGCGCTCTGCGGGTTGGTGCGCTCCAGGCGCCCCAGCTCGCGCATGGTCTCGTCGCGCGCGGCCTCGGGGAGCTCCAGCGCCTCCAGCTTCTCGCGCAGCTCCTCCAGCTCGCGCCCCTCGTCCTCCTCGCCCAGCTCGCGCTGGATGGCCTTCATCTGCTCGCGCAGCAGCATCTCGCGCTGGCGCTCGCCCAGCTCTTCCTGCACCTGCTGCTGGATCTCTTCCTGCGCCTCGATCAGCGCCAGCTGGCGCTGCACGATCAGCAGGAGCGAGCGCAGGCGCTCCTCCACGCTGAGCACCTCGAGCAGCTTCTGCTTGGCCTCGGTGTTCATCTCCACGTAGAAGGCGACCAGGTCGGCGAACTGGCCGGGCTCCTGGATGCCGTCCATGAACTGCTGCAGCATCTCGGGCGGAATGCCGCGGCGCTTGCCCAGCTCGGCCGCGCGGTCGCGCAGCTCGCGGTACAGGGCGATGAAGGCCGGGTCCTCGGAGTTCACCGGGGGGAGGTCCTCCATCTCGCGCACCACGGCGGTGAGGCCCTTGGTGGGGTTTTCCACGTACTGCAGCGCCATCGCGCGGTGCTCGCCGTGGATCAGGAGCTGAACGCCCCCGCCCCCGCGCTGCACCTGCGCGATGCGCACCACCGTGCCCACGGTGAACAGGTTGTCCTGCTCCACCTCGTCACGGTTCTCCTTCTGGGCCACGGCCAGCATCCGGCGGTCGCCCGCCAGCGCGGCCTCCACGGCCTGAAGCGTTCCCGGGCGCCCGGCCGAGATCGGCACCGCGGTCCCGGGGAATACCACCGTCTCCCGCAGGGGGAGGACGGGCAGCGTCGTACGCTCGCTCATCATCGTTCCTTTCATGGGGTGCCGGCCCCCGTGGGCCGGCTGCTGGGCCGGGGCTAAAGCATTTCGCTTGCCAACTCCCCGCATCCTTCAAAACCGCTCTCAACCTCTCTTAAGTACGCTACCAATATACACTTACGCACAAGTACCGATCCACTGCCGGAAAGGCTGGCGGGCGGTCGTTCAGGCATGAACTAATGTCCGAACGGCAGATGCGGCCCGGCATCGTCGCCACCAGGCAGCGGGGCAGGCATCGTCCCCACGCCCCGTGGAGCCGGCCTTCATGAACGATCTCCGTAGATCTACGGGCCGGGGGAGACGAACACCAGCAGGAGCAGGGACGCGCGCCGGTGTCTGCGGGATGAACCAGCGCTCGCTCGCGATCGCCGAGGGAGTAACGAGCGACAGGTTTGTGGAAATCGAAAGTTCGAAGGGGAGGGTTTGATGGAGTGACGCTTCAGGGCGTTCCGGATCAGAGGGAACGGAGGAAGGTGATCCGCTGGGATTCTCCCTTGCACCTTTCGTTTCTTGCCGGACGCTGGTGTTTCGGCATGCTCCACGAGGATACCGGGCTTGCCAGGACGGATTTGGGCTGTCCGATCCGGATGATGGGCGAGAGAGCGTCAGGCGCCCTGAAATCTGGGAGGGGCAGCTTCCGCCGATACGAATCATCCCTGCCCGAATTATGTGCCCCCAAGCGACTCGGGTCCCTTCGCGCGGCTCTCCCCTACCGCGCCCGAGCCCCCCGTCGGGCAGTATTGATTCCCGAGATGTGACATGTGCAAGATGAAGCTCGATCTCAACCCGTCTGGACGTGCAGTCGTTCCCCACAGTGAAGGAGCCCGCCGAGCCGCGCGGAACCATCATCGCGCACCGCCCCCACGTCCCGCTCACATGGCCGCTTCCAGCCACGGATTCGACACGTGCGTCGGGCACCGCGTGTCCGCCCGAATCCTGCGTCTGACCGGAACGGACGCGCTACCGCGGCACGGACGGGGCACTCGGCATTCGCGCGCCGGAGCCCGATGCGCTGCCCCTCATCTACCATGCATGGACCAATGAAAAACGGAGCGAGGCGTCGATTCAGCGCCCCCGCTCCGATCACTAGTGCTCTACCAGTGCTCAATCCCCCCGTTTGCCTCAAGATATTCGCATATCTTACGCGACAAACCGCGCGTGATTCGTTGAGGGATGAGAGCATGCGCCACGTTTGTGTCGGTTGGGTCCGGCTCAACTGTTAACGCAACTGGTGGGTCGTATCCCCGCCCAAGCGTCTGTAGAACTCCCACGTTGACTTGGACAGTTCCGAGCACCATCCGTTCCGGTGGCCGTGCCACTTCTCTGTCGAAAATCTCAATCAACTCGGCACGGCTCAAAACCGCTAAGCGTGACACCGACAGACCGTCCCCCTTCCCCCGGTTTTCCCAAAAGCTATTACGTAACCGGTTTTCAACGTCGTCCCAATTAGCAGTTGCGATAGCTCGCAGGATATCCTCCTCTGGAGGACACTGAGAAGGCTCCATTTATCGCGCAGATTGTGGGACCATTGCTCCGATCAGAGCATGTAGCTCTGTTTCGATATCGAAGGATGTCTCCGAATCGTCAACTGCTAAATACAATACAGCAGACTCCGGTGCAAACTCCAACTCAACCCGATTCTTATGAGCATCTTCCCAAGCCAGAATCAAGTTTCCCTCCCTCGAGAGGAACAAGCTGGGGCGTCGATCTCCGAAATCGTGAAAGTGGGACAAGAATAGCTCCATTGCGGCGATAGAGTCTCGCCGCAGAGCTGCACCACCACCACCGAAATCCCACCCGTCTGAATAGGACCAGAATTCCCGGAACCGGGCGACTCCGTTTGGCCCAAGAACGTTCTGGGCATGAGCAGTCAAGATCGGGTGGCGGCGAATTCGTGTGTACTCTGGTCGAGCATCAGGACTCCGCCACGATTCGCGCATCCGTCGACGCGTATAAACCGACGACGGGTTGGTCTTCGCCCACTCTACGCATGCGGTCATCGGAACGTCTCCCGGTAAGCGCGTTTGATTAGTGTCTCAAAAGCGTGCTTCTGGACCCGGTGCGCCAAGTCTAGCCAAATTTGAAGCCCTTCTGAGGTGTACGACACAGACGGACCCACCGTACGCACCCGAGTTTCCATCGCGAATCCGCGAGATCCGTCCGGTAAGCTAGGATCAAATTGCAATTCTACTACTAATACACCTGGCGGTTCCTCTAAGCGAATTTCAAAATTCAAACCCGCAGAAGCAACATTAGGACGTGGCTTCAAGAACGGTGCTTGTAGAAAAGCCTTTGGTGGCGTGAGAGTCGCATCCAGCTTGTCCTTCAGGAACTCCTCCGGTGTTTCTTCCGTCGCGAGTGGGAACCCGTCTAAATAAGTAAGTTCAACACCAATGTACGGAACTCCGTCAAGATACCGAGTGCCCAGCGCCTCGGAGATAATGACAAACCCATCGAGGACCGTTTGCTTGTACGGCTGCCAGTCGTAATCCTCATCGGATTGATGAATGGCAGCAACGCCGAGCCCAGTTTGAATTACCGGCCACTCTCTTCCGATGCGGCGATACTCTCGGGAAAAGGCAAATGGAACATCCTCCAGTTCCGGAGCAAAGGCGTTAAGTTGGGTAAACCCGTGCGCGCGAAGCGCCGAGTCGAGCGCCTCACGGGATGCTTCTTGCTCATCGGGAGGGAAATCGAAGGTGAAATCACCGCCGGGAGACTCTATTCGAGGCCCCCACCTGAACTGAGTTCCGACTTCGATGAGTGGTGCTTTCGCGAGTGTTGTCACCCGATCATTCGCTTCATAGGAAACAGAACCATCGCCCGATTTCCGAATACTGGCTGCAAGGTTCTGGCCGTTGTATCGGGCGGTTCAAGTACTGATTTTGAACTGCGCGATACAACGATGTCAAGAAGAATCTTGTAAATCTTTTGACGTTGGGATCGCCGTCGCTTCCCTACAGCTATTTGTCTCATAGAGTTCAATTCAACTGCGACCCTGAAGTGTCAGCTATCCCGCTGATTGCCCCGCTGCGCAGCCGCTGCTAAGGTTAACGAGCCCAAGGATTTCCGCGAACCTCGACCGGCGGCACACGGTGACCGACCCACGCCCGCGCTCCGCGGCCAGCGCCGCACGCCGCGCGACCGAAGATCCCAACCTGTTCGTGATCCCCTCCGCGGCGCTCCCGGCCGGGTTCGCGGAGACCATGGACGACCCCGCGCGCCAGCCGGTGGAGCCGCGCCCCGCCTCCACCATCGTGCTGCTGCGCGACGCCGAGGGCGGGCTCGAGGTGCTGCTGCTGCGCCGCCACAAGCGGAGCGGGTTCGCGGCGGGCGCGTGGGTGTTCCCCGGCGGCGTGGTGGACGAGTTCGACCGTGACGCCGAGCTGCTGGACCGGCTGGACGGCCCCACGCCGGGCGAGTGGGCGCGGCGGCTGGGAATGGTGGACGCGGGCGAGGCGCTGGGCTACGTGTCGGCCGCCATCCGCGAGGCGTTCGAGGAAACGGGGATCCTGCTGGCCCATCCCGATCCGGACTCCACCCAGCCCCGCGACGCGAGCGAGGGGCTGGAGGTGGCCCGCCGCGCGCTGCTGAACGACGTGGTGGACCTGCGCAGCGTGCTGGTGGGCAACGGCCTGCGCCTGAGCGGCGGCGACCTGATCTACATCGCCCACTGGATCACCCCGCTCCCCGAGCCGCGGCGCTACGACACCCGCTTCTTCGCCGCGCACGCGCCTGCCGGGGCCGAGTGCGTGGTGCACGAGGGGGAGATGACCGACGCGCTGTGGCTCACCCCGGCCGACGCGGTGAGCCGCTTCGAGGCGGGGGAGATGAAGCTGCTTCCCCCCACGGTGCACACGCTGCGGCGCCTGGCCCGGTACGGCGCGTGGGAGCAGATGCGCGCCTGGCTGCGCGACGCGCCGGTCCCCTCCATCACCCCCGAGATGCGGCATCACCCCGACGGCGTGGCCATCGTGGTGCCGGAGTAGGCCTCCGCATTCGTCATCGTTCGGCGGGCGCCCGCGGCTTCTCGGATCCCGAGGCGGCCGCGGGTGCCCGGTTCGTTTCGCCTTCCGCCCGCCGTACGCACGCCCTTCCGGCGCTATCGCCGAATCTCCCGCCACGACATCCACGGTTTCGCACCTCTCCGTCCGGTGACCCGCCGGGGGCGCCCCGAACCCCTCCGAACCCACGGCGGACGTAGGGGTTCTGCCCGCGTGAATCGACAAGCAAGGCCCGATGGCAAGGGCGAGATTCCACCCACGCCGCGCCTTCTGCTCCCGCTCCATCGTTGATACCGGGACGGGCCGCCCGTCGCGGGTGGTGCCGCCCTCCGGTGGCGCCCGTGGTCCGGCGCCGCCCGGCATGGGGAAACAGAGGAGGCGACCATGCGCGCTCCCGGGATCCTGACCTTGGCCGCCGCCATGCTCGCCGCCACGGCCTGCCGCGATGCCGCCGGGCCGGGCGGCGTGGCGGTGTACATGCGCTTTGGCGGCCCGGAGCCGCGGGTGCAGGCGGGCTCCACGCTGCAGCTCACCGCCACCGCGCTGGACGTGCGCGAGAGGCCGGTGGCGGACGTGGAGATCGGCTATCGCTCCGAACAGCCCGAGATCGCCACGGTGGATGCGACGGGGCGGGTGACCGGCGTCTCGCCCGGCGGCACGCGGATCACCGCGTGGGCGGGGAAGGCCCACGGCTTCGTGGGCCTGGTGGTGGAGCCGCGTGGCGGGGTGCGGGTGGCGCGCTTCGCCCTGCTTCCTCCCGATTCCATCCGCCGCGCGACGAGCGTGGACACCTGGTCACTGAGCACCCCGGTGCTCCGCTTCGCGGCCGCCAACGCGCAGGGGGTGAGCCTGTGCGGGCACGTCCCGCTGCAACTGAGCGTCCGGGACCCCGGGATGCTGGCCGCGGCCCACACGCCCGGCGGCGATCCCTGCGCGATCCGCCTGTCTCCCGCCGACGGGCCGGCGGACGAGGACAGCACCGTTCTGCGCGCCAGCATGGGCGGGGTGAACGACAGCGTGAAGGTGTACATCCACCGCACCCGCTTTCGCGTGGCGTTCGGCCCCGACCCGTTCAACGCACGGGCGGTGGCGGGCGATACGGTGTACTTCCGCCTGGGGGTGGTGGGCGCGGATGGCCGGCCGGTTTCCGGTGCTCCGGTTACCGCGGTGATCCACAACCAGCGCACCGGCACGTGCTGCGCCGGTTCGTGCTGCACCGGGCCGGCCGTCGATTCGGTGCAGGCCGTCACCGGGGCGGACGGCACCCTGCGGCTCGCCGGCAGGGCACCCACGTCCACGCTGGGAAGCTACGTGCACACGATCGTTCAGAGGCGTAGCGAGTGGCCCACGCTGCTCGCCGCCGTCACGATCGACCTTGGCTCCCGCGGCACCCTCCACCAATCCAGCGAGCTGGATGTGTATCCGGGCCCGGGAACGCGGATCGCCGTGTTCCAGGAAGCGGGATTCGACTGGACGTGGAGACGCCAGTGGCACTGGGTGGAGGCCCTGGGTGACACCGTCCATTCCGGGATCCCCGTGACCTTCTATCCAGGGCAGTGCGTCCGCCCATGGCTCGGCGCCGCCGCCCTGGACCGCTATGGAAACCCGACCACGCGCCCTCCGGATGTGGCGGGGGAAGGGATCGGAACACGCGTCACGGACTTCCGCTCCGAGTACTTCGAAGGGTATTACGAGGCGGGGAGCGGATTCGAGAACGGGTACATCACCACGTTCGGGCTGAGCCAGCCCACCGGCACGGCGCAGGTCACGATCACGTACCCGGGCCTGCCGCCCCGGACGATCACGATGGTGACCGGGCCCACGCGGTGCTGATCCGCCCGGTGCTCCCGATCGCGAAATGCCGGGGAGTAACCCCCGGGCGCGAGCATGACCGGGCCGGCGCGTCGCGTCGGGGCGGCACCGCACGGACTCCGGTGCGGACGCGGAGGTGCCCGCCCGTCGCGCTATGGCCGCAACGCGGCGCGCGAGGAGATGGCGGACCTGGTCCGCCGCCAGCTGGAGCTGCTGGGCGAGGACGCGGAGCGCGAGGGGCGTCTGCGCGAAGGCCTCGCGCGAGAGGGCGGCGAGCGCGACGGGGACGGACCCCAGCGCCAGGCCGCACGGAAGGTGTGGGGTTCTGCCCGCTCGAAATGACGGTTCCGGCCCTTCGCGGCGGCGTGATTCTGCCCACGCCGCCGCTTCCGTTCACACGCCATCGTGGATCATGGAGAAGCCCGTCCGCGGAGGTCGCTCCGCGGCCGGGCTTCGGCGCCGGGGGCACACCCGGCGCCGTGGAATCGCGGGACGGGAAGGAGGCCGCCATGCGTCCACGCATCACCATCCTGGCCGCCGCGCTGCTGGCCCTGGGCGCGGCGTGTGGTGACCCGGCCGGCCCGGAGCGGGCCGCGTCGATCCAGTTCGGCCAGCCCGAGCTCCACCTGGCCCCGCGCGAGCGGGCCCGGCTGACGCTCGTGACGCTGGACGCCTTCGGGCGGCTGCTGGCCGGCACTCCGGGCACCTTCCGGAGCGAGAACCCTGCCGTCGCCGACGTCGACTCGGCCGGCTGGGTCGTGGGCGTGTCGTACGGAACCACCCGCGTGACCGCCACCAGCGGCGAACTGCGCGCCGTGACCGAGGTGGTGGTGGAACCCACCGGGGGGGCGCGCGTGCGGCGCTTCGAGCTGGTCCGTCCGTCGCCGCCCAGCGACTGGATCTCGATGGACCTGTGGCCCGGCGAGGGCACGCGCGAGCTCCGCTTCGTGGCCGAGAACGCCGCCGGCACCAGCGTGTGCGACGTGGCGCGGGTCCGCATCCAGCCGGTCGAAGCGGGGATCGTCAACGCCGTGCGCGACACCGCCGATCCCTGCCGCATCCGCCTGGCGCCGCTGGATGGCCAGCCGGCGAATGCGTGGACGCTCCTGCGGGCCGAGGTGGACGGCCTGAGCGACAGCGTGTGGGTGTCCGTCACCCGCACGCACTACCGCTTCACCTTCGAGCCCGTGCAGCCGTACGACCGGGTCGAGGCGGGCGGCCACGCCCGCTACGAGCTGCGGACCACCGCGCTCGCCGGCTACCCGCTCGAAGGGATCTCCGTCCGCTTCGCGGCCGACACGGTGATGGACGGCCTCTTCTTCCTCGGCAACGACAACCAGTACGACTACCGCGCGGTGCTGGTGGACGCGCGGACGAACGCGGCCGGCGTGGCGGAATTCAACGCCCCGGCCGCCACCTCGTCGCTGGTGCAGTACGTCTGGTGGGAGGGGCGGCGGGCCGTGGGCTACGGCCGGCCCGTCCTCCGCGCGCGATTGGCCGCCCTGGGCGTGCAGCCCGGTGAGCAGCCGGGGCTGGAGGGTCCCGAGCAGCCGCACGAGGTGGCGGCGGCGTCCCCCGCCCGCATCGCCGTGTTCGGGAAGCGCGAAGACGGAGCGCGCTTCGAGTGGCGCGCGGTGGCGGGCGATTCGGTGCTCGTCGCGCCGGCGGCCGCGTGCGCGCCGGGGGCGCCGCGCTGGGGCGAATGGGCCGGCGCCGCCGTGCTCGACCGCTTCGGCAACGCCACGCCGGTGCTCCCCGTCGCCTCCGCCGAGGCGGGGGCGATCACGAGCCGCGCGGGGCCGTTCCTGGCCAGGGTCGACGCGGCCGGGGTCGAGTACGAGTACCTGGGCGGGATGCGCCTGGAGGTGGCGCTCGCCGCCGGCCGGAACACGGCGCGGGTCACCTTCACCTCCCCGGGGCTCGCCCCGCTCACGGTGCGGGTGGTCCGCTCGGCGTCGTGCTGACACGCCCGCGGGGCCGGGGCGGGCGCGTGGGGCGGCGGCCTCGGCTTGGCGGTGGAGACAAGGAGGGCATCATGCGTACTTCGCGGATGGCCGCGCTGCTCGCCCTGGCGGTGCTGGCCGCCGCCTGCCGCGACGCGGCCGGGCCCGGCGCCGCCGTGGCGGCGCTGCGCTTCGAACAGGATACGCCGCACGTGGACGCCGGGAAGGCGCTGCAGCTCTCGGTGGTGGCGCTGGACCGCGCGGGCCGGCCGGTGCGCGGCGTGCTGGTGGACGGGTTCCGTTCCGAGGATCCCACCGTGGCGACCGTCGGCCCCACCGGGCTGGTCACCGGCGTGGCCGAGGGGAGCACGCGGATCCAGGCGTTCGTGGGCAGCGTCGTGGCGGAGCTGGGCGTGGTGGTGGAGCCACGCGGCGGGCTCCTCCCCGATTCGCTGCGGCTCCTGGTGCCGGGCGGTGAACGGCGCATGTACGTGGACAGCTGGCCGCTGATGCCACAGTTGCTCCCGTTCTCGCTGCGCAACGCGGCGGGCGCGAGCGTGTGCGGCCGGGTGCCGCTGCGCATCGAGATCCGCGACACCACGCTGCTCACCGCCGACTACCAGCCCGCGCGCGACCGGTGCGCCATCTCACTGGCCGTGCCCCGCGGCACGGCCGCGGACGGAACCACGATGCTGCGCGTGCGCGCCGGGCTGGCGGCCGACAGCGTGGAGGTGGTGGTGCACCGCACCTTCTACCGCGTCTTCCTCGAGCGCGTCCCCCGGGCGAGTGGGGCGGTGACGGTGGCCGCCGGGAGCCGCGTGCGCTACCAGCTCACCGCGATGCCCGGCGAAGGGATGCCGGCGGCGGGGATCCCGGTGACGTTCCGGATCGACACCGCGCGGACGTACGGGAGCCTCGGATACACGATGGTGACGGCCAGCACGGCGCAGGTGACCACCGACTCGGCGGGCGTGGCGTTCGTCGACGCGCCGGTGTCTACCTCCACGCTGCTCGACCGTTCGCGCTGGACGGTGCCCGAGCGGGGGCTGTGGGTCTCTGCCTGGAGCGCCCCGCTGCGATTCCAGGCGGAGGACCGCACCTCCGCGCCGCTCCAGATCGTGGCGGGCGAGCCGGACCACATCGCCGTGTACGCGCATCGCGGGACGTGGAAGTTCATGGAGTGGATCGAGGCCACGGGTGACACCGTGGCGGTGGGCCCCGTGGCAACGCCGTGCCCGCCGCTCTGGCCGGCGCGCTCCTCGTACGTGGGCGCCGCCGTGGTGGACCGCTACGGGAACCCGATCTCCGCGCCGCCCGCCGTCTCGGCCGCCAGCATGGGCTACTCCACCCACGCCGCGCCGTTCTACCTCCGCGAGTGGTATCCCGCCATGACTCCAGACAGGCTCGAATACCTGTCGGGGGTCCTCCTGGAGGTGGACCGCGACCGCAAGTCCGAGAGCGCCACGTTCACCCTGTCGTACCCCGGCGTTCCGTCGCGCACCGTGGTGGCCGTCCCCGTCCTCGAGTGCGGTGCGTAGGCGAACAGGCCACGCGCGGAGCTGGCCTCCGCGTCCGGCGGCGCCGGTCACGTTCGCATCCACCGGCCTGCCGCGGGTGGCCTGTTCGGCATCGTGATGAACCCGAGCCCGCTCCCGGTGGAGCCCGGAGGTGCCGCCGGCGAACGGACGGAGAGAAGGGAGGAAACCATGCGCACTTCGTGGATCGGGTCGCTCGTCGCCCTGCTGCTGATGCTCCCCGCCTGCCGCGACGCCGCGGGCCCCGGCGCGGCAGTGAGCGAGCTGCGCTTCTCGCCGGCCGCGCCGCACGTGGAAGCGGGGAAGGGGCTGCAGCTCTCGCTCGAGGCGCTGGACCCGTTCGGCCGCCCCGTGGCCGTGAAGGCGGGCGGTTTCCGCTCCGACGAGCCGGCGATCGCCACGGTCAGCGCCACGGGCGTGGTGACCGGCGTTGCCCGAGGCAGCACGCGCATCCGCGCGGTGGCGCCGGGGAGCGCCGAGGCCGTGGTGACCCTGGTGGTGGACCCGCGTGGCGGGCTGGAGCCCGATTCCCTCCGCGTCGTCCTCCCCGATCCCGCCGACCGGCGCATCAGCGTGGACGCCTGGCCGCTGACCCCGCAGGTGCTGCGCTTCACGTTGCGCAACGTGGCGGGCGAGAGCCTGTGCGGGCTGGTGCCCGTGCGGATCCGGATCCGCGATCCGGAGATGCTGGTGGCCAGCTACCAGCCGGATCGCGACGGGTGCACCATCCCCCTGGCGGTGGGGCCGGCGGGCCCGGTGTACGGCGGGATCACGCAGATGTGGCTCACGGCGGGCAACCTGACCGACAGCATGTACGTGACCGCGTACGGCAACGAGTACCGCGTGACGTTCGGGAGCGTGCCCATGGCGGTCCGGACGCTGCCGGCGGGCGGGCTCCTGCGTTACGAGGTGTCGGCCGTTGCCCGCGATGGCACGCCGGCGGCGGGTGTCCCGGTCAACTTCGAGATCGATACCGCGCGCGTGCATGGGGTGCCGGGAGCGTGGTGGAGTGGCATACCCGCGAGCAAGGTCACGGTACCCACCGATTCCACGGGGATGGCAGCCGTGGTCGCCCGTGCGCCGACCTCCGCCCTGATCAACATCGGCGACGTGAATAACCGTGATTACCTCGACCGCGGGCTCTCGGTGTCGGCCTGGAGCAACCAGCTGCACCTGTACCATCAGGGGGTCTACGACGAACCGGTACGCGTGGTGGCGGCAGAGCCCGACCGCATCGCGATCTATGTCGAACACGCCCGGTGGCGGTACCGCGAGACGATCGAAGTGCGCGGTGACACCGCCGTGGTGGGCGAGCTGGTCCCCTGTTCACCGCTGTGGCCGCAGACCTCGGAATGGGTGAGCGCCGCGCTCGTCGACCGCCACGGCAACGTCAGCTCCAAGCTTCCAGGAGTGTCAGCCGCCAGCGTGGCGTACACCGCCTCCTGGAGCGGCTTCTACCTGTGGTACTCGTGGATGGGCTCGCATCAGGGGATGAGCTACTACGATGGCGTGATGCTGTCCGTGCGGGGGGAGCGCCCGCTCGACCCCGCCACCTATACCTTCTCGTATCCAGGGCTCCCCTCGCGCACGGTGCGGGTGCTCCCGACCGCGAAATGCGGGGAGTAACCCCGGGCGCGCGCATGACCGGGCCGGTCCGCACTCCCGCGCGGGCCGGCCCCGTGAACACCCATCGCCGCTTGACTCCCCCGCGGGCCTGGGCAGGCGTTGGACGAACGCCCCGCACGCACTCCGCGCCATGGTCTGCTCCGCCGGTGGCGGCCGAGTCCCGCGGGGAATGTAGGGGTTCCGCCTTCGCGAAATGTCTGATCCGTCCCGATGCGGCGGTGTGGTTCTGCCCACGCCGCCGCGATTCGCTTCGTCCCATGTTCGACGGTGGGAGAGTGCGCCGGCGAGCCTCCACGGCCTGGCGCCTCTCCGGCGCCGGATCGATCCGGCTCTGCGGAAACGCGGGACAAGAGGGAGGCCGCGATGCTTCCACGGATGATCACCCTGGCCGCCGCCGCGATCCTTGCCGCGGCGGCCTGCCGCGACGCCGCCGGGCCGGGCGGCGTGGCGGTGTACATGCGCTTCAGCGGCCCCGAGCCGCGCGTGCAGGCGGGCTCCACGCTGCAACTCACCGCCACCGCGCTGGACGCGCGCGAGAGGCCGGTGGCGGACGTGGAGATCGGCTACCGGTCCGAACAGCCCGGGATCGCCACCGTGGACGCCACCGGGCGCGTGACCGGCGTCTCGCCCGGCAACACGCGGATCACCGCGTGGGCGGGGAAGGCGTACGGCTACCTCGCGCTGGTGGTGGAGCCACGCGGCGGCCTGCAGCTCGCGCGCTTCGCCCTTCTTCCGCCCGACTCCATCCACCGGCAGATCGGGATCGACACGTGGGCGCTGGCGCCGCAGGTGCTTTCGTTCGTCGCGCGCAACGCGGCCGGGGTGAGCCTGTGCGGGCAGCTGCCGCTGCAGATCGCGGTGCGCGACCCGGGGATGCTCACGGCCGCGTACCAGCCCGGGGGCGATGGGTGCACCATCCGCCTGAACGCGCTGGATGGGCCGCAGGAGACGGTGAGCACCGTGCTGCGCGCCACCCTGGGCGGCGTGAGCGACAGCGTGGAGGTGACGGTCCACCGGACCCGCACGCGTGTGGTGTTCTCGTGGCCGCTGGCGTATACCCGCGGTGTGCCCGCGGGGGCCGACGTGCGCTACGAGGTCGTGGTGCTGGGTGCCGACGGCAACCCGGTACCCGGCGTCCCCGTCCGCTTCGTCCTGGACACCGTGTTCGTGGCACCGTTCAACTTCGAGGCGGACGGTGTGGTAAACGACACCACCGACGCGAGCGGGATGGCCGCCACGGTCGTGAAAGCATCGACTTCCACGATCGTCGAGCGTACGAACGAATATTATGGGACGTTCTGGATCCGTCACCGCCCGCTCATGAACGTGACCGCCGCGGTGGCGGTCGAGGGCGGAACCTGGCTCGCGTCGCCGCCCCTGGACGTTATCGCCGCCGAGCCCGAGCGCATCCTCGTGTACGTGCAGCGATACGGATGGCGGTTCGACGACTGGCTGGAGATCCCGGGCGACAGCGTGGGGACGGGCCCGGTGTATTGCAGCGCTCTCGCGACGACCCGGACCGCCCTCGTGGGAGCCGCCGTGGTGGACCGGTATGGAAACGCCACGCCGCACGTGGCAACCGTCTCGGCCCCGGGTGTGAAGATCGCTACGTCGCAGCGCTCCTTCACGCTGCGGGAATCGTGGATGGGGGGCCCAACGCAGCGGCGCGATTACCTGGATGGGATGCTGCTGACCGTCCAGCGGGAGCGGCCGGGCGAAACAGCGACGTTCACATTCTCCTATCCCGGCGTTCCGTCGCGCACGGTACGGGTCGTCTCGAACGCGAGGTGCTACGAATAGACGAGTCCTGCCGGAGGGCCCGCCACCTCCGCACCTCCGCGCGCGACCGGCCACCATGCCGGCCGCGCGGCGGCTGGCCGCGAGCGGGGCCGCGGCGTCCGGGTACCGGGCGCCAGACGACGCCAGGCACCCCTCCCGTGCTTGACTCCCCCCGCGGGCCCGGATAGGCTTGGTCCAACGCCCCGCACGCACTCCGCGCCATCGCCTGCTCCGCCGGTGGCGCGGAACCGTCTCCACGAGACGGCGCTTGCCGCGCGCGGCCGGACGTGAGCAGACCTCTTTCCGTGAGAGCCCGCATGACCCAGCGCCCCGCCACCCTCGGCGACCTCCGCGAGAGCGGCTACCAGACGCGCAGCGTGAAGCAGGAGCTGCGCGACAACCTGATCGCGCGCCTGCGCTGCGGGCAGACGCTGTTCCCGGGCATCGTGGGGTACGAGGACACGGTGGTGCCGGCGATCGTGAACGCCGTGCTCGCCCGGCAGAACTTCATCCTCCTGGGCTTGAGAGGGCAGGCCAAGAGCCGGATCCTGCGCCAGCTGGTGGAGCTGCTCGACCCCGAGATCCCCGCCATCCTGGGGAGCGAGGTGAACGACGACCCGCTCGCCCCCATCAGCCGCTACGGCAAGCTGCAGGTGCTGGAGCACGGCGACGAAACGCCCATCGAGTGGGTGCCGCGCGACCGGCGCTACGTGGAGAAGCTGGCCACCCCCGACGTGACCGTGGCCGACCTGATCGGCGACATGGACCCGATCCGGGCCGCGCGCGGCGGGCACCTCCTTTCCGACGAGCTCACCATCAACTTCGGGCTGATGCCGCGCGCCAACCGCGGGATCTTCGCCATCAACGAGCTGCCGGACCTCTCGGGGAAGGTGCAGGTGGGTCTGTTCAACGTCCTCCAGGAGGGCGACGTGCAGATCAAGGGCTTCCCCGTGCGCCTGCCGCTGGACGTGATGATGGTGTTCAGCGCCAACCCCGAGGACTACACGGCCCGCGGCAAGATCATCACCCCGCTCAAGGACCGCATCGGCGCCGAGATCCAGACGCACTACCCCAAGACGCCGCGCGAGGGGATGGAGATCACCGCCGCCGAGGCGTGGACCGCCCGCGACGGGCTCCCCATCGACGTGCCGCCGTTCATCGCCGAGCTGGTGGAGCGGGTGGCGTTCCTGGCGCGTGACGACAAGCGCATCGACAAGCGCAGCGGGGTGAGCCAGCGCATGCCCATCTCGGTGATGGAGACCGCGGTGAGCAACGCCGAGCGGCGCGCGCTGGTGGCCGCCGAGGCGCGCATCGTCCCCCGCGTGGCCGACGTGTACGCCGCCCTCCCCTCCATCACCGGGAAGATGGAGCTGGAGTACGAGGGCGAGCTGCAGGGCGCCGACGCCATCGCCCGCGACCTGATCGCCGCCGCCGCGCGCGACCTGTTCGACGACGTGTGGGACGTGGATGAGATGGACAACGTGATCGAGCACTTCGACCGCGGCGGCGTGCTCCAGATCA
>DASSJS010000261.1:0-22962 GCA_035691085.1 Longimicrobium sp.
CAACGTCATCGCGCAGGTGCAAAAGCCGACGCTCGTCCTCGTGCACAACAAGACGCTGGCTGGACAGCTGTATCAGGAGTTCAAGCAATTCTTTCCGCGCAACGCCGTCGAGTACTTCATCAGCTACTACGACTACTACCAGCCCGAGGCGTACATCCCCAGCAGCGACACCTTCATCGAGAAGGACTCGTCGATCAACGAGGACATCGAGAAGCTGCGGCTGCGCGCCACGTCGAGCCTGATGGAGCGCGAGGACGTGATCATCGTCTCCTCCGTCAGCTGCATCTACGGCCTGGGCGACCCGCGCGAGTACCGGCAGCTGATGCTGGTGCTGGAGCAGGGGCAGAAGATCGGCCGCAAGCAGATCCTGGAAGGGCTGGTCAACATCCAGTACGCGCGCAACGACGCCGCCTTCGAGCGCGGCAACTTCCGCGTGCGCGGCGACACGGTGGAAATCTTCCCCGCGTACGACGAGCAGGGCGTGCGCGTGGAGCTGTGGGGCGACGAGATCGAGCGCATCGCCCGCTTCGACCCGCTCACGGGCGACACCATCTCGACGCTGAAGCGCGCGGCCATCTACCCCGCCACGCACTTCGTCACGCAGAAGAGCACCATCGAGCGCGCGGTCAACCGCATCCGCCACGAGCTGGACGGGCGGCTGAAGGAGTTGCTGGGGCAGAACAAGCTCCTCGAGGCGCAGCGGCTGGAGAGCCGGACGAACTTCGACATCGAGATGATGATGGAGATCGGCACCTGCGCCGGCATCGAGAACTACTCGCGCCACATCGCCGGCCGCGCCGAGGGCGACCGGCCCGCGTGCCTGTTCGACTACTTCCCCGAGGATTTCCTCGTCGTGGTCGACGAGAGCCACGTCTCCGTCCCCCAGATCGGCGGGATGTACAACGGCGACCGCGCGCGGAAGACGGTGCTGGTGGAGCACGGGTTCCGGCTCCCCAGCGCGCTCGACAACCGCCCGCTCAAGTTCGACGAGTGGGAGCAGCTGGTCCCCAAGGCGATCTTCGTCAGCGCCACGCCGGGCGAGTACGAGCTGGCCTCCAGCGGCGGCGTGGTGGTGGAGCAGATCATCCGGCCCACCGGCCTGCTGGACCCCGAGGTGATCATCCGCCCCGTGAAGGGGCAGGTGGACGACCTGCTGGCCGAGATCCGCGACCGCGTGCAGAAGCACGAGCGCGTGCTGGTGACCACGCTCACCAAGCGGATGTCGGAGGACCTGACCGACTTCCTGCAGCAGGCCGGCGTGCGCGTGCGCTACCTGCACAGCGACATCGACAGCATCGAGCGGGTGGAGATCCTGCGCGACCTGCGGCTGGGGAAGTTCGACGTGCTGGTGGGGATCAACCTTCTGCGAGAGGGGCTGGACCTTCCCGAGGTGTCGCTGGTGGCGATCCTGGACGCCGACAAGGAAGGCTTCCTGCGCAGCGCCAGCTCGCTGATCCAGACGGTGGGCCGCGCCGCCCGCAACGCGCAGGGGAAGGCGATCCTCTACGCCGACCGCGTGACCGGCAGCATGCAGCGGATGATCGAGGAGACCAACCGCCGCCGCGTGACGCAGTTGGCGTACAACGAGGAGCACGGCATCATCCCCACCACGATCCTGAAGAGCGTGGCCGAGATCGAGCTGCAGACGCGCGTGGCCGACGCGCGGAGCCCGAAGGAGCAGCCGATGGCCGGCAAGGGGAAGAAGGGCGCGGAGAAGCGGGTCGCCTTCGGCAGCAAGACGCCCGAGGAGATGCTCAAGCACCTGGAAGACCAGATGCGCAACGCGGCCGCCCAGCTCGACTTCGAGCAGGCCGCCCTGCTGCGCGACCAGTACCTGGAGCTGAAGGCCGAGATCGACGGCGCCCGCCCCAGGCCCACCGACGCGCAACGCCGGCAGGTGGCGGGGCTGCGGCCCACGGTGTGAGGCTGGCCCCGTCGCGGAGCCGAAACATGTGCGGGAGGTCCGCCTCCACCCGGGGCGGTTGAAACCGCGGCTACAACGGCCCGAAGCCTCGCAAACCGCGCGAGGCTCCCGCACACGCGCCGCGGCGGTCCGCCCGCGGAGGCCGCGTCGAAAGAGGATCGCCGGGCCGCGCCGGTGCCGGCGGAGCAGTCCGCGAAGGCGGACTTCCCGATGTTCCAGCGGCGGGTTTCAACCCGCCGGGCGGAGGCGCGCGAACGCCCGTTGTAAATCGCCTCGCCCCGGTGACTGCCCGCCGCGCCGGCGGTGGTGTGCGAGTCCGCGAAGGCGGACTTCGGGCCGTTGTTGCCGCGATTTCAATCGCCCCGGCATGCCCGGGGCCTGGCAAACCGATGGACAGCAGACGAATGAACCAGGCCCGATGCAGGCGGAGCTGACGGAGGCGCGGATGCGAGCGTGGGGCGAGCGGATCGGGCGGGAGGCGCGCACGCCGCTGGTCATCGCCCTGCGCGGCGACCTGGGGGCGGGGAAATCGACGCTCGCGCGGGCGATCGCCCACGGCGCGGGGGTCGCGGGCGACGTCCCTTCGCCCACCTTCAACCTGGTCTTCCGGTATGACACGCCGCGCGGGGTGCAGGTGGCGCACCTGGATCTCTATCGATTGGAAGACCCGGACGAGGTGTGGGAGCTGGGGTGGGACGAGCTGGGCGGGCCGGGCGACCTGGTGCTGATCGAGTGGCCGCAGCGCGCCGAAGCGCTCCTCCCCGCCCCGCGCTGGGAGGTGGAGATCACGGAGCTCGGCGATCCCTCCGTCCGCCGGGTGGAGGCGCGCGCCGTGGGTGAGCCGCTCCCGCTGCCGGAGATGGGCGGAGGGGCCGAGTGACGGCGGTGGCGCATCCGGTGCTGGCGCTGGACAGCTCCACGCGCGGCGGATCGGTGGCCATCGGGGTGGATGGCGAGGTGATCGCCCAGCGCGTGCTGGAGGCCGCCACCGGTGCGTCGAGCCTGCTGATGCCCGCGGTGGACGAGGCCGTGCGCGCGGCCGGCTTGCACCCGCGCGACCTGTCGATGATCGTGGTGGGTGGCGGGCCGGGGTCGTTCACCGGCCTCCGCATCGCCGCGGCGACGGCGAAGGCGCTGGTGCGCGCGCTCGGTGTGCCGCTGCTGGCGTATTCGGGGCTGATGGCGGCGGCCGCCACGCTGCGCCACTCCGGCCGCCCCGCCGCCGCGCTCTTCGACGCGCGCAACCGCGAGGTGTTCGCCGGCTGCTGGCGCTTTGGCCCCGGCTCGGCCAACGTGCTGCTCGCCCCGGTCATCCTTTCGCTGGACGACGCCGTGGACCGTCTCGCTCCTCACTCCCCCGTCCTCACCGGCGACGGCGCCGCGGCCCACGCCGGCGCGCTGCGCGCCGCCTTCGGCGCGGACGCGGTGGTGGGGGAGCCGCGGGAATCGCCCGCGGCGGGGCTGCTCTGGCTGGCGCGCACCGTTCCGGCGCTCGGACGCGTCGGCCACCCCGCCGCCTGGGAGCCGGAGTACCTGCGCGCGTCCGGCGCCGAGCGCATCGCGGCGGCGAGGGGGGCGTGATGGCGCGCGTGGATGTTGAAGGCGCGTTCGGGCTCCACGCCGACCCGTCGTTCCGCATCCGCCGCATGCACGCGGCCGACCTGCCGCGGGTGCTGGTGATCGAGAACGCGTGCTTCTCCACGCCGTGGAAGGAAGCCACCTTCACCGGCCTGATGAAGCGCACCGACACCGACCTGTACGTGGCCGAGCTGGACGGCGGCATCGCCGGCTACGCGGCGTGCTGGACGGTGATCGACCAGAGCGAGCTGGGGAACGTGGCCGTGGGCCCCGACGCCCGCGGGATGGGGATCGGCGGCGCGCTGGTGGACACCGTGGTGGAGCGCGTGAAGGAGCGCGGCGCCCACGAGCTGTTCCTGGAAGTGCGTGAGAGCAACCACCTTGCGCAGGGCATCTACCGCAACCGCGGCTTCGTGGTGGTGGGCCGCAGGCGCAGCTATTACGCGCAGCCCACCGAGGACGCGCTGGTGATGCGGCTGCGGGTTTGAAACGAGACCCTTGACATCCGCGCCGCAAAAAGCGAACGTAGCGCCGCACCGTGGTGTCCATTTTGTTCAACTGTGGTCATATCAGACAGGAGGAAACGTGGCGCGCAGCCTCAACAAGGCGATGCTGATCGGCAACACCGGCAGCGATCCCGAGATCCGCACCATCCCCAGTGGCGCGCGGGTCGCGCAGTTCTCGGTGGCCACCAGCCGCCGCTGGACGGACAAGAACAACCAGCAGCAGGAAAAGACGGAGTGGCACCGCATCGTGGTGTGGGACCGTCTGGTGGACGTGGTCGAGCGCTACCTGCGCAAGGGCGACCGCGTGTACGTGGAGGGCGAGATCGAGTACCGGCAGTACCAGGACAAGGACGGCGTGACCAAGTACGCCACCGAGATCCGCGCCCGTGAGATCGTGCTGCTGGGCGGCAAGAGCGACGGCGGCGAGGGCGGTGGCCGCGGCGGCGGCGACTGGGAGAGCCGCGGCGGCTCGCGGCCGGCGGCGTCGGGCGCGCGCGGCGGCGGGGGCGGGTACGGTGGAGGCGGGGGCGGCGGAGGTGGCGCCGCTGGCGGGGGCGGTGGTGGCCGCGGCGGCAGCGACTACGACGACTTCCAGGCTCCCCCGCTGGAGGACGACGACGACCTGCCGTTCTAGCGGCCGCTTCGCCGCGGGTCCTTTCCGTTGGGCGATGCCGTGGGTCACGGCATCGCCCAATCTTTTCCCCGGTCCGCTTGTTTCCATGACTCTGGTGTCATATGATTCGAGACACATGGGAAGTCGAATACACCGACGAATTCGAGCGATGGTGGGATGCTCTCCCCGAGACGGCCCAGGACGCGGTCAGCGCAACCGTCTCGCTGCTGGAGCGGTTCGGGCCTCATCTCGGGTTCCCGCATTCGTCGCAGATCCGCGGCTCGCGCCTGGGCAACCTGCGCGAACTACGGGTGCAGGAAAGCGGCAGCCCGTTGCGGGTGCTCTACGCGTTCGATCCGCGGCGGACGGCGGTGCTGCTGCTGGGCGGCGACAAGACCGGCGATGATCGTTGGTACCACGTCCACGTGCCCATCGCGGAGCGCCTGTACGATGTGCACCTGAGCGAACTGCGAGAGGAGGGCGGAGATGGCGAGGAAATTCCGTGACCTTGTGGCGGCCATGCCCGAGGAGCGGCAGGAGCGGATCCGCCGCATGTCGGACGGGTTGATGGCGGAGATGCCGCTGCACGAGCTGCGGCGGGCGCGCGAGCTCTCGCAGGAGCATCTCGCCAGCGCGATGAACCAGAGCCAGTCCGCCATCTCCCGGCTCGAACGGCGCACCGACATGTATCTCTCCACCTTGCGGCGCTATGTGCGGGCGCTGGGCGGGGAGCTCGACATCATCGCCCGGTTCCCGGAAGGCAGCGTGCGCGTGGACCAGTTCACCGCACTGGGAGAGGACGACCCATCCGAAGCGGCGGCCTGAGCACGTCAACCCATCCCTCCGTCCCCGCGTTTCCCGCGGCGGCCGCCGGCGCACCCGTGCCGGCGGCCGCCGCGCGCGGGGACGAGTGGCTGTGGGGGTGGGATTCCACGCCGGGGATCGTCTCCGTGTGGGCCGAGGCGGACGGGCGCGCGACGGTGTGGCGCAGGATGCCGGAGACGGGCGAGCTGGTGCGCGAGGAGGAGCGCTTCCGGCCGTGGCTGTTGCTGGACGGGCTGGATGACCTCCTTCACCTGGGCCCGCAGCTGGCGCCCGAGGGCACCGCCGGCGCGCTGGTCTGCTTCCGCGAGCTGGAAGGCCCCGGCGCGCTCCGCTTCCTGGTCTCCGCGGCGGATGGGCGGGCGTTGGGCCAGGCGGTGCTGCAGGGCGCGTCGGAGCGGCTGCGGCGGCCCGTGGGCCACCTGCGCGAGCTGGGGGCGCACGCGGTGCTCGCGCTGCCGCCCGAGGAGCAGTACCTCGTCACCACCGGCCGGACGTACTTCCGCGGGCTCTCGTTCGACCAGCTGCACCGGCTGCAGTTCGACCTGGAGACCACGGGGCTGGACCCCGGCCGCGACCGCATCTTCATGGTGGCCGTGAAGTTCCCCGACGGCTCCACCCAGGTGCTGGAGGCGGGCGGCCCCGGCGACGCCGCCGAGGCGGAGCTGATCCGGCGGCTCGTGGCCGTGATCCAGGCCGCGGACCCGGACGTGATCGAGAACCACAACCTGCACGGGTTCGACCTCCCCTTCGTCGCGACGCGCGCGCGCAAGCTCGGCGTTCCCGTGATCCTCGGGCGGTTGCCGATGCCGCTGCGCGAGCGGGCCGCGCGGCGCGGGATGGTGAACGAGCGCGACGCCGGCCGCCGCGTGCGCTTCGTTGCCCCCGGCCGCGAGCTGATCGACACGCTCGACGCGGTGCAGCGCTACGACTTCTCGGCGCGCGAGCTCCCGGGGCACGGGCTGAAGGTGGTGGCGAAGCACCTGGGCGTGGCCTCGCCCGACCGCGAGTACGTCCCGGGGCACCTGATCCACACCACGTGGCTGCGGGATCCCGAGCGCGTCCGCCGCTACGCCACCGACGACGTGGAGGAGGTCGCGGCGATCTCGCGGCTGCTGGGCGGCGCCGCGTTCGCGCTGGCGCGGATGGCCCCGCGCCGCTACGAGCGGCTGGCGGACGCGGGGCCGGCCACGGGGGTGATCGACCCACTTCTCGTCCGCGCCTACCTGCATGCCGGCGCCGCGCTCCCCGCGCACCAGCCGCAGGACGGCACCCCGCACACCGGCGCGGCGCTGCACCTGTTCGCCACCGGCGTGACGTGGCGCGTGGTGAAGGCGGACGTCGCGAGCCTGTACCCGTCGCTGATGCGCGCCTTTCGCATCGGGCCGGCGCGCGACCACCTGGGCGCGCTGCTGGCGCTGGTGGACCGGCTGGTGGAGCAGCGGCTGGCCGCCAAGGCCGCGGCGAAGGCCGCGCCCCCCGGCAGTGCCGAGCGCCACACGCTCGAGGCCACCAGCGCGGCGATGAAGATCGTGATCAACTCCGCCTACGGGTACATGGCCGCCGGCGGCGAGCTGACGCGCTTCGCCGACGTGCACGCGGCCAACGAGGTCACGCGCCGCGGCCGCGAGACGCTGGCGCTGATGTGCCGCGAGCTGGCCGCGCGCGGCGTCACCCTGCTCGAGGCCGACACCGACGGCGTCTATTTCGCCGTCCCCGAGGGGTGGACGGAAGAGGACGAGCACCGCGTGGTGTCCGAAGTGGCGGCGCTGCTGCCGCCGCGGGTGCAGCTGGAGTTCGAGGGGCGCTACGCGGCCATGCTCAGCCACGAGCCGAAGAACTACGCGCTGCTGGGGTACGATGGCTCGCTGCTCCTGCGCGGCGTGGCCTTCCGCTCCAGCCGCGCGGAGCCGTACGGCGAGGCGTTCCTGCGTGACGCGCTGCGGCACCTGTTCGCGGCCGACCTGGCGGGCGTGGGCCAGGTATACCTCGACACGCTGGACGCGCTCCGCCGCCGCGAACTGCCCACGCACGACGTGTCGTCGCGCGTGCGGCTGACCAAATCGCCCGAGCAGTACGCCGAAACGCGCGAGGCGCGGCGCGAGTTCAGCTACGAGGCGCTGATCGCGAGCGGCCGCACGCACTGGCGCGTGGGCGAGCGCGTCCGGGTCTACCGCACGCAGGGCGGCGCGGGCGCCGTCGTCTCCGCCGACCAAGCCGACCCGGGGACGGCGGATCCACGCGACTATGACGTGGACCACTACGCCCGCGTGCTGCGCGACAACTTCGCCGTGCGCCTGGCGCGCGCGCTGAAGCCCGAGGACTTCGCCGCGATCTTCACCGACCCCGAGCAGCTGTCGCTCTTCGCGCCGCCGCTCTCCGCCATGCGCCCGATTCTGGACACACGCCCGAGCCCCACCATCGAGCTCTCCGTGGCGGCGGAATCGGATCTCCCGCCGGGTGAGTCACCCGAGCCGGTGGACGATTCTGCATTCGGGGCTGGCAGGACCGACCCGATGGATTGAAGCGGCGCTGCCGACAGCGAAAAATCAGAACTCACGAAGGGGGCGTCCATCCATGGATGCCCCCTTCGCCGCATGAGTACGCGCCGTCCCATGCGAGTAGCACGAGTGTCATTTTAAACTGCAGTGGTACATCACGACTTGGCTATATCTACGCACCGCTTATGACGGACCCATTACGAATTTCCTGAAGGATGCTCCTCATCCGCCCGAAGCCGATCACCGGTGGGAGCGAGCGCCGGCCGTAGCAGCATACCGGGCGATTTCACGCAACGTACAAACCTTTGTGAATGGGGTACTTAGATGATGCACGAGCCGATGCGGCGCAACTCCTTGCATGAGCTTCGAAAAGAAACGGGGCACACATGTTGCGCACGGTCCCGGCACTGTGCCCGAGGGTCGTATTGCGGGCACGGCGGCACCCTTGCCGATCAATCTTCGGTGCACTTCCATGCTCAGCTCTCCGCCCCCGGCCGAAGCGCCCGAGGCAGCCGACCTGCGCGGCCGGATCTTCACCGATCTGGACCGTCTGGCGTTCGCGCTGGAGATGGAAGCCGCCGCGCTGCTGGAGCAGGGGCGCGAGGCCGAGGCCAGCCGGGTTCAGGAGCAGCGGCTGGGCGTTCGGCTGGCGCAGCGGCTGGTGGCCGGCGTGTGGGCCGACGAGGTGAACGGGCGCCTGCAGCGGTGGAGCGGCGAGTACGGCGCACGGCTGGCGCCCCCTGAGGGGTGACGAAACTGGACGCGTGGCGGGGCCGCCGCGCGGGCGAGCTGGGTGGGGCCCCGGGACAGCCGGCGGAGGCGCGGCGGGGGATGGAACTGGAACAGGGGGAGGAGCTTCAGTGGCTCGCAACGTACTGGTGACGGGTGGGGCGGGGTTCGTGGGGAGCCACCTGGTGGACGCGCTGCTGGCTCGCGGCGACACGGTGCGCATCCTGGACAACCTGGATCCGCAGGTGCACGGCCCCGCGCGGCGCAAGCCCGAGTGGGTGCCGGCGGATGCCGAGTTCATGCAGGCCGACGTGCGCGACGCCGATGCCGTGCGCGAGTCGCTGCGCGGGATGGAGGTGGTGTACCACCTGGCCGCCGCCGTGGGCGTGGGCCAGTCGATGTACCAGGTGGCCGACTACACGGCCGTGAACACCATGGGCACCGCCCACCTGCTGCAGGCGCTGGTGGATGACCGCGGTGCCGTGGAGCGGCTGGTGGTGGCCAGCTCCATGTCCATCTACGGCGAGGGGCGCTACACCCGCCCCGACGGCCGCGAGCCGCGCGTGAACGCGCGCTCGCTCGACCAGCTCAGGCGGCACAGCTGGGAGCTGCACGACCCCGACGGCGTGCCGCTCTCCCCCGTGCCCACCGACGAGTCGAAGCCGCTCGACAGCACCTCCATCTACGCGCTCACCAAGGCCGACCAGGAGCGCATGGTGCTGATGATCGGCGAGGCGTACGGCATCCCCAGCGTGGCGCTGCGCTTCTTCAACATCTACGGGCCCCGCCAAGCGCTCTCCAACCCCTACACGGGCGTGGCCGCCATCTTCAGCTCGCGGCTGCTGAACGGCCTCGCGCCCCTCGTGTTCGAGGACGGCGAGCAGCGGCGCGACTTCGTTTCGGTGCACGACATCGTGCAGTCGCTGCTGCTGGCGGCGGATGAAGAGGCCGCCGTGGGGAAGGCGTTCAACGTGGGAAGCGGGCGGGCGGTGAGCGTGCGCGAGGTGGCCGAAACGCTGGGCCGGGTGCTGGGGAGCCACGTGGAGCCCGAGGTGACCGGCAAGTACCGGGTGGGCGACATCCGGAACTGCTACGCCGACATCTCGCTCGCCCGCGAGGTGCTGGGCTACGAGCCGCGGGTGAGCTTCGAAGCGGGGATGGAAGAGCTGGTGGGGTGGCTGCAGGAGCAGGAGCGGCCCGAGAGCACCGTGGACGCGCACGCCGCCGAGCTTGCCGCTCGCGGTCTCACGCTGTGAGGGAGAGGACGACGATGAAGGCGAAGCGCGACTACATCCTGATTACCGGAGGCGCCGGGTTCGTCGGCTCCAACCTGGCCGACGCGCTGCTGCAGGACGGCGAGAAGGTGATCGTGGCGGACAACTTCACCCGCGACGGCGTGCGCATGAACGCCGCGTGGCTCAAGCGCCGCCACGGCGACCGCGTGCGCATCGAAACGGTGGACGTGCGCGACGGCGCCCGCATCGGCTCGCTGGTGCGCGAGAGCAAGTTCGTGTTCCACCTGGCCGCCCAGGTCGCGGTCACCACCAGCCTGGTCGATCCGGCGACGGACCTGGAGACCAACATCATCGGCACCTTCAACGTGCTCGAGGCCGCGCGGGGCATGCTGAACCCGCCGGGCGTCCTCTTCACCTCCACCAACAAGGTGTACGGCGGGCTCGACGACGTGCGGGTGGTGCTGGACGGCGGCCGCTACGTGTACGCCGACGGCCGCCTGGGGATCGGCGAGGACGCGCGCCTCGACTTCCACAGCCCCTACGGGTGCAGCAAGGGCGCGGCCGACCAGTACGTGCACGACTATTCGCGCATCTACGGCCTCCCCACCGTGGTCTTCCGGATGAGCTGCATCTATGGCACGCGCCAGTTCGGCACCGAAGACCAGGGGTGGGTGGCCCACTTCGGCCGGTCGATGCTGCGCGGCGAGCCGCTCACCATCTACGGCGACGGCTGCCAGGTGCGCGACATCCTGTGGATCGGCGACCTGGTGAACGCCATGCGGCTGGCGATGAACCGGCTCGACACCGTGGCCGGCGAGGTGTTCAACGTGGGCGGCGGCCACCGCAACGCCGTGAGCGTGCGCGGCGTGGTCGACCGGCTGCGCCAGATCACCGGCACCCGCACCGGCGCCACCTATGCCGAGTGGCGCCCGGGCGACCAGAAGGTGTACGTGAGCGACACCCGCCACATCGAGCGCGTCCTTGGCTGGCGCGCCGAGACGCAGTGGGATGACGGGCTGGAGAAGCTGGCCGGCTGGCTGCACGAGGCCAATCTCGATACGGCGGCGGTGCCGCGCGGCATCGTCGCGGAGCGGGTGCCGGAGCTGGCGGAGGTTTCGGTGGCGGGGTGAGGGGGGTGCGAACAGGTGCGTGAAGGGCGAACAGGTGCGTGGACTGCTGACAGGTGCGTGAGTGCGTGAACTGCTGACAGGTGCGTGAGTGCGTCAACTGCGAACAGGTGCGTGAGTACGTCCGTGGGCTGACTTTGGTGCCTGAACATGCGAGTCGTGCGACCAGGCCCGTGGATGCGAGGATCTGAAACGCACTCGCGCACTCACGCACTGGCGCACCCCGCACTGAATTTCCGGACACACTACAGTCGGACGACAATGCTGACCGCGACGGATACGAGGAAAGCCGCCCGCCTGGCGGGGCCGGGGCAGGTGGTGCTCGAAGACGTTCCGCTCCCCGAGCCGGGGGCGGGGCAGGTGCGCATCCGCATGGAGGGGTGCGGCGTTTGCGCCAGCAACCTGACGCCGTGGGGCGGCGCGGAGTGGATGAAGTACCCCACCGACCCCGGCGCGCTGGGGCACGAGGGATGGGGTGTGATCGACGCGGTGGGCGATGGCGTCGATGGCCTGGCCGAGGGGCAGCGGGTCGCCGCGCTCAGCTACAACGCCTACGCACAGTACGACGTGGCCGACGCGTCCGCCATCGTTCCCCTCCCCGCGGCGCTGGAGGGGACGCCGTTCCCCGGCGAGCCGCTGGGGTGCGCCATGAACATCTTCCGCCGCAGCGGGATCGTCTCCGGGCAGACGGTGGCGATCGTGGGGATCGGCTTCCTGGGCGCGCTGCTCACCCGTCTCGCAAAGGATGCCGGGGCACGCGTGATCGCCATCTCCCGACGGCCGTTCTCGCTGGACGTGGCCCGGGAGATGGGCGCGGACGAGCTGATCCCGATGGACGACCACTGGCGCATCATCGAACGGGTGAAGGAGCTCACCGGCGGCACGCTCGCCGACCGGGTGATCGAGGCCGTGGGCAAGCAGTGGCCGCTGGACCTTTCCGCCGAGCTGGCGCGCGAGCGGGGGCGGCTGGTGATCGCGGGCTATCACCAGGACGGGCCGCGGCAGGTGAACATGCAGATGTGGAACTGGCGCGGGCTCGACGTGATCAACGCCCACGAGCGCGACCCGCAGGTGTACGTGGACGGCATCCGCGCCGCGGTGGACGCGGTGGCGAGCGGCAGGCTCGATCCGTCGCCGCTCTACACGCACCACTATCCGCTGGAGCGCCTGGGTGACGCGCTCGATGCCACGCGCGACCGCCCCGACGGGTTCCTGAAGGCGCTGATCACGATGTAGGGACCGCAACCGGCGCGTGAGTGCGTGAACTGCGAACAGGTGCGTGAGTGCGTGAGTGCGGAAGTGCGCCGGATGTCTCGGCAACGTATGCCTCCGTGCGCGACGATCGACGACGCACCGGAGTTCCAAACGCACTCACGCACTAGCGCACTCACGCACCTGTTCAAGACCGCCCGGGCACCACACAAACCCATCGAATGACCGACATACTGATCGCCCCCGCGAACGCCGCCTCCGACGAGCTCGCCCACTCAGGCGCGGCGGAGTTCTCCACGCCGCGCCTGGGCTTCCTGGGCGTGGGATGGATCGGGCGGAACCGCATGGAAGCCATCGCCAACGCCGGCCTGGCCGAGGTCGCCGCCATCGCCGACACGTCCGCGGAGATGATCGCGGCGGCGAAGGAGACGGCGCCCGCCGCGGAGGTGGTGAGCGGGCTGGACGAGCTGCTGGAGATAGGGCTGGACGGGATCGTGATCGCCACGCCCAGCGCGCTGCACGCCGGGCAGAGCATCCGCGCGCTGGAGAGCGGCGCCGCCGTGTTCTGCCAGAAGCCGCTGGGCCGCACCGCCGCCGAGGCGCGCGCCGTGGTGGATGCCGCGCGCGCGGCCGACCGCCTTCTCTCCGTCGATTTCAGCTACCGCTTTACCGAGGGGATGCGCGGCATCCGCGAGCGGGTGCGCGCGGGCGAGCTGGGGCGCGTGTTCGCCGTCGATCTCGTCTTCCACAACGCCTACGGGCCCGACAAGCCGTGGTTCTACGACCCCGCGCAGTCCGGCGGCGGGTGCGTGATGGACCTGGGCGTCCATCTCGTCGACCTGGCGATGTGGACGCTGGGGTGGCCGGCGGTGGAATCCGTCTCCAGCCGCCTGTTCAAGGACGGGCAGGCGCTGGGCGCGTCGCCGGAGGTGTGCGAGGACTACGCGACGGCCACGCTGGGGCTGGCGGGCGGCACCTCGGTGAATCTGACCTGCTCGTGGAACGTCTCCGCCGGGCAGGACGCGGTGATCGGCGCGGCGTTCTACGGCACCGGCGGCGGCGCGGCGCTGAAGAACGTGAATGGCTCGTTCTTCGATTTCACCGCCGAGCTGTACCACGGCACCAGCCGCGAGACGCTGGCCACCCCGCCCGACCCGTGGGGCGGCCGCGCCGCGGCCGACTGGGCGCGGCGCCTGGCCGAAGGCGAGCGCTACGACCCCGCCTGCGAGCGGCTGGTGGAGGTGGCCGCCGTGCTGGACCGCATCTACGGGCGGTGACGCCATGCAGCTGCCGCCGGCCGACGTATGGGCGCGATGAAGATCCTCCTCTCCACCGACACCGTGGGCGGTGTGTGGGACTACACCGTCACCCTGGCGCGCGAGCTGGACGCCCTGGGGTGCGAGGTGCTGATCGCCGCCATCGGCGAGCCGCGCGACGAGCGGCTGGCCCGCCTCCCAGCGGGGGTGCAGGTCACTTGGCGCAGCTACCGGCTGGAGTGGATGCCCGGCGCGGAAGCGGACGTGCGCGAGGCCGCCCGCTGGCTGCGCGAGCTGGCGCAGCTGTGGGTTGCCGACGTGGTGCACCTGAACCAGCTGGCGTACGCGCCGGCCGGCTTTCCCGCGCCGGTGGTGACCGTGGTGCACAGCGACGTGCTGAGCTGGTGGACGCACAACCGCGCCGCCCAGGCACCGCCCGAGTGGGCCGCCTACGCCCGCTGGGTGAGCGACGGCCTGCGCGCGTCCGACGCGGTGGTCGCCCCCACGCAGTACCAGGCGGCGCTCACCTGGCGGCACTACGGCGTCCCCGTCACCCGCGTGATCCACAACGGGATCGAGGTGGGGGATGACGAGCCGGCCGCGCTCGCCGAGCCGCTGGTGCTGTGCGTGGGCCGCGCGTGGGACGAGGGGAAGGGCGTGGACCTGCTGGACCAGGCCGTGGGGATGATGGGCCCCGGCGCGCCGCCCGTGCACGTCCTGGGCGAGACGGTGGCGCCGCACGGCAGCGTGTTCACGGCGCGCAACCTGGCGCTGCACGGCCGCGTGGAACGCGCCGAGGTGGATGCGTGGATGCGCCGCGCGTCCATCTACGTGGCGCCCTCGCGCTACGAGCCGTTCGGGCTGGCGCCGCTGGAGGCCGCGGTGCACGGCTGCGCGCTGGTGCTCTCCGACATTGGCACCTTTGGCGAGCTGTGGAACGGGTGCGCCGACTTCTTCCCCAGCGGCGACGCGGCCGCGCTGGCGGACGCGATGGCGCGGCTGTCGGCCGATCCGCGGCGCATCACACAACTGGCCGAGGCGGCGCGCAAGCGGGCGCTGCGGCGCTACACCGCGCGGCGGATGGCGCAGGAATACGTGTCGCTCTACCGCGAGTTGATCCACAACCAGCAACCCAGCCGCTCGGTGGCCTGAGATGCGCTTCGTCTTTTTCATCCACAGTGCCGTGAGCGACTGGAACCACGGCAACGCGCACTTCATCCGCGGGCTGATGGGCGCGCTGGTGCGCGGCGGCCACTCCGTTTCCAGCTACGAGCCGCGCGGCGCCTGGTCGCTCCAGAACCTGCTGACCGACCACGGCGTGGCGCCGGTCGTGGAGTTCGCCCGCGCCTACCCCGAGATCGACGTCCGCACGTACGACCCCGCGTCGCCGTCGCTGGCGGAGGATCTTGCCGCCGCGTGCGCCGGGGCCAACGTGGTGATGGTGCACGAGTGGAACGACCCGCACGTGGTCAACCTCCTCGCCTCCGTGGCCCACGGCGCCGGCGCGCTGGCCATCTTCCACGACACGCACCACCGCCCGTGGAGCCAGCCCGAGGCCATCGCCCGCTTCGACCTGAAGGCGTACGACGGCGTGCTGGCCTTTGGCGATGTGCTCACGGAGATCTACCGCGCCCGCTTTGGCGTGGAGCGCGCGTGGACTTTCCACGAGGCGGCGGATCACATCCGTTTCAAGCCGCTGGACCGGCCCCGGACGCAGGACGTGGTGTGGATCGGCAACTGGGGCGACGAGGAGCGCACGCAGGAGCTGCGCGACTTTTGGCTCGATTCAGCGCGCGCGCTGCCGGAGCTGAAGTTCGTCGCCCACGGCGTGCGGTATCCCGAATACGCGCTGGCCGAGCTGGCCGATGCGGGGGTGGAGTTCCGCGGCTGGGCGCCGTCCGTCCAAGTGCCCGAGGTGTTCGCGCGTAGCCGGGTTACGCTGCACGTCCCCCGGCGCGCGTACGTGCAGGCGCTGGCGGGGATCCCCACCATCCGCGTGTTCGAGGCGCTGGCGTGCGGCATCCCCCTGGTGAGCGCGCCGTGGAGCGACGCCGAGAGCCTGTTCCGCGCCGGCGACTACGCCGTGGCCCAGTCGCCCGCCGAGATGCGCGACGCCCTCCTCCGCCTCAGCCGCGACGAGGACGCCGCCCGCGCCCAAGCCGAGCGCGGCCTGGAGACCATCCTCGCGCGCCACACCTGCGAGCACCGAGCGGCACAGCTGCTCGGCATCATCGCCGAGCTGGGCGGGGCGGGAAGCGCGGGATCGGGATTGGATGAAGGGGTGGGAATCGCGCGAAACCCCGGCGATGTCATCCTGAGGGCGACCACGCGGCCCCGCGTCCACGCCGATGGCCGCAGCCCGAAGGATCCATAACCGACGCCGCGCCATTGCGTCGGAGACCGCACGCACGGATCGGCGCTGATCGACGGCCGGGTTCCGCGACGCGGCGATAGATCCTTCGGCCGCCGCCAAGCATCGGCGCGGATCAGGTTAGGGCGAAGCGGCGGCACTCAGGATGACATCGTCTTGAGGGCGAGATGGGGGACAGGCTTTTGCAGCTTTGTAGATGCTGAGGGGTCACGGTTTGAAGTCCGCGAAGGCGGACTGCGTGCCGTTGTAGCCGCGAGTTTACTCGCAAACTTGCTCCGGGATCGTCGGATCGTCGGATCGTGGGATCGTGGGATCGCCGGGATGGTTCGATCGTTACGAAACGATGGCGGGCAGGATGACATCACCCAGCACGGCGGGGGACGCGTGGAACTGACTTTCTTTGGATCATCGCTGGTGTCCAGCTACTGGAACGGGGCGGCGACGTACTACCGCGGGCTGATCCGCGCGCTGGCCGCGCGCGGGCACCGCATCACCTTCTGCGAGCCCGACGCCTACAGCCGCCAGCAGAACCGCGACCTGGCCCAGGATCCGGACTACGCCTCCGTCATCGTCTATCGGACGGAGGCGGAGCGCGACGCGCTGATCGAGCGGGCCTTCGCCACCTCCGACTGGGTGATCAAGTGCAGCGGCGTGGGCGTGTGGGATGCCGAGCTCGAGGCCGCCGTGGCCGCGCGGAGCGGCGGGGAGACGCGCACGGCCTTCCTGGACGTGGACGCGCCGGCCACGCTCGCACGCATCAGTGCGGACGCGGCGGACCCGTTCATCGCGCACATTCCCCGGTACGACCACGTGTTCACCTACGGCGGTGGGCCGCCGGTGATCCAGGCGTACACGGCGTGGGGCGCGCAGGCGTGCACCTGCATCTACAATGGGCTCGACCCCGAGGAGCACCGGCCGCTGGAGATGGCCGCGCACCCCGAGTACGACCTGCTGTTCATGGGCAACCGCCTCCCCGACCGCGAGGCGCGCGTGGACGAGTTCTTCTTCCGCGCGGCGGCGCTTTCGCCGGAGCGCACCTTCGTCCTTGGCGGCGAGGGGTGGGGCGACAAGGCGATGCCGGCCAACGTGACCTATCTGGGCCACGTCCCCACGCATCGCCACAACGCGGTGAACGCCTCGGCGCGGCTGGTGCTGAACATCCACCGCGAGTCGATGATCGAGAACGGGTGGAGCCCGGCCACGCGGATGTTCGAGGCCGCCGGCGCCGGCAGCTGCCAGGTGACCGACGCCATGCCGGGGATCGGGGATTTCTTCACCCCCGGCGAGGAGATCCTGGTGGCGGAAGACGGCGCGGCCGTGGCCCGCATCGTGGCCGCCGTGACCGACGCCGACGCGCGCCGCATCGGGATGGCGGGGCGCCGGCGCGCGCTGGCCGGCCACACCTACGCCCAGCGCGCCGAGCGGATGGACGCCATCCTGCGCGCGCCGGTGGGGAGCGTCGCATGAAGCTCGTCGTCTTCGGCCTTTCCATCAGCAGCAGCTGGGGGAACGGCCACGCCACCACGTTCCGCGCGCTGCTGCGGGCCTTCGCCGCGCGCGGGCACGAGATCGTGTTCTACGAGTGGAACGCGCCCTGGTACGCCGCCAGCCGCGATGAGCCGCGGCCGGGCTACGTCTCCCTCAAGCTGTGGGACGAGTGGGACGACGTGCGCGCCCAGGCCATCGCCGAGGCGCGAGACGCAGACGCCACCATCGTGGGCAGCTACGTGCACGACGGCCCGCGCGTGATCGACGACCTGGCCGAGGCCGGCGTGGACCCGCTCTTCTTCTACGACATCGACACGCCGGTGACCGTGGCCGCTCTGCGGAACGGCGGCGCCGAGTACCTGCGCACCGACCAGGTGCCGCTGTTCACGCGCTACCTGTCGTTCACCGGCGGCCCCTTCCTGCACCAGGTGGTGGAGGGCGAGCTGGGCGCGCGCGAGGCGGTGCCGCTGTACTGCTCGGTGGATGATTCGCGCTACCACCCGGTGGCGCCCAGCCGCGAGTTCGCCTGCGAGCTGGCGTACATGGGCACCTACGCGCCCGACCGCCAGCCGGTGATCGAGCGGTTCCTGCTGGGCGTGGCGGAGCGGATGCCGCGCAAGCGGTTCATCGTGGCGGGGCCGCAGTACCCGGCGGAGCTGCTGTGGCCGGGGAACGTGAAGCACGTGCACCACCTGGAGCCGCAGCGGCACCCCACCTTCTACAGCACCGCCGCCTGGCAGCTGAACGCCACGCGCGCCGACATGGTGGCGGCCGGCTGGAGCCCCAGTGTGCGGCTGTTCGAGGCGGCTGCGTGCGGCGCGGCCATGATCAGCGACCGGTGGGACGGCCTGGGCCACTTCTTCACCCCCGGCACCGAGATCCTCCTCCCCGAATCGACCGAGGAAGTCGTCGAGATCCTGCGCGCCACCCACCCCGACGACCGCCGCGCCATCGGCGCCGCCGCCCGCGCGCGTATCCTGGCCGCGCACACGGCCGAGCACCGCGCGGAGGAGCTGGAGGCGTACGTGACGGCGCCGGTGGCGGCGGCCTGACCGCGCGCGTCCCATCGGCAGACACGAAGCCCTCCCGGCGCAACCGGGAGGGCTTCGCCGCTCGGGGATGAAGGCGGGATGATCCGTGCAACAATCAGGGAACGTGGCCGCTCCACACGCGCACGAAGTCACCGATGGTCACGAGGGGAGGCCACCGCCCGGGCCGGCCCAGTTCGGCGAGGCGGTCGTCGATCATCTCATGGAGGATCAGCTCGCGATCACCCAGCCGCACGTCGTACAGGAAGTGATCCAGCGTCGACATCCGCTCGGGCAGGTTCGCGAGCATCGTGATGCGATCGCCCGGCCGAAGCCACGCGGCAGGCACCTCGAACAGCTCCTCGAGCACCTTCAGCGCGGCCGTCAGCTCGTCTTCCCGCACGCCCACCTCGCTCGCCAACACCGCGGCGGATACCGCCTCCCGCCCGGCGAATCGATCGCCAACCTGCCGCACGAGCTTTTTGTATCGCTCGCTCATGGATATCACCCCGTCTGAATCGCTCCTGTGATTGTTGCAGGCAGCCGGATGCCGCACCATCGGTCCCCTGGACTGGGGCAGCGGTGCGTTGACTCCGGGCGGAGCGTGAAAATCACCATCGCCGTCCTTCCAACAGGTTCCTCGAGATTCGCTTATCACGCCTGACCCGCAGGAGGAACGATGGCGTTGTACAAGAACTCAGCACACCTGGCTTCGACACAAGATTCGGCGTTCGACAGCACCTACACACCGGGCACCGAAACCCCGCACTCCGGCATCTATCGCTGCGAGGGATGCGGCCGGGAGATTGCGTCGAACGCCGGCAATCCGCTCCCTTCGCAGAACAGCTCCCAGCACAACACGGCCACCCAGGGCGCCATCCGCTGGCGGCTGATCGTCTACGCGCAGGGCTGAACACCTACCTCGATTGGCCCTTCGGCCGTGCGCGCCACACTGAATGCTGGCGTGCGCGGCCAATGCCGCGCACGTTGTGAGGCGATCCTGACCGGCGCCACCCATCGGCGTCATCCACGATGACGATACGGAGCCAGCCCCATGCGCACGCTCACGCTCGACCCCAGCGACCTGCAGGTAGAGACCTTCGCGCCGCGCGCCGCCGCGTCGCTCCCCGGCATCCGGTTCGCCGCCGACACCGACGATGCCGATTGCGATACGGAGAGCGGACCGCCGGACTGCCCCACCTTCGAGGCTGCCGAATGCGAGACGTTCGACTGCACCGACCCCGACGTGTGCGGCCAGCAGACCGAGGAATGCTGACGGGCGGATCTCCCACGGGCAGCAGGGATGGAATGATGTACGCGCCCACCGCGCCGTGCTGCCCGGCTTCATCCATCGATCGACCCCACCGCGCCCCGCCGCCGCATGAAGATCCGCGTCAAAATCCACTGGTCGCAGCTGTTCGACTTCGATGATCCGAACACGCTGCGGGCGTTCATGCGCTCGCTGCCGGCGGGCTCGATCGCGGCGGGGATTACCTTCTACCAGCTTTCGTCCGCCAGCCTGATCCTGGCCGGGCTCGCGGCGATCGTGGCGTTCGTGGTGATGGAGGTGATCGCCGCTTGCGTGGTGCTATGGATGGCCAGCGCGGGCGCGAGCGCGGCGATGGGTTTCGTGGCGCCCAGCGGCAGCAGCACCCCGGCGCCCGACGACTACTCATACGAGAAGTCGCTGCTCGCGCGCGGCCAGGTGGAGCAGGCGCTCACCGAGCTGCAGGCGCGGATGCTCGCCCGCCCCGACGACCCCGCCCTCCGCCTCTTCGCCGCCGACGTGCACATGCGTGAAGCGCGCGATCCCATCACGGCCGAGCAGCTGTACCTGCGCGTGCGTGAGATGCCCGCCGCCTCATCGGCACAGGACTACGCGGCGACCAACCGCCTGATCGACCTGTACATGGGCCCGCTGGACAACTCCGCCCGCGCCACCGCGGAGTTGGAGCGGATGCGGACGCGGCATCCTGGGACGACGGCGGCGGCGCACGCCGAGAAGGCGCTGACTGTTCTTACACGCAGGTGAGTTTAAGCTTGATGAGCCAAGGCGTGTTGCGTCGGACAATCGAGTTTCTTTAATATCTTGTCGCAAGTGACACACTAACCTCCTTCCGGATAGAGAAGATGCACCGCGATCTCGCAGATCCAGAATTGTTTGGGAATGAGGCTGGCGAAGACGAAGATGTTCAGGTGCTCGCAAGCTATTTCCTCGCAAAGCAGGAGTTCGATCGATTTTACTCACCAACACGTCGCTTCGGCATTGTTCGGTCAAGAAAAGGGGTGGGAAAGTCCGCGCTTCTTAAACAAACCATGTACCGGCGCGAGATTGCCGATGCAGGGGAATTGCTTATCTACTGTAAAGCTTCTGATTTGGTAGCGTTACAAGATGTGAAGAGTGATTCTCCCGCTGAATTAATTTATGGATGGCAGCAGCGACTTTGTTCGAGAGTGAACCTTGAGCTTGGATCTAATCTTCGCTTGGCTGTCTCGGACGACGCAATCGCGCTCGTTGAAGGTGCAGAATTGTCCGGTTTTAAAGGGAGAAATCTGGTTAGCGCGCTTCTTGATCGACTCCAAGTACGGGCAGGAGGCATTGAAGTGGCTCGAGTGAGGCAAGTACCGTCTAACTCAGAAGCACTACTGCGCCGAGTCCTTGAGAAAAAAGACACCACGGCGTGGCTGTTCGTCGATGACATTGATGCCACATTTCTCAATACTGAAACCGAGCGTCTTCGTGCTAGCACATTCTTTAGCGCATGTCGCAACCTCGTGAATACGGTTATGGGGCTGAATATTCGTGTCTCCGTACGAACCGACGTATGGTCGATTCTTGCCCAACATGACGAATCGTTAGACAAGTGTGAACAGTACATGCTTGACCTTCAGTGGAGCACAGTAGAAACCGGACGAATCCTTGAGAATAAAATTCTGAGTTACTTTCAACGTTTCTATCCAGAGAACGGCACTTACGCCTCCCTCGTCGCATCTCGCGACCAGAGAAAGATTTTTGGTCTTATTTTCAAAGAGCCGTTCCATTGGGGCACACGTACAGTAGAACCATTCAGACCAATACACGTTCTAAGTGCAGGGCGCCCACGTTGGGCGGCTCAGTTGTGCAAACTCGCAGGAAAGGACGCTTTTGCTAAAGCTACGGATCGAATTGCGCTTGGTCACGTCCGCGCTGTCCTTCGAGATTACGGACAATCAAGAGTCTCTGATCTCTACAAGGAGCATCGGCATCAATGCCCAAACCTCCAAGACATCATTGAAACGTTCAGTGGCGGTCCAGCGAAGTACAATACTTCTAATCTACTGCGGCACCTCACCGACAAAGTAATCCAAAGGTGGGGTATGCCCGAACTCGATGGTGCTCCTGCATCCCAAGGGAGCATTTCTCTCGCCCATTTCCTCTACAGAGTTGGCTTCATCGCTGCGCGTGACGAAAGCGACCCGGGCGGGCTAGGTTTTGTACGCTATGAAGACCGTCCGAATCTACTCTCATCAACGGCCAATCTTGACGATGGCCTTGATTGGGAAATTCACCCCGGCTATCGCGACGTGTTGAGAATCCAAGCACCAAAAACTCAAGCGGAGGCGACGGCTTCGATTCCAACCGAACAAAGGGTGAGTCGACACCGCGAGTCACGCTCTCGTGGTCCCCGCAGGCCTCGAAAGAGCGACCAGTAGAGAGGCTAAATTGTCCGCAGCCTAAAAATGGCGCTCGTCGAGTGGCGAGCGCCAATCCGTTTTCGATTCAAAGTGAGGCGTTCTACTGCAGCGGGTTGCGCTCCCAGCTGCCGTACATCGGGTTGGGGAGCACCACGAAGTTGCGGCCGTAGGCGCCGAACGCCTGCGCGCCCCGGGTCCGCGCGTCCTGGCCCATCCCCGGGAAGTCCTGGATGTTGTCGCCCACCCACATCAGCACCTTCAGCGCGGGAAGCCCGGTGCCGGTGCCGCTCTGCACCTGCTGAAAGCGTGGGTTCTTGTCGCTCTGGCCGTTCACGCGGCACAGCGCCACGTCGTACATCACCCCCACCTTGCGCAGGTTCTCGCGCGTGGCGGGGCAGTACGGGTCGTCGCGGTTGGTGACGATGGCCACGCGCCCGCCCAGGTCGTGCACCAGCCGCGTGAACTCCACCGCGCCGGGGGTGGCGGGCGCCGCCTGCTCGTTCACCCACGCATTCCAGCTCTCGGCCGTGTAGCCCTCGTTCTGCCCGTTGCGGCGCAGCTGGTAGAGCGAGTTGTCGATCACCGTCTCGTCGGCGTCCATGATCACCGCCCAGGTGCCGCGCCGCTCGCCGGCGGCCAGCTCGCGCAGCCGCTCGCCGGCCCAGCGGTACGTCTGCAGGTAGATGGCCTCGTGCTCGGCCGAATTGCGCCACCAGTGGATGGCGCCCACCGCGGCCGCCGGCGGCAGCGGCACCCGCATCAGCTGGTCGGGCGGAATGGGGAGCGGATGCGGCGGCGTGGGCGTGCGCACCGGCGTGGCCGGGGCCGCGGCCGGGGCGGGCGCGGGAGAGGGACTGGTGGACGGCGCCGGGTTGCAGGCGGCGATGGAGAGCAGCA
>DASSJS010000262.1:0-16612 GCA_035691085.1 Longimicrobium sp.
GCCCCCACAGCGGCCAGCGCCAGCACCGCCACCCACGCGTACTCCCCGGCCCGCGAGACCGGGCGCAGCGTCCGGCCCGCCAGGAGCGCCGCGGCGGCCTGGGCGTGGATCTCCACCCCCGGCACCAGAACCGCCCCCTCCGTGTCGCCCGCGTCGCGGAAGGGCGTGGGGTGAAGGTCCTGGTGCTCGGGAACCGTGGTGCCCACGAACACGATCCGGTTGCGGAAGGCGCCGCTCGCGGCCAGGTCGCCGAACGAGTCCAGGTCCCACTCGCCCACGTTGGTGGCGGAATCGTCCACCACCGTCACGTAGCTGTGCGTTGCGACGGCGCCGGTGGGGCCCGCGTAGTCCACCAGCATCCCGCCGCTCGGCCCGCGGGGGATGAAGCGGCTCCCCAGGCGCCACCCGTCGTCCACCTCCCGCAGTGCATCGGCCGGCAATCCCAGATAGCGGCGCACCGCCTCCACCCCGAGCTGGCCCCGGGAGCCCTGTGGATACCCGTGCAGCACGGGGTACTCGCGGATCACGCCGTCCACCGCGTCGGGGCGCTCATCCACGATGCCGATGGGGGCGCCGCGCAGGGCGGGCGCCGGCTCCTCGAGCCGGAACCCGCGGGCGCCGCGGCGGAAGACCACGTCGGTCTTGGCGCCCAGGATGGCGATCCCCGTCTGGTCGATGGCGGCGCGGAAGGCGCTGTCGCCGGGGGTGGGGTCGGCGAAGGTGAGGTCGAACGCCACCACCCTGGCCCCCGCGCTCTTCAGGTTGCGCAGCAGCCGCGCGTGCCACTCCCGCCCCCAGGGGTAGCGGCCCAGCGACGCCTCGGAGTCGAGGTCGATGGCCACCACCACCACGCCGTCGGGCCGCGGCAGCGCCCCGCGCAGGGTGAACCAGCCGTCGTACACGCGCCGCTCCAGCGCGCGCCCCACCCGCGACTCGGCGAACACCAGCCCCATCAGCGGGGCCAGCAGCGCCACGCCCACCAGGAGCGCGGTGCGCCGCGTGAACGCCGGGATCGCGGGGAGGAGCCGCATCAGAACGCGCGGCTCAGGCGGATGCGGGCCACCAGCTCGCGCGTGTCCATCCCCGGCACCCGCCGGTCGGTGTAGGAGACCACGCCCGCGGTGAAGATGACCGACGCGTCGCGCCGCCACGTCCACTCGCCGCCGCCCAGCGCCTCGGTGCGGGTGTAGCGCGGGCCGGGCGCGGCGGCGTTCGCGGGGCTGCGCGCCGTGAGCAGCGAGCCGTCGAAGCGCGCGGCCCAGCGCGGGTCGATCTGCCGGCGTGCGGCCAGCACCAGCCGGTCGAAGGTGGTCTTCCCGTCGGGCAGCCCCGGGAAGTCGGAGCGGTTCTGCCCGGCCAGGAGGGAGAGGTCCATCGCGCGGTCGGGCGTTTCGCCCTGGATCCCGGCCAGGTAGTACAGGTCGCGCGTGTCGGCCACCGGGTTGGCGGGGTCGCCGCGCGACACCCACGAGCCGTTCAGGCTGAGCCGGGTACGGAAGGCCGGGAAGATCGCCACCGGCACCAGCGCGGCGGCGGTGAAGGCGCGGGTGGACTGGTCCAGCGCGCCGGGCGAGCCGGTGTCCAGCCCGTTGCCGCGCGTGCCCAGCCGGAACGAGCCGTTGAACACCATCTCGCGCGGGGCCTGCCAGGTGAACGTGGCGAAGGCGGCGCGGTTCGTCGTGGTCGCCAGCGCCGAGCCGTCGAGGTTGTCGCGGTCCTGCTCGAAGCCGGCGGTCACGAACACCGCGTCGCCGGGGAGCGAGAAGGAGTCGCGCACGCGCCAGCCGCGCAGGTCGCGCTGCAGGGCGGGGTCGCCCAGCGTGTAGTAGTCGGTCCCCACCGACCGCCACTCGGCCGACAGGGCGTGGGCGCCGGCACGGAGCGTGGCCCGCGCCTGGTGCGCCATGCTGGTGCGCCGGCTGGGGTCCAGCGGAACCAGCGAGCCGTTGAGGATGATGTAGCGCTCCCAGTCGCCGGGGTCGATCCCCGGCGCGTCCTGCCCCAGCTCCAGGAAGATCGAGTCCAGCTCGGCCCGGGTGCGCGGCCGGTCGGTGATGTCGCGGTTCAGGAGCGAGAGCGCGTTCTCGTAGCGCGCGGTGAAGCGCCCGCCCATGAGGCGCAGCGACACGTCGAGCCCGCCCACCAGGTTGTCGCGGGGGGCCGGGTTCACGGCGAGGGTGGCGGAATCGAGCGGCTCCGGCTGGGTGCGCAGGAGCGGGATCGACTCCATGTCATCGCGCACGTGCATCACGGTGAGCCCCACCCGGAAGCGGTCACCCGCGCCGAGCGACGGGCGCACGGCCACCAGGTTCTGCGCGTACGTCCCCGGGCGGCGCACCCGCGTGGGGTCCAGCGGGTCCAGCGCGCCGCCGATCGCGCGGCCCGTGCGGCCCGCGACCATGTCCAGGCGAAAGGGGCCGGCGCGCAGGTCCACCTGCCCGCCGCGCACGTTGCGCCCGGCCAGGATCACGTCGTGCAGCGCGGGGTTCACGTCGCCCAGCGCCACCGACAGCCAGCGCCCGCGCAGGTCCGCGCGGAAGCGGTTCGCCGGCTGCCGGGTGGAGCTCTCGTAGCCGGAGACGTAGGCGCGGGTGCTGTATCGCCATCCCGATCCCAGATCGCCGCCGGCGTTGAGCCACAGCTGGGGAAGGAACTGCTCCTGGCGGCTGAAATCCGCGCCGGGGCCGCTGGTGGAGGTGCCGCCGCCCTCCATCACCACCGTCCCGTGCGGCATGGCGGGCGAGCTGCGGCGCGCGGGTGTACGGGGAGCGGCGGCGGCCACGCGCGGCGCGGGCGCCACCGTGAAGGTCCACGCGACCGGATCGGCCCCGCGCGCGGCGACCACCACGCGGTGCGGGCCGGGCTCCAGCGGCTCGCGCGGGCGCCAGGTGAGCACGCCGTTCTCGAGCGCGGCCTCGGCCGTCACGTCGCGGAGGCCGACGCGGACGGACACCGAGTCGGCGCCGGTCACCGTGGCCGCCACCAGCACCTGCCCGGCCGGCACGCGCTCGCCGGGCTCGGGGGAAAGGATGACCACGCCGGGCGTGGTGGATTGTCCAACGAGCAATCTGGATTGAGAGGCGGACGCGATTACGACGAGGAGCGCGGCCGCCCAACGGGCGTGGAGGGTCACGGGCGGCCCTCCAGCCGTTCGCGGAGCGCGTCGGCGGGCACCTGCAGCATCAGCGTGCGGGTCTGGCCGTTGGCGTCGCGCAGCTGCACCGCCACCCACGTGCCCTGCGCGCCGCCGCCCTCGTCGCCGCGCACGGTCTCGGCCTGGTGCAGCTCCTGGGCGCTGGCGGGCTGCGCCTGGGGCACGTCCGTTTGCGAGGCGGCGGTCACCTTGCGGCCGGCGGGAAGGTCCACCCGCCCGCCCTCGTTGAAGAACTCGACCACGCCCTCCAGCGTGAGCACGGTGGTCACGCCCTGCGAGTCCACCCGCACCACGAACTGCGTCCCCTTCACCGCCGCCACGCCGGCCGGGGTCTGCACCCGCAGGTGCGTGCGCGCCTGGCGGTTCACGCGCACCCACAGTTCGCCGAACTCCAGGTTGAGCGTGCGCACCACCACTCCCTGCTCGTTCCCCGAGGTGAGGCGCACGCGCGCGTTGGGGTTCAGCCGCAGGATCGACGCGTCGTCGGTGAAGCGGAGCGCGGCACGGGTGCTGGGCCCGGTGAGCACCTCGGCGCCGTTCCTCAACCGCTCGCCGACCTGCGCCGGGTGCGCCTGGGCGCCAGGGGGCGTCACCACCATCCTCCCCTCCTCCAGCAGCCGGTAGACGAGCGCCACGTCCGTCTGCTGCGCACCGGCCGGCCTCATGCTCATCATCGTCCCGATCCCCACCGCCAGCGCCAGGCCGGCCATCCTCGCTCGCATCATCATCATCGTCGTCATCCTGGTCAGCGAACGCGGACGGAAAGAACGGAAATCTCACCGGCCTGGATCGCGGCCAGCAGCTCCTCGAGCTTGTCGAGCGAGAGCGGGCGCCCGTCCTCCAAGGTGGCGCCCACGGGGGTGAAGCCGTCCAGCTCGGTGAGCCCCAGCGCGCGCAGGAGCGCGGCCCAGCGCAGCGCCAGCCCGCCGGAGAGGGAGCCCGGCGCGCCGGGGCCGCCCACGCGGAACCAGTAGATGGGGCTTTCCACCAGCTCGGTGCCGCCGCTGGTGCGCACCTCGCGCGACACCTGCCAGGCGTAGGTGGCGCCCGGCTCCAGCCGCAGCGCCGCCGCCGAGGCGGGGTAGAAGGCCGACGTGCCGGCCACGGTGGCCTCCCACGCGGGGAAGCCGGCCTGCAGCGCCTCCACGGCCGACCCGGCCCCGGCGTCCACCTTCACCACCCGCAGCCGGTAGCGCGTCCCCGGCGCCTCGCCATCGGCGCTCCAGAGGAAACGCGGCGTGGGCCCGGGCACCTCGGGGGGCGCCGCGTCGGCGGGGCCGCCGGGGGAGAGCAGTTCCACCCGCGTGGGCGAGGTGAAGGTGAGCCGCACCTCGTCGTTGTCCACCGGGTCGCCGCGCTCGTTGCGCACGGTGATGCGGAAGACGTAGGTGCCGGCGGGAAGCCGCCCGCTTCGCCCGGCCGAGCCGTTCAGCGCCTCGTCGTTGACCGTGAAGTCGGTGATCGACACGTCGCGCCCCTTCGACGCCAGGTCGCGGCTGGTGAGGTGCCGCACCGGCTGGTTGAGGACGAACGGGTCGGTGGTGCCGCGGAAGATCTCGGCGGGCGAGGGGCTCTCGCGGGCCACGACGAGCTCCAGCGAGATGGTTTGCCCCACGCGGTCGGGGACCAGGGTGATGCCCACCAGGTCGGGGCGCGCGCCGGTGCTTCCGGGAAGGAAGTCGGCCACGAAGAACGCATCGGGCGTGGTGGCCGGGCGCAGGGAAACCTGCACCTGTGCCGCGGCGGGCACGGCGGCCAGAGCCGCGCAGAAGATCACCGCCGCCCGTGGGGCGGCGTGGCGGAATGGAAGCATGAGACGCGTGGCGCGGGGAAACGGACGGTGATCGGCGGGCACGGGGCTGACGTGCGAAGGATACGGCGGATGCCCGCCGCAAGCCAGACTTATGTTCACGCGGACCTCGGAGAGAAGACAGGTTTGGACGCGAGATACGGACAGCGGCGCGGAGGTCGCGAGCGCCCCCGTTCATGCATTCACGCACTCACGCACAGCCCCAGCGGAAGCAGGAAGATGTTGACGAAAACGGTGGCGGGAGGGGATGAGCGCGGCATGGCGGTGTGGGGAGATGCAAGGGAAAACCAGCCCGGCTGAAGGAGGATGGGACCCGCTGACCGGCGGCTGAAGCCGCAGCAACAACTACGAAAAGCCTCGCAGACTGCGCGAGGCTCCACCGGCTGGGTGGCAACATCGCGCGCGGGCTGGATACGGACGTTTAACCAATTTACGCACGCCGCCGGCTTCGTTCAAACGGACGAGCCGCCGCCCGTGGAACGATGGACGGCGGCTCGCGCTCGTTTCGGCCGGGCGTGGAGGATCAGTGGCCGTCGGACGCGCCGCCGATCCCCTCGCCCTGCAGCCATCCCTCCATCGTGCTGCGGATCTCCTGCAGCCGGTCCTCGGTGCGCGCCTCGTAGCGGGCGACCAGGACGGGCTCGGTGTTCGACGCGCGGATCAGCCCCCACCCGTCGCCGAACAGCACGCGGGCGCCGTCCACGTCCACCACCTCGTGGTCCTTGCGGAAGTGCTCCACCGCGCGGCCCACGATCTCGAACTTCGTTTCCTCCGTCGCCGGATAGCGCAGCTCGCTGGTGGAGATGAACTGCGGGAAGGTGTCGGTCCACTCGGCGAGCGTCCCTTCGCGGCGCGCCACGATGTCGATCAGCAGGCAGGCGCCGTACAGCGCGTCGTCGAAGCCGTAGTAGTCGTTGCCGAACATGATGTGGCCCGAGAGCTCGCCGGCCAGCAGCGCGTGCTCCTCCTTCATCCGCTTCTTGATCAGCGAATGGCCGGTGGCGTTCAGCACGGGGACGCCGCCGTGCTTCTCCAGCACCTCCGGCAGCGCCTGCGTGCACTTCACGTCGAACACCACCTTCTGCCCCGGGCCGCGCTTCTCCAGCAGGTCCAGCCCGTAGAGGAGGAGGAGCGTGTCGCCGCGGACGATCCGCCCCTGGTTGTCGATGGCGCCGATGCGGTCGGCGTCGCCATCGAAGGCCACGCCCAGGTCGGCCCCGGTCTCCTTCACCTTGGCGATGATGTCCACCAGGTTCTTGTCCACCACCGGGTCGGGATGGTGGTTGGGGAAGGTGCCGTCGCTCTCGCAGAAGATGGGGATCACCTCCACGTTCTCGCCCAGCGCGCGCAGCAGGTCCACCGCGACGATGGACCCGGTGCCGTTGCCGCAGTCGACCACGACCTTCACCGGCCGGGCGATCTGGAACTTCCCCGCCACCTCGCGGACGTAGGTCTCCAGGATGGCGCGGTCCTCGGCGCGGCCGCTGCCGGCGAGATAATCCTGCTGCTGGATGATCCGCAGCACCTGCTGGATCATGTCGCCGTAGATGGAGCCGCCGCGGATGGCCATCTTGAAGCCGTTGTACTGCGGCGGGTTGTGCGAGCCGGTCACCTGCAGGCCGGCGTCGGTCTCCCACCAGGCCATGGCGAAGGAGTGCGCCGGGGTGGGCACCGTGCCCACGTCGATCACCTGCGCGCCGGCGGACAGCATCCCGCGCTTGACCGCGTCGGCCAGGTCGTTGCTGCTCAGGCGGTTGTCACGCCCCAGCGCCAGCACGGGGCTGTCGATGCCCAGCGTGCGCCGCACCAGCGTGGTGAAGGCGCGGCCGATCTGCTCGGCCACGTCGGGCGTCACGTCGGTGCCCACCACGCCGCGGATGTCGTACTGCCGGAAGATGTGCGGGTTGACCATCCTGCTCTCGCTCGCCGGTTTTCTTGTTGAAAAACGCCCGGGCGCCCTCCGCAAGGAAGGCGCCCGGCGTGTCGAATCATGCTCAGCTGTTGGCGACCACCGCGATCGCCTCGATCTCCACCGCCACGTCACGCGGGAGGCGAGCCACCTGCACGGTGGAGCGCGCGGGCGCGTGCCCGGCGAACCAGCGGCCGTACACCTCGTTCATGGCCGCGAAGTCGCCCATGTCGCGCAGGAACACGGTGGTCTTCACCACGGTGGAGAGGTCGCCGCCCGCGGCCTGCAGCACGGCCTGCACGTTCCGCATCACGCGCTCGGTCTGCACGGTGATGTCGCCCTCCACCAGGTTGCCGGTTGCCGGGTCCAGCGGGATCTGCCCCGCGGTGTACACCATCCCGTGCGCCACCATCCCCTGGCTGTAGGGGCCGATGGCGGCGGGCGCCTGGTCGGTCTGGACCTTCCGCAGATCTGCCATGTGCGAACCACCTCAAGGCGTGGGTTGATGTTGATTCGGGCACTCAAACAGTCGGGCTCGCGTTGGGAGAGGCGGAAGGGTGATCCCTCGGCGCCGCGCCCCCTCCGCTCGCTCAGGCTCGCACCTCCCCCGTACCGGGAGTACCGGGAGAGGTAGCGCACGAGCGCTGGTGCACTTCGGAGGCGCGGGCGCATGCCGCGGCTGGCCCCCCTCCCCGGCCCTCCCCCGCGCTGCGCGGGGGGAGGGTGACGCATTCCGATGCTCTCGCTCGCTTCGGATCCGCCGAAGCGAACCCCGATTTTCCTCTCCCCCTCCCCCGCGGAGCGCGGGGAGAGGGTTGGGGGAGGGGGCCGCCGCGGCACGCGCCGACGTCCGTCTCCTCACCCCGCCTTCGTCACTCCACCATCTCCCGCAGCTCGTCGGGAGTGACCACGGCGACGCCGGGCTTGCCCACCTCGATCCCCGCGGCAAGGTTCGCCAGCACCGCGGCTTCCTCCATCGTGGCCCCGGCGGCGAGCGCCACCGCGACGAACGCGGTCACGGTGTCGCCGGCGCCGCTCACGTCGTACACCTCGCGGGCAACCGTGGGGATGCGGAAGGTGGGCGCGCCCTGTGAGCGCAGCGCCATCCCGTCCTCGCCCAGCGTGAGCAGCAGGTGGCGCGCGCCCACGGTGGTGCGCGCATCCTCGAGCCACGCGTCGTCGTGCGGCTGCACGGCGGCGCCCAGCGCGGCACCCAGCTCCAGCGCGTTCGGCTTGAACACCGTGGCGCCGCGGTATTCCATGAAGTGCCGGAACTTGGGGTCCACCACGCTGGGGATCCCCGCCGCCCCCGCCGCGTCCAGCGCCGCGCGGATCACCGACGGCACCAGCACGCCCTTGTTGTAATCCTCCAGCACCAGCGCGTCGGCGCCGTCGACCGCGGCACGCACGGCGCCGCACAGGCCGCCCGCGCAATCGTCGGGCAGGTCGTGGCTGTGCTCGCGGTCGAAGCGCACCACCTGCTGGTGGCGGGCCACCACGCGCGTCTTGGTGGTGGTGGGGCGGCCGGCGATCTCCACCAGCCGCGCGTCCACGGTGCCGCCGGCCAGTTCGCCCAGCGCCGCGCGGATGCGGGCGCCCGCGTCGTCGGCGCCCACGCACCCCACCAGGCGGCACTCGGCGCCCAGGGCCACCACGTTGGCGGCCACGTTGGCGGCGCCACCCAGGGCGTAGCGCTCCTCGTTGACGTGCACCACGGGCACCGGCGCCTCGGGCGAGATGCGCGACACGTTGCCCACCAGGTACACGTCGAGCATCACGTCGCCCACCACCGCCACGCGCAGCCCTCGGCTCCGCTCCAGGATCTCGTCCAGCCGCGCGCGTGAAAGCCCGTCCATCTCCCCGTATCCCCCCGGTGGCAACGCCCCGGCCGGGCCGGGTAAAGAGGGCGCGGAATCTACCCGGCGCGCCCGGACGTGTAAAGAACGACGGGTCCATCGCCCACCCCGGCCGCGTTCCTGCGGCTCCCTCGTGCGCACGGTTCGTCTCGCGCGGCCAATCACGGCGGGTTGCAACCCGCCACTGGAACTTCGGGAATCCGCGGCCGGAGTGGAAAGAGGAAGAGCGAGCCCGAAGGCCCGCTCCCCGTACCCTCATCGTCCACCGGCCGCGGCTCAGTGGCGGAAGAGGCGGCGGCCGGTGAACACCATGGCGATGCCGTGCTCGTTGGCGGCGGCGATCACCTCTTCGTCGCGCACCGAGCCGCCGGGCTGGATGATGGCGCGCACGCCGGCCCCGGCCGCCGCGTCCACGCCGTCGCGGAAGGGGAAGAAGGCGTCGGAGGCGAGCGCGGCGGCGGCCAGGTCGAAGCCGTTGTCACGCGCCTTCATCACCGCGATGCGCGAGCTGTCCACGCGGCTCATCTGCCCCGCGCCGATGCCCAGCGCCTGCCCGCCGCGCGCCAGCAGGATGGCGTTGGACTTGACCGAGGCCACCGCGCGCCAGGCAAAGCGCAGGTCGTCCATCTCGCCCGGCGTGGGCTGGCGGTCGGTCACCACGCGCCAATCATCCTCGGGAAAGCGCATGGAGAGGCGCGACTGGACCACGAACCCGCCGCGCACACGCTGGTAATCCACCTCGTCCACCGCCGGGGCCGAGGGGAGCACGATCAGCCGCAGGTTCTTCTTCTCGGTAAGGACCTCGAGCGCGCGCTCGTTGAACGCGGGGGCCACGATGGCCTCCACGAAGTTGGGGCGCAGCAGCGTGGCCGCCTGCTCGGTGACCTCGGTGTTGAAGGCCACCACCGAGCCGAACGCGCTGGCGGGGTCGGTCGAGAGCGCCCTGCGGTACGCCTCGGCCGGGCCGGCGCCCACCGCGATCCCGCACGGCGTGGCGTGCTTGATGATGGCGCACGCCGCCAAGCCGCTCCCCTCCCACGCGCTCACGGCCATCAGCGCGGCGTCCACGTCGACCAAGTTGTTGAACGACAGCTCCTTGCCGTGCAGCTGCCGCATCTGGGGGAGCCCGCCGTCGGTACTGCCATCGCGGTAGAAGGCGGCCGGCTGGTCGGGGTTCTCGCCGTAGCGAAGGTCCTGCACCTTCTCCAGCCGCAGCGTGATCGACGCGGGGAACGCCGCGCCGGCGTCCGCCTCACCCGCCCCGCCGCCCTCCGCGGAGGCGAGGTAGCGGGCGATGGCCGCGTCGTAGGCCGAGGTGTGCGCGTAGACCTTGGTGGCCAGCTCGCGGCGGAGGGCACGCGCGCCATCATCGTCCGCGTCCAGGCCCGCCAGCACGCGCGCGTAGTCGGCCGGGTCGACTACGACCCACACGCTCTCGTGGTTCTTGGCCGCCGACCGCAGCATGGACGGGCCGCCGATGTCGATGTTCTCGATCGCCTCGGCGATGGTGACGCCCGGCTTCGACACCGTCTCCACGAAGGGGTAGAGGTTCACGGCGACCAGGTCGATGGCCGAGTAGCCCTGCTCGCGCATCTGCGCCAGGTCGTCGTCGTTCGCGCGGCGGGCCAGCAGGCCGGCGTGGATGGCGGGGTGCAGCGTCTTCACCCGCCCGTCCATCATCTCCGGGTGCCCGGTGACCTCGCTCACGTCCATCACGGGGACGGCGGCCTCGCGCAGCGCCCGCGCGGTGCCGCCGGTGGAGAGCAGCGTCCATCCGCGCTCCACCAGCGTTTGCGCGAAATCCGCAAGCCCCGTCTTGTCCGACACGCTCAGCAGCGCCCTGGGCATTGCTCTTTATCGATCTGAAAAAAGGTTGATACAGAAACGTTCACGCGCGCCGCGGCTTTGGCCCAGGCGCCGTTGACGTCGAAGTCCGCGAAGGCGGACTGTGTGCCGTTGTAGCGGCGAGTTCACTCGCAAACTCGCGCGACGACGGCGGGCGCTCGCACGACCCGCACCAGCCCCATCCCCGGCTCGCCAAGGCTCGCCGACCCCTCCCCCAAAAACCGCCTGGAGAGGGGTGAGCTTTCGATCCGCCGAGAGCTACTCGCGCGGTTCCTCGATCTCCGCGACCTCCGCCAGCGTGGCGCGGAGGGAGGATTCGGGGGGCGCGGGGGCGTCGAGCAGGTCGAAGCACACGGGGCCGTGGGGGACGGCGGCGGCGTCATCGCCCCGGGCCAGCACCTCCACGGCCAGCGGGAGGATGCGGTGCTCCACCGCCAGGACGCGCGCGGCCAGCGCCTCGGGCGTGTCGCCGGCCAGCACGGGCACGGGCCACTGCGCCACGATGCGCCCCTCGTCGTACCGCTCGCTCACCAGGTGTACGGTGGCGCCGCTCACGCGCACGCCGCTCTCGATCACCGCGCGGTGCACGCGCATCCCGTACATCCCCTTGCCGCCGAAGCCGGGGAGGAGCGCCGGGTGGATGTTCAGCATCCGCCCGTGGTAGCGCTCCACCACCGCCGTGGGCACCAGTTGCAGGTAGCCGGCGAGCACCACGATGTCGATGCGGTGGCGCCGCATCTCGTCCATCATCCGTTCGCCCAGCGCCTCGGGGCCGGTCTCGCGCACGTCCAGGACCACCGAGGGCACACCCGCGCGCGCCGCCCGCTCCAGCGCGCCCACCCCGGCCCGGCTGGCGACCACCAGCTCCACGCGCGCGGCGGGCGCGGGCGCGGGGTTGAAGTGGTCGATCAGCGACTGGAGGTTGGTCCCCCCGCCGCTGGCAAGGACGGCGATGCGCCTGGGCTCGCGCAAAGATGTGCTCCGGTGCGGGAAAGAGGGCCGGAAGATAGGCCGGGCGCCGGAGAGCGTCAAACCGCGGGCGCCGTTCCGCCGGGTTAACGGACCGGTGCATCGCAGGATCTCGCGTGAGGCTCCAGCGCCACGGGGCGGATGAGGGTGGCGAGCCGGAACACGCGGAACGTGAGCGGGTCACCTTGCGCCGCACATTCGCATTGTCTTTACTTGAGCAACTAGAGTTTCGCCCTCACACCGCGAGGAGAAACGCGCCCTGCCAAGAGGAGTCGAACGGTGATCGAATCGCTCCGTTTGAAGGATTTTACGGTATTCAAGGATGCCGGGCTGGAGTTCGCCCCAGGATTGAACGTGATCGTTGGCGAAAACGGGACCGGGAAAACCCACATCCTGAAGCTCGCCTACTCCATCACCTACGTGTGCACGAAGGGGAGGGAGCCGGGTTCCGCGCCCACCAAGGCATATCTCCAATCCGCCATCGGCAAGAAATTGACATCTGTGTTCCGGCCCGACGAGCTGGGCCGGCTGGCTCGCCGCGATCGTCGTGGCCGGCAACGCAGCGAGGTTCATTGCAGCTATGGCCCACCCACCAACGGACTGGCTTTCTCGTTCAACACCGCGAGCCGATCCGAGGTGAACGTCGAGGAAGCTCCTTCGCAATGGATCGAAAAGCTCCCGGTTTACCTGCCCACGCGCGAACTGCTCACCCTTTTTCCGGGGTTCATCTCGCTCTACGAGACAAGCTACCTGCCATTCGAAGAAACGTGGCGCGACACCAGCGTGCTGCTCGGTGCGCCGTTAGCGCGTGGCCCACGTGAAAAGCGTATCAGAGAGCTGCTGGTTCCGCTCGAAAACGCCATGGACGGCAAAGTGGAACAGGATGAGGGAGGCAGGTTCTATCTGAACTCCGGTGGTGTGTCGACCGAGATGCACCTGGTCGCCGAAGGGTTTCGAAAGCTCGCCATGATCGCGCGGCTGATTGCCACCGGATCCTTGATCGACAAGGGGTTTCTGTTCTGGGACGAACCAGAGGCAAATCTGAACCCGAGGATCATCAAACTGGTGGCGCAGACGATCGTGCATCTGGCGCAAAGCGGGATTCAGGTTTTCGTGGCGACTCACAGCCTGTTTCTGCTGCGAGAGTTGGAGCTGGTTCTGCAGCAGCCCCGCCAGAAGCGGCCGGAGTGCCAGTTCATCGGTCTGCACCGGGGTGACGGAGGTGTGGACGTGTTCCAGGGTGCCACGGTAGACGACATCGGAGAGATCACTGCCCTGGAGGAGGAGCTTCGCCAGTCCGACCGCTATCTGGAAGTGGAGGCTGCTTGATGCCTTCCATCACGGAAGGCAACCTGACCTTCGAGTTCCCGTCTGGGTGGGAGGTATCGAAGCTCGATGCGTGGAGCTTCTACCGGAAACAGTTCATGTCCATCGGCAACGGGACAAAGGCGATCGACGTGCTGGCCGTCGAGCCCGGCCGAACCTGCGCGTGGTTGATCGAGATCAAGGACTATCGCCAGGGGCCGCGCACCAAGACGCTCGAGATCGCCGACGAGATCGCCATCAAGGTTCGCGATAGCCTTGCCCTGCTCGCCGCGGCACGGGTGAATGCGACGGACGGCGATCAGAAGGCAATCGCCAATCGTGCGCTGAATGTCCGCAGCCTCAGGGTGGTGTTGCACTTGGAGCAGCGGGTGAAGCCGTCGAGGCTGTTCCCGAGAGAGATCGACCAGGCGAACGTTCAGCAGAAGCTCCGGCAGCGCGTCAAGGCGATCGATCCACACCCCATGGTCCGCGAGCGTGCAGTGATGGCGGGATGCCCGTGGACGGTGCGCTGAAAACCCTCCGTGTAAAATCAGCGCCCCGTAACGACGTTGGCACGGAATAGAGCGAACTCCGCACAGCGGAACGAAGAACGGGGCCCGCCAATCGGCAGGCCCCGTTCTTCGTTCCCCAACCTCCCCACCCGCTCAGGCGAAGCGGCTGCCGCCGAAGCTGCCGGTGAGGAAGGGGTTGCTCACGCGTTCGTGGCCCACGGTGGTGTCGGGGCCGTGGCCGGTGTGGAGCGTGGTGGCGTCGGGGAGGGTGAGGACCTGCTCGCGGATGGAGCGCATCAGCGTCTGCAGGTCGCCCCCGGGAAGGTCGGTGCGGCCGATGGAGCCGTTGAAGATCACGTCGCCCACCATCGCCACCCCGTCGCCCACCAGGATCACGTGCCCCGGCGCGTGCCCCGGCGCGAAGCGCACCGCCAGCTCGCACTCGCCGAAGCGCACCGATTCGCCCGGTACCAGCGGATGGTCCACCGGCGGAAGCGGGTCCATCTGCAGCCCGAACCACTGCGCCTGCAGCGGCGCGTTGCGGTACAGCTCGGCGTCGTCGGGGTGCAGGTAGATGGGCGCGCCGGTCTCCTCCTTCGCCTGGGCCAGCCCCTCCACGTGGTCGATGTGGGCGTGGGTGAGCACGATGGACTGCACGTTCACGCCCAGGCGGCGGGCCTCGGCCAGCATCTGGGGCGTGCCGGCGCCGGGGTCCACCACGATGGCGGCGTTGGACGCGGTGCACACCAGCAGGTAGCTGTTCTCCGCGAACACGCCGCCCGTGAACGAGCGGACCACCACGTCGTTGCGCGGCTCAGCCACGCACCGCCCCCAGCACTTCGTCGGCGCTGCGCGCGCCGGCCGCCGCGTACACGATCTTGCCATCGGGGCCGATCAGGTAGGTGGCGCGCGCCACCCCGCCGTTCTCCTTCAGCACCCCGTAGGCGGCGGCCATGCGGCTCCCCTCGTCCACGATCAGCGGAAAGTTGAGCATGTACTTGTCGGCGAACTTGCGGTGGCTGTCCAGGTTGCCCGGGTTCACCCCGAAGCGGCGGACGCCCGAGGCCTCGTACTCGTCGATCTCGTCGCGGGCGGTGCACATCTGGCGCGTGCAGCCGGGGGTGTCGTCCTTGGGATAGAACATCAGCAGCACCGACTTCTTGCCGCGGAAATGCGAGAGCGACACGCGCCCGCCATCGGTGGTCATCGCGTCGAACTCGGGCGCGTCGGCGCCCACGGGGAGCAGCTCTTCGGGCATGCGGTGGCTCCGGGTCGGTCGGGAGGGTGAGTCACAAGGGACAAGTTGGCGGCGCGAGCCGGGGCTTGCAACGGGTTTGATCGGAGGCACGCAAAGCGGACGGTTCCGGCGGCCGGGCGGGGGATCAAGATCGCCGTCACATCTGCATGAAGCCGTGGCCATCGCGGACTATCGACGCCTTCGCGACTATCGATGCCCGTGCAGATGCGGCGGATGGCGCACGCAAGCCCGGTCCAGCCGCGGAAAGCGCCCGCGCCTCGAACCGGCTCAGTCGCCCACGCGCGCCTCGACGGTGTGGCCGGCGGCCATCAGGGCGCGGACGGCGTCGCGGAGGCGCTCCTCCTTCACCATCACGTAGTCGGTGTCGTAGGTCATCACCGCGAACAGGCTGATCCCCGCGTCGGCCAGCGGCTGCGCGATGCGCGCGAACACGCCGGTGAGGGAGAAGTCCAGCGGCCCCTTCACCTTCAGGCACCGCCACCCCGCCTCGCGCCGTACGTCTTCGGGAACCAGATCGGCGCGGCAGACGATCGAAAGCTCGTCACGCGTGCGGGTGACGCACGCCACCTCGCCCGTCCACGCCCAGTCGGGGACCACGGCGCCCGGGTCGAGCCGGCAGACGGCGAACGTGTCGGACAGCAGCGTCAGCGTGAGCGCGGGCTGCGTCGCAACGTCCAGCGGTGGCAGGGTGGCGGCCATCGAGAGCTCTCCATCAACCGTCGTTTCCATTTTCTGTGACAGGATGATGGAGCAGATGGGCCGTTGGGGCAATGGGAGATGCGATGGAACCTGTAGCAGCGGGCGGGATGCGCCGTACCGGGTGGCTTGCGGATTGCAGATCTTGGACAAAGATTGGACAACACCGTCCATGCAGCCCGCTGGGCCTCTTCCGAAGGACTCCCATTGGCGACAGCCGCCCCCATCCTTCCGCCGTCCCCGTGAGCCGCTCCCGCGAAGCCGCGGACCACGCGGCGCTGCGGCTGTTCGACGCCTGCGCGCCGGCGATGTTCGCGCTGGCCGCCGCCGTGTCGGGCAACGCCGACGCGGCCGAGGACGCGGTGGTGGACGCGTTCGCCGCCGCGATGCGCTCCCCCGTCGCGCCCACCCGCGCTGCGCTCGCGATGCAGGTGCGTGCCGCGGCGCTGGCGCACGCCTCTCCGGCCGTGCGCTGGGCCTCCGGAGCCCACGGCGACGGCGAGCGGTGCGCGGTTCAGCTGGCGCTCTTCGCCCGCCTGACCGTGCCCGAGATCGCCGCCGCGCTCAGCATCTCCCCGGGGGAGGTGAAGCGGAGGCTCGCGGCCGGGCTCCGGTCGACGCGGGCCAGCTGACGGAAGCGAAAAGGCCCCGGATCGCTCCGGGGCCTCTCGTTCTTCCAACCAGGCGCTGGTGATCAGGAGATCGTGGCCGGTGCCGGCACCACGCCAACCGCCGCGGGGTTCCTGCTGATCAGGTGGAGGAGGCCGTACCCCGGTATCGTGATGGCGAGCTCGTCTTCGCGAACGCGCACCGTCTTCGGCCAGACACGCCCCCGCCACCGGTTGCCCAGGTACGCCCCGGCCGCCAGCGGCGCCAGCGGCGCCAGCACCAGTGCATATACCAGCAGCGACTCGACCGCCAACCCGGCCAGGAATAGCAGGAGGAGCAGGCTCACGACGGTGCCCGCCACCAGACCAGCGAGCATCGCCAGCCCTCCCCAGCGCCCGCGCGCCCGGCACCGCTCGCACGCGGGAAGGTTCATGCGCCACACCTTCTTGTGCACGATGCCGAAGAAGATGGCGACCACGCCGAGCGCGTCGGCGAACTCGAAGGCGTACGGGTGCCAGTCCAGCCTTCGAGCGCCGCCGCACACGGCGCAGACCTTGGGGATGGCCGACGGAGGCCGCGCGTGGATGCCTGAAGGGGAAACCATGGAGCGAAAAAGGGGGTGGAGGAGAAGGGTCCGGCAGAACGATGTCTAATGCGGCGCGGCGCCGCGGGCCACCCTCGGGTGTCCC
>DASSJS010000263.1:0-12214 GCA_035691085.1 Longimicrobium sp.
TACACCACCATCCCGCGCGCCACGTTGTGCATCAGCAGCAGCGTGCTGTCGATGGACAGGTACGCCTCGGGGATGGCGATGCGCTTGTTGGCCGAATCGTCCAGCGTGCGCTCGAACCACTGCTGCGCGGCGGTGAAGGCCGGGTCGAGCGAAAGGACGATGGCGTGCCGCGCCAGCGCGTTGATCCGCTCGCTGCGCATGGGGTTGCGCTTGTACGGCATGGCGCTGCTGCCGATCTGCTGCTCCTCGAACGGCTCCTCCACCTCCTTCAGATGACTGAGGAGCCGCACGTCGTTGGCGAACTTGCTGGCGCTCTGGCCAATGCCGGCGAGCGTGGAGAGGCAGGCGTAGTCCGTCTTGCGCGTGTACGTCTGCCCCGTGACGCCGTACACCTGCTCGAACCCCATCTTTTGCGCCACCAGGCGGTTGAGGCGCTCCACCTTCTCGCCGTCACCCTCGAACAGGTCCATGAAGCTGGCCTGCGTCCCCGTTGTCCCCCGTACGCCGCGAAACCGCAGGGTCTGCAGGCGGAACTCCACTTCCTCCAGATCGAGAAGGAGATCCTGGATCCAGAGCGTGGCGCGTTTCCCTACCGTCGTGGGCTGCGCGGGCTGGAAGTGGGTGAAGCCGAGCGTGGCCAGATCCTTGTGCTCGCGCGCGAAGTCCGCCAGCGAGGCGACGACCGAGGCGATGCGCTGCGCGACCAGCTTCAACGCCTCGCGGTGCTGGATCAGGTCCGTGTTGTCGCCGACGTAGGCGCTCGTGGCGCCCAGGTGGATGATGGCGCGGGCCTCGGGCGCCTGCTCGCCCAGGTGATGCACGTGCGCCATCACGTCATGGCGCAGGTCACGCTCCAGCTCGGCGGCGCGCTTCAGGTCGAAGTCGTCCAGGTGCGCGCGGATCGCCTCGATGGCCGCGTCGGGGATGGGAAGCCCCAGCTCGCGCTCAGCCTCGGCCAGCGCCAGCCACAGCCGCCGCCACGTGCCGAACTTGAAGTCGGCCGAGAAGATCCGCGACATCTCCGCGGACGCGTACCGCTCGGTGAGCGGATTGGAATACCGGTCAGAAGCCATTGCTTCTACTAAATCGCCTGTTAGAGAGTTGTTATCTTCGCCGTTATGCCAAAACGCCGAGACATTGCCCTCACGTCCTCGATTACAAGCCGCGAAGGAATCGTGCGATCCACCTGCATGTCTAAATCGAAGGTATTGTCTGCTACAGAGCTTACGTCGCTGAAGGTTGCGAACTTGTTGAACACTGACCTAAGCTCTGCAATTGCTAGATCAATCGCCTCTCGAGGCCCGTCGAAACGCACAGTGTATCGTCTTATTCCTGAAGCGGAAATTTCGGAATCCTCCAGCTTTCGATTTTGGTGGGCGGACGGGCGTTCAAGTCGTGCGATTCGGTCTGTGATCCCGCTAATAGCATTGAGCAGAACTTGGGTATCTTGAGACAACTCCGTTCTTGGGGGAACGTCAGCTGGTGCAATGCTGAGCAACTGAACTAATGAATTCACCCCACCGTTGCCCTCAAGAAACGCGAGGTGGGTCGCTTGCATTCGTTCCGCGTTCTCTGAGATAGCGATCTGAGCCGCATCGATGCGGAGCGAGTAATCATAAGTGATATCACGCAATCCAGAGATGTCGAAAATCCGCTCGCTAATGTCGTCCTTAATGAGAGTAACGGGGCGATTAAACGCCTGCCGGAACCCAAGTTCGTAAAGGACGTTTGGATTGCGAGCGCTCAAGTCGCATAGGACCATCTCTGCGTTGTACAACCGTTCAAGTATGTCGAGTACTATCATATTTGTCTCTTTAACATCACTTGCCAACACAGGTATGAAGCCAGCTTGTTCGCAAGCAGGGCTGATCAAATGGTCATATACACGCCGGAAGTGGCCGGGGCTATACGGCTCAACATCCGAGATGGGCATGATCACGAAGCAGGAGGGTTGCGCCTTCGCTTCTGCCGTGGTCTTCGCCTTGTCCTTCGAGTTTGGCATCTAGCCGCCTCATTGTAAGGTTGGTCTCGCCCCGCCAGTACTCCGGCCTCGCTCGCCATCCTACGATCACTCCACCAGCCGCAGGCGCGGCTTGCGGGGTGGGGGATTCTCGCCGGCGTCGGGCGGATAGGTGACGGCGGAGAGGAAGAGGCCCTCGGGCGGGGCCGGCGGCGATGTTTCAAGCCCGGGCGCGCCGTCGAGCAGATCCGCCACGTGGTCCGCGGGGCGCTCGCCCAGGCCGACATCCACCATCGTACCGACCAGGTAGCGGACCATGTGGTGGAGGAAGCGGTTGGCGGTGACGTGGAACTCCAGCCCCAGCCCCTCCCAAGGCGCCCAGCGCGCCTCGGCCACGGTGCAGCGGTCGCCGCGCTCTTCCTGCCCCGCCTTGGCGAACGCCTTGAAACTGTGGTCGCCCAGGATCATCTCCGCCGCGCGCTCCATCTCACCCAGGTCCACGGGGCGGAGAAGGGGCCAGCACCACGGCGCGTGGAAGGGAGAATCGGCGTGCTGCGCCAGGCCGATGCGGTAGACGTAGCTGCGCGCGGTGGCGTCGTAGCGCGGGTGGAAGTAGGGCGGCGCCAGCATGGCGTCGGCCACCCACACGTCGTCGGGGAGGAGCGCGTTCATCGCGCGGCGCAGGGCGTGCGCCGTCCACCGCGCGGGCACGTCGGCGGCGGCCACCTGGCCGGTGGCGTGCACGCCGGTGTCGGTGCGGCCGCTCCCCACCACGGCCGCGGAGCGATTGGTCAGCTTGGCGAGTACGCGCTCCAGCTCGCCCTGCACGGTGCGCTGGTCGGGCTGCACCTGCCAGCCGTGGAAGGCGCGCCCGTCGTAGTGCAGGGTCAGGCGGATGCGATGGAGAGGGGGCTCGTTCACGGGGCATCAAGCTGCCCGGCCGCCCCCGCCGTGTCAAGCTGAACCCCGCGCCCCGAAAGGCGTTTGCGCGTTGACAGCGGCGGGCGCGGAGAGTACCGTTCAACCTTCCCCACGCACCCGTAAGCGGGCCACAGGCAACGCGCGCGAGACCTTCGCAGGCTGTCCCCTGTACCCTGTTCCCTGTCCCTTGCAGTTCCATGAACCTGCTGGTCCGCCTGCACGACGCGGTCGATGACGAGACCGTGCTCAACCGCCTGCTCCCGGTGCTGGCGCACGGGGGCCGCCGCGTGGCCTATGCCACGTACGACGATACCGCGGGCGTGCTGAACCGGCGCTGGGCCACCCCGCCCGAGGGCGACGGGCTGGAGGAGGCCGGGCTGGAGCTGGAGCCCGAGCGGCTGCACACGCTGCTGGCCGACGACGCGGGCGGCGACCGGCCGCTGCGCCCGGTGGACAGCGCCGCCGCCTGGGTGCTGCGCGACCTCATCCCCGGCATCGAGCCCGACCGCTTCTGGATCCGCGCCCGCGCGGTGGCGCACGACGGACGCTGGCTGGGCGTGTTCATCGTGGCCGAGCCGCGCCGCCGCATGCTCCCCCGCAAGGCCGACGACGGGCTCGACGCGGGGGGCGACGTGCTGGAGCTGTGCCTTAGCCGCGCGCTGCTGCTGCGCGAGCGCCAGCAGGCCGAGGAGGCGCGGGTGCAGGCGCTGCGCTCGCTGGCCGTGGCCGCGCCGGCCAGGGAGGCGGACGGGGACGTGGAGGAGGCCCGGCGCGACCTGGCCACCATGCGCGCGAGGATGGAGGCGCTGGAGCGGGCCGCCGCCAGCGCCACCGAGATGCTGATGGAAGCGCACGTGGAGATCGACCGCCGCTCGCAGCGCCACCAGCGGCAGACGCGCGTCCTGTACCTTCTCCGCAAGCTGCTGGAGCGCAGCGCCGCCGGGATGCCCGCGCAGACGCTGGCCGACGAGGTGGTGAAGACGGTCTCCGACGCGTTCGGCGGCAACCGCTGCTCGCTCCTGCTGGTCGACGAGAGCCGCGGCACCCCCGAACTGCGCCTGTGCGCCGGCGTGGGGCTGCCGCCCATGGTGGACTCGGACCGCGTGCGGGTGCCGCTGGGGCGGGGGATCAGCGGCGCGGTGGCCAGCAGCCGCACCGCGCTGGTGGTGCGCGACCCCGACGAGGGCGTCACCCATCCGCTGATGCGCGACGCGTGGTACACGGGGCCGGCGTTCGTCTCGCTCCCGCTCCTCTGCCGCGGCCAGCTGCTGGGGGTGCTGAACCTGAGCAACTTCCGCGCGGGGACCGTGGACGACTACGAGGTGGAACAGCTCCGCCTGGTGGCCCTGTGCGTGGGGCTGCTGGTGGACCATGCCGGGCTGGCGCCCCGCCTGTTCGTGGAGCACGCCGCGTGACCGATGCGGCGGCGATCGCCCCGGCCGACCTGGGCGACCTGATCCGGCAGGCCGCGGCGCGCCCGCTCACCGCGGCCGAGGCCGAGGCGGCGTTCACCGAGGTGATGGACGGCCGCGCAACGCCGGTGCAGATGGCCGCGCTGCTGGTGGCCATCCGCGTGCGCGGCGCGGTGCCGCAGGAGGTGGCGGGCGGCGTGCGCGCGCTGCGCCGGGCCATGGTCCCGGTCCCCGCCCGCGCCGAGGGGCTGGTGGACACCTGCGGCACCGGCGGCGGCGCGCTCACCACCTTCAACATCTCCACCGCGGCGGCGCTGCTGGCCGCGGGCGCCGGCGTCCGCGTGGCCAAGCACGGCAATCGCTCGTTCACCAGCCGCTGCGGCAGCGCCGACGTGCTCGAGGCGCTGGGCATCCGCCTGGAGCTGTCGCCCGGCGAGGAGGCGCGGGTGCTGGAAGAGACGGGGATCGTGTTCATGTTCGCCCCCCTCCACCACCCCGCGATGAAGCACGTGGGCCCCATCCGCCGCGAGCTGGGGATGCCCACCATCATGAACGTCCTGGGCCCGATCACCAACCCCGCGGGCGCGCGCCGCCAGGTCGTCGGCGTGAGCGACCCCGCGCTGCTGGAGCTGATCGCCGGGGCACTGGCCGAGCTGGGGCACGAGCGGGCGCTCGTGGTACACGGCCAGCCGGGGCTGGACGAGCTGAGCCCGGTGGGGACCACCGAGGTGATCGAGGTGCGCGACGGCGCGCTGGAGCGGCGCACCTTCGACCCCGCGGCGGAGCTGGGGTGGGACCCCTTCCCGGCGGACGGCCTGGCCGGCGGCGACCGCGCGGAGAACGCGGAGAAGGTGGTGGGCGTGCTCCGCGGCACCGTGGGCGGCGTGGCCCGTGCGGCAGTCACGCTGAACGCCGGCGCCGCCATCTACTGCGCCGCGCTGGCCCCCACGCTGGCCGGCGGCGTCCGCGCGGCCGAGGCGGCGCTGGAGGCGGGGCAGGGGTGGGCCAAGCTGCGGGAGCTGCGCGCCGCCGCGGGAACCGCGACGGGTGCGTGAGTGCGCGAGTTCGTGAGTGCGGAATGCAATCGCATCCACCTTCAGACCAGGTCCGGCCGATGATGAACGCCATCTCCCGCGCACGATCCGTGATCCTCGCCGCCGGGGCCGTGCTGGGCCTGGCGGCGGCCGCGTGCCCGCGCTCGCCTGGAACCCCGTCTGCCGCGGCTGCCGGGGGGCACGTGACCGGCACCTGGCTGCACCGGGAGATGCCCGTGCGCTACATGGAGGCGATGACGCTGCGCGTGCGCGGCGACAGCGTGCTGGGCGAGGGAACGTACAGCATGGAGGCCGGGCGGCAGGGGAACACCACCATCGTGGGGAAGTGGCAGCAGGGCTCCGGCGCGATCACGCTCGACATCCTGCGCGACACCGGCGTGCGCGAGCGCTGGACCGGCACCGTGCGTGGCGACACCCTGGCCGGCACCCTCAAGATCGCCGACACCGACGCGCAGGCCTTCAACTTCGCCCGCCAGCCCTGACGCCGGCCGGTGAACGCACGAAGGGCGGAGACTCGCTGCCGGGTCTCCGCCCTTCGTGTTCTCGGCGTCGCGCGTGGTTCAGGGACAGTTCGCGCTTTCCATGCAGTCCATATCGGCCGTGAAGGTACAGCCCATCGTCTCGTAGCAGCCGGAGTCGGTGCCCATCCAGCAGTTGACCGACCAGCACATGTTGCTGTTGTCCTGGTTGGCACGCACGGTGCCGCGCACCTCCCGATTCCCCGTCTGCACGACGAACGACTCCACGCGCAGTTCGTCGACCTTCATCGACAGCTTCTTCACGGGCATCCTCCACAGCTGGGTTCCGAAAGCGCTGCCTCCACGCCACTCGGCCAGGAGGTACATTTCCGGGCGGTTTGCACGCGCGCGAAAATCATACGTTTACGTCCGGACACGCGCAATCGGCGCGGGACGAAGCTGTTCCTCCGGATTGTCCTCTGGATGTGGGTTGCGCGCAGATCAAAGTGTCCGGCGTTCTCGATCCGCACTCTGAAGCTCGCGTTCACGACCGTGCGATTCTCGGAGCGGCGGCGTAGGGGTGTGGGCCGGCTTCGCGCGGGCGGGGTGGCGGATGCGCCACCTGGATCAGGCGCCGCGCCGGCCGGCGGCGCACTCCGGGTCGCCAGAGCGGCGAAGAATGAGCGAGGGGTCCGCGTGCGGCGTCGCACGCGGGCCCCTCGCCGTCATCCCTGCTGGAGCGTGGTTACCAGCTCATGCGGCAGCCGCCGGAGCCGGCGTTGATCCAGTTCTGCTGGATCAGGAAGTCCTTGCCGCCCAGGTTCACGTTCGCCACGCCGCCGTTGGCGGTGGTGTACGTGGTGCCGAAGTTCCAGGCGCACTTGTCGGCGTTCTCGTACCCCGAGGCGTCGTACCAGGCATTGCCCATCTCGTCGGTGGTGGTCTCCTCGATCTCGTGGACCAGGACGCTCACCACGGCGTCGGCGTGCGGGTCGTTGTTGGGGCTCTTGGTGCCGTTGCTGCAGGCGCTGGCCTTGGCGTAGGCGTCGGGCATGGCGGCGTACAGCACGGTGCGGCTCACGCCGGCGATGGTGACGGTTCCGTGCGTGTGGTACGCGCAGTACCGGGTGCCGAACCCGCCGCCCAGGTTCACGCTGCCGCCGGTGAAGATGGCGTACAGGGTGTTGGGGTCGTACGTCAGCTTCCCGTTGTTGAACGCGTACTGCAGCATGGAGATCATCTGCGAGTCGCTCACGCGGGTGGTGCCGCTGGGCACGTTGTAGCTGTTGTTGGCCCAGTACTGCGTGTAGTTGACCAGGTTGCGGATGGCCAGCCCCGCGCTGTTGGTGTAGGTGCTGTTGATGTTGAAGTAGGGCGAGCCGCCGATGTGGCTCATGAAGAAGCCCACGTTGCTCCCGTCGGCCGTGCCCAGGCCGTTGGTGCCCGGGGCCGGCTGGCCGGGGTAGATGGCCGTGGACGCCCAGTACACGGCGGCGACGTTGGTCCCCGCCTGCAGCACCGGGCCGCCGTGGTAGCTGATGCCGGTGCCGGTGGCCTGCGTGCTGGGCCCGCTGGGCGGCGCGTTCCCGTGGTTCAGCTCGTTGCCGTTGTTGGTGAACTGCGGGCCGTTGGGGGTGCGGACGGGGACGGTGCCCAGGTGGGGAACGTTCTGCTGCAGCTCGGCGTCGTTGGGGCGCGCGGCGGTCGGCTGGCCAACGTCGCTGCACGCGGCCAGCAGGAGCGCCCCGGCAGACGCCAGGGCAAGGGACGGGATACGGGACATGCGGCCTCCCACAGGGTGGATGTCCGGGCGCGCCGGCGTTGGCGCGGCCCGAGGTGCGGACGGCCCGATGGGAGACACGTCCACTACGCCAGACTTACCCGGTGGGAGGCATCGTCTCACGGTGCGTAGATGCCCTCTCTATTTACAATCCCCGGACCACTCTCCGCGCTATCTCCCGCGCCCTGTCAACCGGTTCCACAACACGATGTGCGGCAATGGTTTGCGGCCGCTCACGCGGATTCGCCGCCGGCACGCGCCACCGCCGCTGGACCGCGCCATTGCACCATTCCGCGCCGCACGGCGCACCATGCTGTGCGCTAGTGGCCGAGGCCGCTCACCGGCGGCTGAAGCCGCAGCAACCACTACGAAAAGCCTCGCAAACCGCGCGAGGGCTCCACCTGCCTGTGGCAGCGTCGCGGAGCGGATTCATCCCCGAAATCAACAGCGCCCGCCGGGATCTGATCCCGCCGGGCGCTGGTTCATCATCTCGATCCTTCCGGGGGCGGGTCCCGTACCTCCGTACCTCCGTACCCCCGCACCATCTCTCGTACTCCGTACTTTCGTACTGTGCCGTCAGAGCCCGAACACGGCGCGCAGATCCCACGGGCCGGGGATGGGCGATGGCGTGGCGGGCTCCAGCACCAGCATGCGGCGGTCGGCCTTGGCGATGCGGCCCACCACGAACGGAACCAGCTCGTCCTTCACCACCATCGCACGTCTCCTTGCGTAGCGGACCGGCACGCCCCGCCGCAGCCTTGGGATCACGTCGCGCCCGGGGCGGCGCGTCGGTCGTTTCGGGCGGCGGGGTACGGTCACGAGTTGGGGGTCACGGGTGCTAGTACTTGCGGATCACGCCAACCACGATGCCCTGGATCTGCACGCGCTCGGCGGGATAGAACATCGGCTGCATGTCGGGGTTGGCGGGCTGCAGCCGCACCTGGCCCCCCGGCTCGCGGTAGAACTTCTTGACCGTGGCGGCCTCGCCGTCGACCAGCGCCACCACCATCTCGCCGTTGTCGGCGGTCTGGCGCGAGTTGACGATGATGTAGTCGCCGTCGCGGATCTGCTCCTCGATCATCGACTCGCCCTTCACCCGCAGCACGTAGTTGTTGCCGCGGCGGATCATGTCGTGCGGCACCGCGACGGTCTCCTGCTCGGTGTAGACCTCCAGCGGCAGGCCGGCCGCGACCGTGCCCAGCAGGGGGATCTCCAGCGCGAGCGAGTTGGGGTCGGTGCGCACCACCTCGAGCGAGCGGCTCTTGTTGTAGTTCTTCCGGAGAAAGCCCTTCTGCTCCAGATTGGTGAGATGCTCGTGGACGGTGGCCAGCGACGAGTAGTTGAACGCCTGGGCGATCTCCTCGTAGCTGGGCGAGTAGCCGTAGCTGTCCACGAAGCTCTCGACGTAGTCCAGGATCTGCCGCTGCTTCTTGGTGAGCGCCATTGCGCGTCTCCGGTGAGGCTTTCAGGGTTGCTCCGAACAAGAACCGAAGCGAATATACCCGAAGGCATACCGAAGCGCAAGGAAAACGGATGGGACATTGAGCGAAAACATCTTGGACCGCATCGTGGAAGTCAAACGCAGCGAGGTCCGCGCCCTTTCGGGCCGGGCCTCGGAGCTTTCTTCCCGCGCGAAAAACGCCCCGCCGCCGCGCGGTTTCGCCGCCGCATTGCGCCGCGCGGACGAGGTTCGCCTCCTCGCCGAGGTCAAGCGCCGCTCCCCCAGCGCCGGCGAGATCCGCCCCGGCGCAGATCCGGTGGAGGTGGCCCGCGCGTATGAACGGGGTGGCGCCGCGGCGCTTTCCGTGCTCACCGACCGGGAGTTCTTCGGCGGCGAGCTGGATTTCCTGGTCCGCGTCCGCGAGGCCGTGGGGCTGCCGGTGCTGCGCAAGGACTTCGTGATCGACACGCTGCAGGTGCACGAGGCGCGCGCCGCCGGGGCCGACGCCATCCTGCTGATCGTCCGCATCCTGACCGACGGCCAGCTGGCCGAGCTGCACGGCGTGGCGCGCGAGCTGGGGATGGACGTGCTGGTGGAGGTGCACACGGCCGGTGAGATGGAGCGCGCGCTGGCGGCCGGGTGCACGCTGGCCGGCGTGAACAACCGCGACCTGGCCACCTTCACCACCGACCTGGGCCTCTCCATCCGCCTCGCCTCCATGGTCCCGGACGAGGTGACGCTGGTGGCGGAGAGCGGGATCCGCACCGCGGCCGACGTGGACCGGCTGGGCGCGGCGGGGTTCGATGCCATCCTGGTGGGCGAGAGCCTGATGCGCCAGCCGGATCTCGCCGCCGCGGCCTCGGCCCTGGTGGGACGGCCGAAGCAGCCGCGGGGGCGCGGATGACGGGGGAGTGGCCGCCCGCGGTGAAGGTGTGCGGGCTCACGCGGGCGCGGGACGCGGAAATCGCCGCGGACGCGGGGGCGCGCTACCTGGGGGTGATCCTGGCGCCGGGGTACCGCCGCACGGTGACGCCGGAGGCCGCGTCGGTTATCTTTGACAGCCTTCCCGCGCAACGCGCCGGCGTGTTCGTGAACGCCACGGCGGATGAGCTTCGCCGCGCCGCCGGCGTCGCGCGCCTGGACGTGCTGCAGCTGCACGGCGACGAGCCGCCGGAGCTGGCGGCCGCGCTGCGCGGGGAAGGGTACACGGTGTGGAAGGCGGTGCGCCCCCGCGACGGTGACGAGTTCGCCGCCGCGGCCGTCCGTTATGGGGGCGCGGTGGACGCACTGCTGCTGGACGGCTACAGCGCCGAGGCGCGCGGCGGAACGGGCACGTCGTTCCCGTGGCGCGAGGTGGCCCAGCGGCTGGGCGTTCTTCCGCCCGGCGTGGCGCTGATCGCCGCGGGCGGGTTGCGGCCCGAGAACGTGGCCGAGGCCGCGACGATCCTCCGCCCGGCGATCGTGGACGTGAGCTCGGGCGTGGAATCGTCCCCCGGGGTGAAGGACGCGGACGCCATCCGCGCGTTCATCGCGGCGGTGGAGGGGTTAAGGTCGAGGGATTGAGATAGGCGGCGGGGCATCGGCCCGGGATCTGATCGACCCCGGCCGAGATCGCACCAGCGGGTGAACCCGCCGGCCAGATAGGGCGCGAAGCCTCGCAAACTGCGCGAGGCTGCAGCCGCGGAACCCGCGCGGCTCCGGAGCACGATCGCTGGCGCGGCGGCAGAGGTCTCGAGGCGGGCACAGTATCTCGCCAGGCGGCACGATGCCGCGGCCGGGAGTCCGCGAAGGCGGACTTCGGGCCGTTGTTGCCGCGAATTCATTCGCCCGTCAACCCGCGCTGCGACAAATTCGGAGCGGGCGGCGATGCCGAGGCCGCGAACGCACTCGCGCACCTGCTTCAACGCACTCACGCACCTGTTTTCGGAGCCGTCAAACGCCCCGATGCTCGTTGAGACAAAGAAATAGCATGACCACCACGATGACCCCGAATTCCGCCGCCGCGACCATCGCCCGGGCCGAGAGCACCGGGCGCTTCGGCGCGTTCGGCGGGCGGTTCGTCCCCGAAACGCTGATCGCCGCGCTCGACGAGCTGACCCGGGTCTACGCCGACGCGCGTAACGATCCCGCGTTCTGGAGCGAGCTGAACGACCTCTGGCGCGACTTCGTGGGGCGCCCCACGCCGCTGTACCGCGCGCGCCGGCTGGGCGAGGCGTGCGGCGGGATCGACGTGTTCCTCAAGCGCGAGGACCTGAACCACACCGGCGCGCACAAGATCAACAACTCGCTCGGCCAGGTGCTGCTCGCCCGCCGGATGGGGAAGGAGCGCATCATCGCCGAGACCGGCGCGGGGCAGCACGGCGTCGCGACCGCCACCGCCTGCGCGCTCTTCGGCCTGCGCTGCATCGTCTACATGGGCGAGGAGGACGTCCGCCGGCAGGCGCTGAACGTGTACCGGATGAACCTGCTGGGCGCCGAGGTCCGCCCCGTGTCCAGCGGCACGCGCACCCTCAAGGACGCCACCAACGAGGCCATCCGCGACTGGGTGACCAACGTCCGCGACACCCACTACATCATCGGCTCGGTCGTCGGCCCCGACCCGTATCCGCGGATGGTGCGCGACTTCCAGAGCGTGATCGGCCGCGAGACCCGCGAGCAGATCCAGCGCGTGGAAGGCCGCCTCCCCGCCGCGGTGGTGGCCTGCGTGGGCGGGGGGTCCAACGCCATCGGGATGTTCCACCCGTTCGTGGGTGACGAGGGCGTGGAGCTGGTCGGCGTCGAAGCGGCGGGCGACGGGGTGGAGACCGACCGGCACGCGGCCACGCTCACGCTGGGGAAGCCCGGCGTCCTGCACGGCTGCCTCAGCTACCTGCTGCAGGACGAGCACGGCCAGGTGGCCGCCGCGCACTCGGTGAGCGCCGGGCTCGACTACCCCGGCGTGGGCCCCGAGCACTCGTTCCTGAAGGAGAGCGGCCGCGCCCGCTACACCTCCATCACCGACGCCGAGGCGCTGGCGGCGTTCGAGCGGCTGGCGCGGCTGGAGGGGATCATCCCCGCGCTCGAATCGGCGCACGCCATCGCGTACCTCCTGCGCGAAGGGGCGGCGTGGAAGGGGCGCGGGCCGGTGGTGGTGTGCCTCTCCGGGCGCGGCGACAAGGACGTGGCGCAGGTCGCCGAGATGACGGAA
>DASSJS010000264.1:0-64684 GCA_035691085.1 Longimicrobium sp.
CGCGCCCCTTCTTCATGGCTTCGATCCGTGGCCGGCTTCGGGTCAGGCCGGATGGCGATGCGGGGAATCGTCGCTGGGGTGCCTGGGCTTTCGCGCCGCGGCCAGGCCGCTGACGAAGCCGGTGAGCAGCGCGGCGGCCACCTCGGGCCCGTGCTTCACCACCAGCTTCCGCACCCGCTTCTTGAGCGCCTTCTTCAGCTTCTTCTTCACGGCCTTGCCTCCCCAGGTTCTGGTTCGCGTATCACGGACGCATCGCAGGCATCACCAGTGCCACCCCGACCCTTTCCCTGTCTCGATCACGCAACAGTCTTCGCGCTGCCGCATCGCCGTCTCGCATCTCCCGCACCCCGCCACGTCTTTCCCTGGCACCCAGCACCCAGCACCCAGCACCCAGCACCCAGCACTCAGCACTCAGCACTCCGTACGCCCCGCCTCCCACGTTTCCCGCCGTGGACTGGTACGCCCGACGTCCGTACGATGTTTACTTCTTCGGCCCCTTGTGGCCGGTGTGCGGTGTTCCATGCCAGCCACGCATCATCATGCAGCGAAAATCCAGCCGTTCTCCTCGCGGCCCCGTGTTTCTCCAGGACCTGTACCCACTCCTGGTGCCGCCGAGCGAGCCGCCCGGCCACACCTTCATCCTGGAGCTGGGCGGCGCCGAGGCCATCTACGTGACGCAGGCGCACAGGCTGGTGCTTGCGTGGTGCCTGCGCGAGGTGGAGCCGGACCGCTTCGACGTTGCCGACATCCGGGCGCTCCTGCGCGAGCTGGCGGACACCTCGCTCACGCGTGACGTGCGGCACGCGCTGGTGCTGCTCGCGCGGGAGTTCCTGAAAAAGCGGATCGATCCGCACCGTGTGGCGCTGGCCTGCCTTGCGGTGGGCGACTGCGCGGTGGCGCGTGGTGCGCGCAAGTCGGCGCTGCTGTGGAGCGAGGCAGCGGCGTGCGTGGTGCCGCTCAACCCGCGCTTCGCCTGGCTCGCCGGGAAGCTGTACCGCAAGTGGGAGCACTACTCGGAAGCGGAATACTGGCTGGAGCGCGCCGCTCGTGTCGCCGTGCGCATCAACGAACGCTACACCCAGGCATTGGCGCTCAACTCGCTCGGCAACCTGTACCGGCAGATGGGCAACTACGCGCGATCGGTGGAACTGCTGAACCGTGCGCTTATGCGTGCCCGCCGGCACCGTCTGGACCCGCTCGAAGGAGAGATCCTGCACGATCTGGCACTTCTGTCCGCAGCGATGGATCGCTTCCGTGACGCGGAGAAATACGCCGTCCTATCATTTGCGCGTTACGGAAATCAACACCCGAATCTGCCCAAGCTCGCGTGCGACGTAGCATTCAACTGGGCAAATCAGGGTTTCTTCGATCGTGCGTATCGGGTGTACCAGTCTCTGCTCCGGCAGTTCGAAGCACCTCATGAACGGCTACGCGTGCTCTCCGCAATGGTCCGCTGCGCGGGAGCAATCCGCGATCAGGACACCTTCGATCAACTGTGGTCTGCCGCGTGGAAACTCGCGCAGGAACCTCTCGGGGAACCCGTTCTGGCTGCGGCGCTCGTCGACATGGGCAAAGGCGCTGTCAGCATATCCGCTTGGGAACGGGCGACGACAGCGCTCGAGTGGGCCGTCCGGGCTGCGGAAGCGAGCGGCGAGGCCGATATGCTCGCTCTCGCGGATGCGGCGCTCAGTGCGGCTCACCAGCACCTCCGTATTGACGTTAACCTCCGCGATGTTCGGGAGAACTCTGCATCCGATCGGTTTGCCGACAGCCTCACTCAAGTCCTTGATCATCCTCGCCGCGAGCCAGCACGATAAGGGCCGGGTGAAGATGCCACCCGGCCGCGGTATCAGCGGCTAGTTTCCGGAGCCGAATCCGTTTGGTCCCCGGTCATTCGGTGGCGGAGGCGACTCGTCGGCGTGGAGGAGTGTGGGCGTGCGGGTGACGGCTGTCGGGTTGGTGCCGCATGCTGCGGCGGCGAGGGTCGTAGCGATGCAGAGCAGGCGCAGTGGCTTCATGGAAGCGCTCCGGACTGGGGGAGGAAGATGGCCAATCGGCGCCTCCAACTTCCTCCCGCTATCCGGATGCTGCAACCGATGAGGTGCCGGAAATGAGGGTACCTTTCACGACCAGCCCGCACCCGGTCCCCATTGAGCCAAGTTCAATCAGAGTGGGAAGATGCAGAGAATGGTGACGCGCGCCGGGCTGGTTCACGGTTCGCCCCGCCTGCGTCCATTTCTCCGATGCAGCCGCGACACCGTCGATTGACTTGTCCTCAGATCCTGGAGCCGGATAGGCTCTTAACCCTCGCGCGCCTGTTATCGGCTTAATTCCCCGAGCCGAACATGTTCGGACCAACAGTCGTGGACGGCGGCGGCGGTGGCACTTCGTCGGCGTGGAGGCGCGTGGGCGCGCGGGTGACGGCTGTCGGGCTGGTACCGCACGCGGCGGCGGCGAGCGTCGCGGCGAGACAGAGCAGACGCAGTGGCTTCATGGAATCGCTCCGGACTGGGGAGGAGGATGGGCCGATTGGCGCCTGCAACATCCTCCGGCCGTCCGGGTGCTGCAACCGATGAGGTGCCGGAAATGAGGGTACCTTTCACGACCGGCCCGCACCCGGTCTCCTTCGAGTGAAGTCCAATCAGAATGGGAAGATGCAGAGAGTGGTGACGCGCACCTGGCTGGTTCTCCGGCCACCGACCTGCGTCCATTCTCCGCAAACCACCGCCGACGTGTGCTCGGGAGACCGGAGCCGAATACGCTGGGGGACGTTGCGTCTGTATCGACTCAAGTTCCCGAGCCAAAGATGTTCGGCCCACCAGTCGTGGACGGCGGAGGAGGTGGCGGAGGCGACTCGTCGGCGTGGAGGTGCGTGGGCGCGCGGGTGACGGCGGTCGGACTGGTGCCGCACGCGGCAGCGGTGAGGGTCGCGGTGATGCAGAACAGGCGCAGTGGCTTCATGGAAGCGCTCCGGACTGGGAGAGGGAGTTGGGCCGATCGGCGCGTGCAACTTCCTCCCGACGTCCGGATGGTGCAACCGATGAGGTGCCGGAAATGAGGGTACCTTTCACGACCGGCCCGCACCCGGTCTCCCTTGAGCGAAGTTCAATCAGAATGGGAAGATGCAGAGGATGGTGACGCGCACCTGTCTGATTCTCCAATCGCCGCGCCTGCGTCCATTTCTCCCGTTGCCGGTGCCGTATGCGGCACGCACGGCGGCCGCTCCGGCAGAGATGCTGGAGATGCTTCGCGACACCGGGCCGAACGGGGTGGTGCTGGTGGCGCCGGGAGAGGATTGCGCGCCGGCGTGGGTGCGTGAGCTGGTGGCGCGGGCGGGGATGGTGCCCGTGGTGGCCGCCGTGGAGCTGACCGGCGCCCGCGCCGCGCTGCTGGCCGAGCTGTGGGACGCCGGGATCAGCGAGGTGGCGGACCTGACGCCGCGGCGCAGGCCGCGGGCGCTGGGCGAAGCCCTGCGGGCGGCGCACGCGCGACCGTTCAAGCTGCGGCTGGAGGCCGGCCTTTCACCGCGCGTGTCGGTGAACGCGCTGACGCTGGTCCGCGCCGCCGCCGAGCTGGTGGTGGATGGCGGCACGTCGGCCGGGCTGGCGGCGCGGCTGGGCGCGCGCGAGCGGACGGTGCTGAACTGGTGCACGCGCGAGCACCTGCCCGCGCCCAAGCGGCTGATGGTGTGGCTGCGGCTTGCGCTGGCTACCGCGCTGCTGGAGCACCCAGGCCGCAGCATCACCGCCGCCGCCCTGGCCGCGGGGTACTCCGGCGACCACTCCCTGCGCCGCGTGCTGCGCACGGAACTTGGCCCCGCATACGGCAGCGCGCCCCGCACCGCGACCTTCGCCCACGTGCTCGGCCGCCTGAACGCCGAGCTGCGGGTCCTGCGCGAAGCGGCGCGGGAGGCGCGGCGGAGCCGGGCGGCGTGAGCGGGGAATCTTGACAGGTGCGGGAGTGCGTGGGTGCGCGAGTGCGTTGCAGGCGGGGGCACATCAGGGAGGTCGATCCGCGGGGTTCCTGACGGGCGGCGGTCTCCCGGTGGTGCCGGTTCCGTGTTCGTTGCGGGACTCAATTGTTTCTGCTAAGATTGGCTCAGACAATGTGTCCCGCAGAGTCTCGCTGCATCCTTCCCGATTCGCCGATCTCCATCCTCTCTCGTCCCTTTCCGCCCCCCCGGAGAACCCCCTGATGTCTGCAACCGTGCGACGCCTGCGCCGTTTCGCACTCGCCGCCCTGCTCGTCGCGCCGGCGGCCTGCACCGACCGCAACCCGGCGGGGCTTGCCGGCGACGCGCCGAAACCAGCCCCGCCGCCCTCCTCGGCCCTGGCCGTGCTGACGTGCACGGCCGACGTGCGCGCGGCGACGCTGGCGTGCGTCCCGCAGGGAGCGCAACAGGCGCCGGGCGCGTCGGCCACCATCCTGGGCGGGCAGGGGACCAACGTGCGGCTGGCGTCGTCCGGCACCAGCTACGACGGCACCAGCCTCCTCCGCTCGAACATCACGGTGGAGAACCTCACCCCGCAGGCGCTGGGCACGCAGGACGGCGTGACCCCCGCGCCCGAGGGCGTGCGCGTCTTCTTCCACTCCGGCCCCACCGTGACCGGCGGGAGCGGGGTGGTGGCGGTGGAGAACGCCGACGGGGAAGGGGCCTTCACCGCGGCGGGGCAGAAGTACTTCCAGTATGCGGGGATGCTGGAGCCGGGCGACACCACCCCGGCCAGGGAGTGGCGCTTCACCCTGCCGAAAACCGTCACCACCTTCGTGTTCAGCGTGTACGTGGCCACCCCGGTCCCCACCGAGGCCGGGTGGGTGAGCCTGTCGCCGGTCGCGCCCTCGCTGACCGAGGGTGAGACGGTGCGGCTGACCCCCACCGTGCGCACCGTGACCGGCCACCTGGCCGCGGGCGAGCCGGTGGTGGCGTGGTCCACCACCAACCCCGCCGTGGTCACGGTCGATTCCACCGGGCTGGTGACGGGCGTGGGCCCGGGGCTGGCGACCATCACCGCCACCAGCGGCGGGCGCACCGGGAGCGTGAGCGTGAAGGTGACGCCGGTGTGGTACCCGGGGCCGTCCCCCACCATCGTGGGGATCGAGCTTCCGCGGGTGGTCACGGCCAACGGAGTGGACTCGGCGTGGGTGCGGATGGCGGTGAAGTACCACGGGGAAACGTCATTCATCGCCATCAACGTGACGCTGATGGCGCTCAACGGAGGGCAGCGCCTTTTCTGCAACAGCTTCACCCAGGAGTCGGGGACGGCAAAGGACGGGGTGTTCCGTTGCGCCACGCCGGTTCCCAACCGCTGGCGGGGCGGCGCCTGGAAGGTGGAGCAGGTGGCGGTGTACGGAGGGTGGGATGGGCGCTCGCTGAGCACGGCCGAGCTGGTGGCCGCGGGCGCGCCGGCGCGCCTGCACGTGCGCAGCCCCGACGAGGACACCACCGCGCCCGTGCTGCATGCCTTCTCCTTCTCCCCCAGCTCGATCACCGCGGGCGACATGGTATCGGCGGGCGTGAAGACGACCGACACCGGGCTGGGCACCGGCGGGATGAGCGTCACCTTCCGCAACTCGGCGAGCCACCAGGGAATCGGCTGTGCCTCCAGCACGCGCATCATGAAGGCCGACACCATCGGCTTCATCTGCCAGGTGCCGATCCCCGCGTACCTGCAGGGGGGGCAGTGGGTGGTGGAGACGGTACGGGTGTCGGACGCCAACGGGAACTTCACCCGCCTGAACACCGCCGACCTGCAGGCCGCCGGCTATCCCTGGGAGCTGAACGTGACCGGCGCCAGCCCCGACACGGTGCGGCCCGTCATCACCGCCTTCGCGTTCTCGCCCGACACCGTTCCGCCGAACGGGGTGCTCTCGGTGAACGTCGCGCTGTCGGCCGAAGACGCGCACAGCGGCATCGGGGTGCTGGTGGTGCGCTTCACCAACGCGGCCACCGGCAAGACGAAGGAGTGCATCTCCTCGCCGCCGTCCCTCTACCCCACCGCACCGCCGAGCTACACGCTCGAGTGCGCGCTGGGCTTCGGCGCGGCCGAGGCGGGAACGTGGCGGGTGAGCTCCCTCCGCGCCCAGGACATGGCGGGCAACACCCACCTGCTCCTGGCCGCCGACGTGCAGGCCGCCGGATACCAGACGGAGCTGACGGTGACACCGCCGTAACGCTTCGTCGCGGGCGGGGGATACCGATGGGCGGCGCCGCTCCGGCCGGTGACCGCCCCCCGCCCATCCGAAACTCCGGTGATTTGTTGCCGTCGTTGGAGCCTCGCGCGGTTTGCGAGGCTTCTCGCCGTTGTTGCCGCGGCGCCGCGGCTTCGGGCCGCCGGTGAGCGAGGCCGGCACGCTTATACCAGATCGGGCAGCTGGTTGTGCATTCTGGATGAGATCAAACGCTTGTCATCCTGAGCTGAGTCTGAGCCTGAGCGTCGCCGCTGCACCCGCACCGCGTCCGCACCAGGGATTGGCGGCGACCGAAGGATCCATGATCGAGGCAGCGCCATCGTCTGATTGACGGTGGATCCATGGCCCGGTGCGCTTCGGGGGATGGGCTCCGAGACCGGGCGATAGATCCTTCAGTCGCCGCCAGGGTCCAGTGCGGGCGCCGCTCTGGCGCGGCGGCTCCTTCAGGATGACTTTCTCTGGGTGGGGGAATGCACAACGACTCTCCGCATCCGTATTACCCCCCGGTTCGAGCAACTCGCCCCGCGCCGCTGGCGTCAGACGTGCGGGGGCGTGTACGTTCCCACTAGCGGAGGCGGAGCGGGGATCTATCGGGCGCGCTGGGGGGTATGCCCGCGGACCTCACGGACGGCAGGGAACCACCGGCCGGACGGCGGAGCGAGCGCCCGTCCGAACGGATCATCTCGCGCCCCAGGGCGCCACGGGACAGCAGATGCGTGAACGGAATCAGACCGGCGGCGGTGCCCCGCGCGCCCGCGGCCGCAAGGTGAGGCGCGCGGCGCTGGCGGCGCTGGTGCTGCCAGTGGTGGTGGGCGGCTTCATGCTGCAGAGCGCCATCTCCGAGAACGGGCGCCTGTTCGAGGAGGTGCTCACCCGCGTGGCCGCCTACGGTGTGGACGGCGTGCCGCAGGACAGCCTGTACGCGCTGGCCGCCCGCGGGCTGCTGCGCCGCATCGGCGACCCGTACGCCGACCTGTACTCGCCCCGCGAGCTGGCCGACTTCCAGCGCGAGAACCTGCGCAACGGCTACGGCGGGATGGGGATGCTGGTGGAGACCGTGCGCGACACCGCCACGGTGATGCGCGTCTATCCGCACACCCCCGCCGAGCAGGCCGGCGTCCAGATCGGCGACCGCATCGTGGAGGTGGACGGGCAGAAGGTGACGGGGCTCACGCTGGACCGCGTGACCGCCAAGCTGCTGGGCCCGCAGGGCACCACCGTGCACGCCACCTTCATCCGCCACGGCCAGGCCGAGCCGCTGAAGATCGAGGCGCGCCGCGCGGTGGTGCACATCCCCGTGGTGGCCTACGCGCTGGTGCTGGACGGCGGCGTGGGGTACCTCCCGCTCGACCGCTTCAGCGAGACCTCGGCGCAGGAGGTGGCCAGCGCGCTGGCCGACCTGCGCCGGCGCGGCGCCACCAGCTTCGTGCTGGACCTGCGCGGCAACGGCGGCGGCAGCCTGGACCAGTCCATCCGCATGACCAACCTTTTCCTGGACAAGGGGAAGGAGATCCTGCGCGTGGTCTACCGCAACGCCCCGCAGGAGGTCTACCGCGCCGAGGACGCGCCGCTGCTGGGCGGCGAGCCGGTGGTGGTGATGACCGACGAGGGGACGGCGTCGGCCAGCGAGATCGTGGCGGGCGCGCTGCAGGACCATGACCGCGCCGTCGTCGTGGGCCAGGTCTCCTTCGGCAAGGGGCTGGTGCAGGACCTGTTTCCGCTGGAGGGCGGGTGGGCGATGAAGCTGACCACGGGGAAGTGGTACACGCCCAGCGGCCGCTCCATCCAGCGCCCGCGCAAGGTGAACCCCGACGGCACCTTCGCGCCCCAGGACACGCTGCCGCCCAGCGACAGCGCGCTGGCCGCGCGCCCGGTGTTCCACAGCGACGCCGGCCGGCCGGTGTACGGCGGCGGCGGCATCACCCCCGACGTGGTGGTGCGCGAGGACTCGCTCAGCGCCACCGAGCGCACGCTGCTGCGCGCGCTGGGCGCCCGGGCCACCGCCAGCAACCAGGTGCTCAGCGAATACACGCTGGAGCTGAGCCGCGGCGTGCGCCCCGGCTTCACCGCCGACCCGGCGTGGCGCGAGGAGCTGTACCGCCGGCTGGAGCGCGACGGCGTGCACGTGGACCGCGCCCAGTACCAGGCCGGCGTCACGCTGATCGACCGGATGATCCAGGGGCGCGTGGCGTCGCTGGCGTTCGGTGACTCGGCCAGCTTCAAGCTGGGGATCCCCAACGACACGCAGCTGCAGAGCGCGCTGGGGATCGTGCGCGGCGCCCGCACCCAGGCCGAGGCGCTGGCCCGCGCCAACGCCGCCGCCCGCGCCCCGCAGCCCGCCCGCACCGCCGCCGCCCCCGCGCCCCCGCGCGGGTGAGCGCCGCGGCCTTCCGGCGAGCCAGCGCGCGCCGCTCCGGGGCGACCCGGGGCGGCGCGCGCGTGCGGGGGCGCCACGGATCGCATCGGGCCGGCGCCGCCGCGCGCGGGGTCCAGGCCGGCCGCTTGCCGGCGGGGCCCGTGATGTGAATGTTTTAGCACCTCTCCTCCGGGACCGGCGGCCCGCCGCTCCCCGTTCCACCCCCAGACAGACGAGTCCGGACCGATCGTGAACATCCATCTACGCACCGGTGCGGCCGCGGCCGCGCTGGCCCTGGCGGCGGCGCCCGCGCTGGCGCAGGCCGGCGGCGGCGAGCTGCCGCTGAAGCACGCGCCCCAGCCCACCACCGCCGCGATCACCGCCGCCGACGCGATGACGCGCCTGTACATCCTGGCCGACGACTCGATGATGGGGCGCGAGAGCGGGACGGCGGGGAACGTGAAGGGCACCGACTACATCGCCCGCGAGGCGCGCCGCATCGGGCTGGAGCCCGTCGGCGAGAACGGCACCTACTTCCAGACCATCCCGCTGCGCCGCAGGGGCGTGGACCCGTCCGGCACCCTTTCCGCGGGCGGCACCGCGCTGGTCATGGGGCAGGACTACGGGCTCATCCCCACCGTCCCCGGCGTGTTCAGCTTTGCCGACAAGCTGCAGGCCAGCGGCGCGCAGGTGGTGTACGGCGGGCAGCTGGGCACGCCCAACGTGATCGATCCCGCCCAGGCCGCGGGGAAGCTGGTGGTGTTCGACGCGCCTCCGGGGCCCAACGGGACCAAGAGCTGGCGCTTCTGGACGGCGGGGCCGCCGCTGGACCGCTACGCGCAGGCGGCGGGCGTGGCCATCGTGGCGCTGGACCTGGCGCCGGCGGGGATCCGCGACTTCCTGACGCAGCCGCAGGAGTCGCTGCAGGACCCGGCCGAGGCGCGCCCCGCCTCGGCCGGCCCCGCGGGGCTGCTGGTGAGCAACGCGGCGGCCGAGCGGCTGCTGGGCCGGCCGCTGGCGGGGCTGCAGGTGGGCGCCACCGGCGCCACCGTGAACGCCAACGTGGTGTTCAAGGACGAGCCGTCGCCCTTCCCGGCGCGCAACGTGGTGGGGATCCTGCGCGGCACCGACCCGGCGCTGCGCGGGCAGTTCGTGGCCATCGGGGCGCACAACGACCACGTGGGGATGTCGGCCGAGCCGCTGGACCACGACTCGGTGCGCGCCTTCAACGAGGTGCTGCGCAAGGAGGGGCTCGAGGGCGAGCCCGACGCCGCCACCCCGCAGACGGCCCAGCTTGTTGGTGGCGGAGGCCATGCCATCTCCTGAGCATGCGAATGAGCCAATCGCGGAGGTCGGTCGAGTCCTCGAGGTCTTCGGGATAGGGCGGCATCATGGCGGGATCCGGTAGGATGACGGTGGGGGTTCGTGGCGCGAGGGGAGCGGAGGTGGGACCGGCGCGGGTTCGCGGGTGCTAGGGCCGCCCACCCCTGGTGACCGAATCCCCGGGTGTGAGCCATTCCTTCACGCCGCGGTGGTGGGAGCAGCTCCCGGAGTGGGTGGTGCCGTACCAGTAGGTGCCGTCCCTGCACAGCGCCGTCGGCCGCCGCGCCGGTTCGGAATCGCCCGTCCCGAGCAACCCCAGCGCGCGCCCGGCGGCGGGAGGCGCCTGGCCGAAGTTGTCGTTGGAGCGGTACGCGTAGCCGATCGGGTGGCCGTCCGCCTCGTACACCCGCGACCACCCGGATCCGTCGCGCTCGCCCGCCAGCACGCGCTCGCCGGGCTTCAGCGTGCGCACGGGCGGTGTCCCGCGCCCCACACCGCGATACACGCGCACGTCGCGCTGGGCGTACACGGTCGACAGCGGCGCGGGTGGGCGGGTGACCGCGCGGATTGCGATCGCAGCCAGCGCCGCCGCGGCCGCCACTACGAGCGTCCACGCGACGGCCCTCCACCTCCTTCTCGTGGCCGGCGGCGGCAGGGGCTCCCAGGCACCGCCGAGCCCCTCGCCATCCGCGGATTTCCGTACCTTGTTCTCCAGGCGGGCGATGAAGTCGTGGAGGTCGGGCGGACCATCGAAGGTGTCGTGATCGTGTGGCATGCTCGTGCGGTCTATGCGTGGGATCTGTCCTGGTGCGCGGCTCTTGCCGGTGGCGAAGTTCGGCTACATGGCCGCTCCAATCACGCCTGCGTTGGAACAGCAGTGGCTTGACATTCGACCGCCCGTTCGACGATCTCGTTGATACGGAAGGAGATACGCTCGATAGCGGTCCGCTCTCCTGGCGCCACCGGTGAATTGGAAGGACATCGACCGCGTGTTTCCCGGCCGTTCCCTCCTTCCGGAATGAATAACGGCAGCCGAGGAGGCTCCCACGGCTGCCGGAGGGTGAATAGCGGGCCAACGATGGGCCGGGTTGGCTGATCCCGTTGCCGCGCGGCGCGTTGGCCGGGCGGCCAGGAACGAAAATGTCTCGCGCGGCCAGAACCGTCCGTAGTTTGCTTGTGCGGGTGAACAGGTTCCGACATAATTCGAAAAGTGTTCCCCTCCGCGCCGCCCCGCGCCGAGCACTCCCCTGGGCCTTCCCCGGCCCGCCCCACTCTCCGGGAGGAACCGCAATGCACTTCAACCGGTCCCAGCGGCGCCTGGTGCCTGTGGGTCTCGCGGCCCTGCTGGCGTGGGCGGTCGCGTGCACCGACCGTTCGAACCCGGTGGCGCCCGTCAAGGTCCAGCCGAAGGCGCCCGCCGCCGCGCGCATCCCCATCCAGCTCCTCGACTGCACCATCAGCCGCCAGGAGGTAACGCTGCAGTGCGTGGCGTCACGCCCGCACAACGACGGGATGAGCGGCATCCTGCTGGGGAACCAGGGGGTGAACGTGCAGCTCACCTCCAGCAACGTGGCGTACAACAGCACTACCGAGGAGTACACGTTCGACGTGACGGTGAAGAACCTGATCGAGCAGCCGATCGGCACCACCGACGGGTCGACCGTGGCGACGGGCGGCGTGCGGGTGTTCTTCACGTCGGGGCCCACCGTGACCTCGGGGTCGGGGAGCATCAGCGTGGTGGCCGACGGGACGGACTTCTTCACCGCGGCGAACCAGGCGTATTACGAGTACGACGAGCTCCTGGCGCAGAACGCGACGTCGGCGGCGCACGGGTGGAAGTTCCTGATGCCGCCCTCGGTGGGCACCTTCAGCTTTACCGTGATGGTGTCGGCGCCGGTGCAATACCCGGCCGGGTACATCACGCTGGACGGGCACCTTCCCGGCTACAACTTCGGGAGCCTTCACCCCGACAGCGCGCACACGCTGGTGTACGAGGTGAAGAACGCGTTTGGTGCCGTCCAGTCTGGTCTGCTGGTGTCGTATTCGACCAGCGACGCCGCGTGCGCCACGGTGGACTACGCCGGCACGGTGACCGGTGTTCGCCTGGGCACCTGCACCATCTCGGCGAGCGACGGCTCGCATGATGGGTCGATGGTGTTCTCGGTGACGGGGACCACGCGCACCTGGACCGGCGCCGCGTCGAGCAACTGGGACGTGGGGTCGAACTGGACGGGCGGCGTGACGCCGGCCACGGAGGACTCGGTGCTGGTGCCCACGGGCGTGCCGAACTTCCCGGCGCTGGCGTCGGACGTCACCGTTTCGGACGTGACCGTGGACGACCTGGCCAGCATCGACGTGGGCGCCTTCTCGCTCACCTCCACCGGCAACGTGGCGACCGGGCCCACGGTAGGGTGGGGAATCTTCTCTTCCAGCACGGGCCAGGTGCTGCTGACCGGGACCGCGCGCACCATGCAGGGCCGTTTCCCCAAGACCCGCGTGAGCGGAACCTACACCGTCAACGGCCGCTACTGGGGCCGGGCGCCGCAGACGATCAACGGCGGCCGGGTGACGGTGAGCGGCGTGGAGATGCACATCCACAACAACTGACGCGAGGCCCGGCGGCGGCAGTGTTCACGCCGCCGCCGTCCTCACGGCCGGAGCACGAAAGGGAGGCCCCGCGGCCTCCCTTTCTCGCTCTCCGCCCCGGCGTGGCGGACCCCGCGGCAAAGGGGAGCGTCGCCGGCCAACGGCAGATTGCAGACGTTGTGGCTGATCGGGGGAGCGCAAAAGAAACTCTTGCGTTGTGAATCAGATCCCGACATCATTCGATGTAGTTCCTTCCGTGCCGTAGCGCGCGGAGCTCACCGTGCCGGGGGAACCTGGCGCGGCCCCCCTGTCCGGGAGGAATCGCGATGCTTCTTACCCCGGATCTCACCCGGCTGAGGGCCACCGCCTGCGCCGCCGTGCTGGCGCTCGCGAGCGCGGCCTGCTCCGACCGGGCCAATCCGCTCGCGCCCGAGCCTGTCCGCCCCCCCGGGTCGCCCTCCGCCCCCATCGTCATTCAGATCCTGGAGTGCACCGGCCAGCGCGCCGCGCTCACGGTGGACTGCGTTCCCGCATCGCCAATCAGCGGCGCGCGGGGTGACATCGTCGTGGGCAGCACCGGCGCGAAGCTGACCTCGAGTAATGTGGCCTACAACAGCGGCACGGGGGTGTACACCTTCGACGTGACGGTGCAGAACCTGATCGAGCAGCGGATGGGCACCACCGACGGTACAACGCTCGACCCGAACGGCGTGCGCGTGTTCTTCCAGTCTGGCCCCACGGTCACCGGCGGATCTGGAACCATCTCGGTGATCCCCGACGGATTTGACACCTTCACCGGCGCGGCGCAGCCGTATTACCAGCACGCGCAGGTGCTGGCGCAAAACGCCGTGTCATCGGCGCGCACCTGGACGTTCAACATGCCCTCGACCGTGACCTCGTTCAGCTTCACGCTGTACGTCTCGGCACCGGTGCAATATCCGACCGGGTACGTCACGCTGGATGGAAACCTTCCCGGCGGCACGTTGGGGAGCCTGCACCCCGACAGCACCCACGCGCTGGCCGCGGTGATCAAGAGCGCGGCGGGCGTGACGCAGAGCGGCACCGTCACCTTCTCCAGCAGCGATCCCGGCTGCGCCACGGTGGACGCGTCGGGCGTGGTGACGGGGGTGCGCGCCGGCACGTGCACCATCACCGCCACTTCGGGCACGCGTTCGGGGAGCATCGTCGTGCCGGTGGCTGGAACCAGGCGTACCTGGACGGGCGCGGTCTCGAGCCTGTGGAACGTGGGGGGGAATTGGGCCGGGGGCGTGGTTCCGGGCACCTTGGACACGGTGGTGATCCCCACGGGCGTGCCGAACTTTCCCGGGCTGGTGGCTGATGTCACGGTGGGCAGCGTGACCGTGGCCGACCTGGCCACCCTCGACGTGGGGGCGTTCGTCCTGACCGCCTCCAGCGACGTGGGCACAGGGCCCACGGCGGGGTGGGGGATCCGCTCGTCGACCACCGGATCGGTGGTGCTCACCGGCATTGCCCATACTGTGCACGGGCGCCTCCCCGCGATGCGGGTGTTGGGGACGTACTCGCTGGACGGGCAGCTCTGGGCGCAGGTGCCCCAGGAAGTCTCCGGCGGCCGGCTCACCGCCACCGGCTACGAGATCACCATCACCCCATGACGCGATCACCCCTGCGGAGGCTTGCCGCGATGAAGACGAGAATTCCTTGCGCCGCCGCGCTCACGGCCTCGCTGCTCTTCGGCCACTCCGCGCAGGCGCAGTCCGACATCCTCCTGCGTTTGCGTTCGGGAACTCCCGCGGGCGACCGGTTCCGCGTGGACAGCGCGGGCGGGGTGGTGTCGCTGGGGATCAACACCCCGCCGTGCACCGCCTCCATCCCCGCCACCGGCGCGGGGAACCGGCTGATGTGGCACCCCTGCAAGGCCGCCTTCCGCGCCGGCACCGTGTCGGGCGCGCAGTGGGACGACGCCAGCGTGGGCCTGTACTCGTGGGCGGGGGGCGTGGGGTCCACCGCCAGCGGCCAGAGCGCGCTGGCCTTTGGCGACGGGGCCACGGCGGGCGGGCAGGGCTCGGTGGCGCTGGGGTACCGGGTGACGGCGGCGAGCAACTACTCGGTGGCGCTGGGCTTCCGCGCGTCGAACAACGCGAAGACGGGCAGCATGGTGCTGGGCGACCAGTCGGCCACCGACTCGGTGCTGAACCAGAACAACAACGAGTTCCGCGCGCGCTACGCGGGCGGTTTTCGGCTCCGCACCAGCGCCGCGGCGAACGCCGCGCCGGGCGTGTCGGCGAACACCGGGTGCGACCTGCCCGCGGGGAGCGGCACCTGGACCTGCGCGTCGAGCCGCACGGTGAAGGAGAACTTCAGGGCGGTGGACGGCAACGACGTCCTGCTCCGCATCCGCGGCACCCCGGTTACCACCTGGAGCTACATCGCCGAGGGGCGGCAGGTGCGGCACATGGGGCCCGTGGCCGAGGACTTCGCCGCGGCGTTTGGGCTGGGCGTGGGCAGCAGCAGCATCGGCCTGGGTGACATCGACGGGGTGAACTTCGCGGGTGTGCAGGCGCTGGAGGCGCGCACCGCCCGGCTGCAGCGGCAGGCGGAGGCGAGCGCGGCGCGCGTGGCCGCGCTGGAGGCCGAGCTCGCGGCTACGCGCCGGCAGCTGGCGGAGCTCGCCGCCCGGCTGGACCGGCTGGACCGGCTGGACCGGCTGGATCGGCAGGACCGGCTGGATCAGCAGGACCGGCTGGATCGGCAGGACCGGCTGGAGCAGCGCTGACCCGGCGGGCACTGCGCATCGGCTTCCGGGGCGCGCAAGAGGTCTCGCTCACCGGCGGCTGAAGCCGCAGCAACAACGACGAAAAGCCTAGCAAACTGCGCGAGGCTGGTCGTGGCGGGGAGGGGCTGCCGGGGCGCGCGAGAGGTCTCGCTCACCGGCGGCTGAAGCCGCAGCAACAACGACGAAAAGCCTCGCAAACGGCGCGAGGCTGGTCGTGGCGGGGAGCGGCCCGGCGGGGCGCGCGAGAGTTCTCGCGACAGGTGGCCGCTCCACGTCTGTTGTATCGCCTACCGATTCTGCGGCGGATCCGCGCTGAGAGCTTCGCGGAGCGCGTCCAGAGTCGGCTCCAGCGGCTCGGCGTGCGAGGGTTGCTCCAGCAGGCGCTGAAGCTCGGCGGGGACGGGGACGGCGCGGCCCACCAGCGGCTCCACGACGGATTCGAACTTGGCGGGATGGGCGGTGGCGACGATGATCCAGTCGCCACCGCCCAGTCGTTCGCGCACGGCCACGGCGGTGGCGGTGTGCGGGTCCCACACCTCGCCCCAGGCGTCCACACCTTCGCGGATCACGCGGCGGATGTCGTCATCATCCACCTTCTCCGCCCGAAGTGCGCCGCGCGCCGCATCCTCGCCGCCGAACAGATGGAGGATGCGCTCCATGTTGCTGGGGCTGCCGACGTCCATCGCCGTGGCGAGCGTGGCGACGGTGGGGTGCGCGGCCCACGCGGCGCCGCCGGTGAAGGTGGTGAGGGCGGGGTTGGCGTTGGTGGCCATCACCACCTGGCGGATGGGCACGCCCACGCGCAGCGCCCAGAGCGCCGCGGTGGCGTTGCCCACGTTCCCCGAGGGGATGATGAAGCCGGGCTCCGTGCCGTGGCGGCGGCGGTAGGCATGGGCGGCCCAGGCGTAATACGCCATCTGCGGCAGCAGGCGGCCCACGTTGATGCTGTTGGCGGATGACAGGCGCCGCGCGGCGCGCAGCTCCGGGTCGGCCATTGCGGCCTTCACCAGGCGCTGGCAGTCGTCGAAGGTGCCGCGCACGGCGAAGGCGCGCACGTTGCCGCCCCACGCGGTGAGCTGCTTTTCCTGCCGCGGCGAGACCATCCCCGCCGGGTAGAGCACTGCCACCTCCACCCCCGGCCGCCCATGGAACGCCGCCGCCACCGCGCCGCCCGTGTCGCCCGAGGTGGCGACGAGGATGGTGAGCGGGCGGGCATCCGCATCCCCCGAAACAATCCGCGAGAGCACGGCCGCCAGGAAGCGCGCGCCCACGTCCTTGAACGCCGCGGTGGGTCCGTGGAACAGCTCCAGCACCGCCGTCCGCTCGCGCAGGTCGCGCAGCCGCACGGGAAAGGTGAATGCCTCGGCGCAGATCTCCGCCAGCTCGCCCGCCAGTGCATCGCCCGCGAAGAAGGGTGCCAGCAGCCGGACGGCGACTTCGGCCAGCGTCTCCGCGCCGTCGAGCGCGTCGGTCGGGAGGGTGGGGAAGATTTCGGGGACGTAGAGGCCACCGTCCGGCGCGATCCCGCGGAGCACGGCTTCACTGAGCGTGGCGGCGTGGGCGGGGTCGCGGGTGCTGATGTATCTCATCTATCGATTGTCACCGGAGATCCGAATCGGGGGTGCGGCTGGGCCCGGCGGATGAATCCGCGGCTCCGTGGCAACAACGGCGCGTGGTCCGTCTGCGCGGACTGCACACGTGCATCCGTGTGATGGGCGGGCGAGGGTGCATGCCGCGGCGGCCCCCTCCCCCCGGCCCCCTCCCCGCGCTCCGCGGGGGAGGGGGAGCACTACACGATGAAGTCGCGCGCCGTGTACGCCAGGGTGAGGGTGGGTGCCGCGTCACTCCACCGTTTCCAGCCGCGCGCCCGGGCCATCCACCGGCGATACCCAGCCGGCGGCCTCGACGTGGGCCGAGCGGAAGGCGGCGACCATGGCGCCACACACGGAGGACGCGACCTCATCTCCCACGCACCACGCGAACATGCTGGGGCCGGCGCCGCTGATGGAGCAGCCGAGCGCGCCCGCCTGCATCGCCGCGGCCTGCACTTCGTGGAAGGCAGGGATCAGGCGCGCGCGGTGCGGCTCCACCAGCACGTCGCGCAAGCACCGGGCGATCAGCTCCAGGTCGCCGCGGTAGCAGCCCGCCACCACCCCGGCCAGGTTCGCGCACTGGTGAATCACGTCGTGCAGCGGAAACTCGCGCGGGAGCACGGCGCGCGCGTCGCGGGTGTTCACGCTCAGGTCGGGGCGCACCAGCACGCAGCGCAGCCCGGCCGGCGCGGGGAGCGGCACCACGTCGGGCGGATCGGCCGAGCGGACCAGCACCAGCCCGCCGAACAGCGAGGGCGCCACGTTGTCACCGTGCACCGCGCCGCTGGCGATCGCCTCGCCGGCCAGCGCGTACGGGAACAGCTCCGCCGTGGCGAGCGGCCGGGGGAGCAGCGCGTTGGCGGCCACCACCGCGGCCACGGCGGAGGCGGCCGACCCGCCGATCCCCGAGCCGAGCGGGATTCCCTTGTCGATCGAAACGGAGATGCCCAGCTCCGGCGCGTGGTCGGCCAACAGACGCAGCACGGCGCCGCCGGCGGTGTTCGCGGCGGGGTCCGTGGGCAGGGGGCCGGCGATGCCCGTCACCGCGCCCATGACCACGCCGGGCGCCTCGGTCCGCGTGACGGTGACGCGGTCGCCGGCGCCGGCGAGGGGGTGGCCCAGCAGGTCGAAGCCCACGGCCAGGTTGGAGGTGGTGGCCGGGGCGAAGGCGGTGGCGCGCGCGGGCAGAGTCACGGCTCGTTCCCCAGGTAGCTGGCCAGGCGCAGCAGGTCGGCGAACACGCCGGCGGCGGTCACCTGCGGGCCGGCGCCGGGGCCCTGCACGATCAGCGGGTTGGGCGTGTACCGCCGCGTCTGGAACTGCACGATGTTGTCGGTCAGGTTGAGGCGGGCGAAGGGGTGCTGGGCCGGGTAGCCGCGGAGCCGCACGCTGGCGTTGCCATCGCGATCGACCACGCCCACGAAGCGGAGCCGCTCGCCGCGGGCGTGCGCGTCGCGGCAGAGCCGGGCGAAGGCATCGTCGTGGCCGCGCAGGTTGCAGAGGAAGTCGTCCACGCTGCCCCCCTCCAGCTCGGGCGGCACCAGCCCCTCCAGCTCCACGTCGGTCAGCTCCAGCCGCAGCCCCATCTCGCGGGCCAGGATGACGACCTTGCGGGCCACGTCGGCGCCGGACAGGTCGTCGCGCGGGTCGGGCTCGGTGAAGCCCTCGCGCCGCGCCTGCGCCACCAGCTCCGAGAAGGGGCGCTCGCCGTCGAAGGCGTTGAACAGGTAGCTGAGCGTGCCCGAGAGCACCCCCTCGATCCGCTCGACCTCGTCGCCCGTGGCGATCAGCTCGCGCAGCGTCTGGATGATGGGGAGGCCGGCGCCCACGGTGGTCTCGTACAGGTAGTGCGCGGCGGGGCGGCGGCCCAGGCGGCGCAGCTCGTCGTAGTACTCCAGCTCCAGCGTGCTGGCGCGCTTGTTGGGGGTGATCACGTGGATGCCGCGGCGCATCCACTCGCCGTAGCGGCGCGCCACCCCCTCGTCGGCCGTGCAGTCGATGAGCACCGTGTGCGGGAGGTGGTCGGCCTGCACGTGGTCCACGAAGGCGTCCAGGTCGAACGCATCCCCCGCCTCCATCGCCTGGCGCCACTCACCCAGGTGGATGCGCCGCCCGTCCAGCGCCATCCGGCTGCGCCCGGCGATGCCGCGCACGCGGATGTCCACGCCGCGCTCGTCGCGGATCGCCTCCACCCGCTCGGCCAGCTGGCCCAGCAGCGCCGAGCCCACGGTGCCCGGGCCGATGATCCCCACCGACAGCGTCTGGCGCGACAGGTACAGCCCCGAGTGCACGGCGCGCAAGGCACGCTCGCCCTGCGCCCCATCCACCACCACCGAGATGTTGCGCTCGGACGAGCCCTGCGCGATGGCGCGGATGTTCACCCCCGCCCCGGCCAGCGCGCCGAAGAAGCGCGCCGCCACCCCCGGGTGCCCCGCCATCCCGTCGCCGACCACGGCGAGCAGGGTGCAGCCGGGGTCCACCTCGGCCGCCTGGATCAGCCCGTGGTGGCGCTCGGCGAAGAAGGCGGCGTCCACCGCGGCCCGCGCGGCCTGCGCCAGCCCGGCGGGGACCGCGAGGCAGATGGAGTGCTGCGAGCTCCCCTGGCTCACCATCAGCGCCTCCACCCCGGCTTCGCGCAGCGCGGCGAAGAGGCGCGCGGCGGTGCCGGGGACGTCGCCCATCCCCGGCCCTTCCAGGTTGAGCAGCGCCACGGCCTCGACCGAGGAGATCCCCTTCACCCCGCCCTGCGGCGCGCCCTCGGCGTCGATGCGGGTGCCCGGCGCGTCGGGGCGGAAGGTGTTGCGGATGTAGACGGGGATGCCGTGCTCCACGGCGGGGCGCATGGTGGCCGGGTGCACCACCTTGGCGCCGAAGTGGGCCAGCTCCATCGCCTCGCGGTAGCTGAGCCGGTCCAGCACCAGCGCGTCGGGGACCAGGCGGGGGTTGGCGCTCATCACCCCGTCCACGTCGGTCCAGATGTGGATCTCGGCCGCGCCCAGCAGCGCGCCGAAGATGGAGGCGGAGTAGTCGCTGCCGTTGCGGCCCAGTGTCGTGGGCACGCCCGCGGCGGTGGAGGCCACGAAGCCGGTGATCACCAGCGTTTCGGGGAGGCCGCCGCGCGCCTGCGCCCACGCGCGCATCCGCTCGTGCGACGCGGGCCAGTCGATGCGCACGGCGCCCTCGCCCGGCTCGGCGACCAGCACCTCGCGCGCGTCGAGCCAGGCGCCGCCCGCGCCGCCGCCGGCCAGGTGCGCGGCCAGCAGGCGCGCGCTCCACACCTCGCCCAGCCCGGCCACCATGTCGGCAGCGCCGCGCGGGGAGTGGCGCACGATCCAGGCGGCGCGCAGCACGTCGTCCACGTCGGCGAACTCGCGCTCCATCGCCTCGCGCACGGCGGCCAGGGCGGGCCCTTCCAGCAGCTCGGCGGCGGTCTGCAGGTGGCGCTCGTGCAGGGCCGCCAGCTCGCGCCGGTACGCGGCGTCGCGCGCGCCGGCCAGCTCCACCACGCGCACGAGCGCGTCGGTGACGCCCGACATGGCGGAGACGACCACGGCGCGGCGCGCCTCGGGGCGGCCCAGCACGATCCGCGCGACGGCGCGATAGCGCTCGGCGCTGGCCAGGCTGGTGCCGCCGAACTTGTGGACGACCAGCGACGGATCACTCATTTTTTGTCGTGCTCCGGTGTGGATCAACGTGCGGGCGAAGAAAAGCGGCCCGGGATCGCTCTCGGGCCGCTCGCGTCTGCCGGTGTGGTCGCGCGCAGGCTACCGGCGCACACCTCTCCAGCCGCGGCCCGGGATGCGGGTGGTGGTGGCCGGGGTGCGGGGAGGGCGACGGGCGGCGTCGGTCATGGCTTCCAATCGATAACCCGGTTCGGGACCGAAGTCAAGCAGGCGGGTGCTCGTGGTGGCGCGTTCGGGGTGAATGGTTACTCCGCCGAGGCGAGCGGTTCGTCCATGTGGCCGGACGGTTCCGAAGGCTTGGAGGCGGGTCGCGCCAGAATGGCTCGCGAGGCCACCCCAACTCTTCTCCGCTGTCAGAAATCGCGCGTGCACGCGGGCTCACGGGGCGAACGGGCGCGGACGCGGGATCACGTTAGCCGCGGCGCCAGTACTCGTGCCCTGCGGGATAGCGCCAGTGTGCCACGCCGCCCTTTCCCGAGCAGGTTCCGGGGCGGCTCCGGCTCTCGGAGAAACCGCCGTTCCTGCATAGGGCAGACTTCCCCTCGGGCCATACGGCAGGCGGACCAGAAAGGACGGTGACGTGTGCCGGTGCCGTGACGGCCGCCTCCGCCAGGTGTGAAACCCACGAGATGCCGTTGGGGAACGTGGTGCCGAGTGCCAAGGCTGCGGCGGCATATGCGCCCAGCCATCGGCGCGGCATCCGGGACCTGGGTGGCGCGGGACGGTTGGGCGGGGGAGGAGTGTTGATCACCGTCACGTGCACGTCACCCACGTGCATGTCGCGGCCGGCCACCTTTACGTCGTTGTTCGTCCCTGAAACGTTCACGGACCGCCGCGTGCCCGGCTCACCGTCTGCGCTCATGATGAGATCTTCACTTGTGGACAATGCGGAAATCGCTCCGCCCCGATCACGCCATCGGAGCCCCGACAGGTAAGCCCTGTTGGAGCCAAATTCGACGCATCGTGCGCACAAGTCAAGGAAAATCGATTGTTCGAATGCGCGTATTCTGCGTCACCTCCGGCACGATACGGATCGGCGTGACATTTCGATTCAAGATGCCGACGAATGCAATCGGCAGCGCCAGCGCGCGGCCGATGATCCTGCCACGAACTCCCCGCCAAGCCCCATAACGCCGCGCTCCACTCCGTTGATGAAGAATCGATCGTCATCCAGGCCTGAGCGTGGAGTTAAGTATGGATCCTTCAGTCGCTTAGGCTCGTTCAGGATGACAGCGTAGAGTACTCTCCGAACCAACGGGCCACCTGGATTTGAGATGAGATCGCAAACCGCATTTCAACACAAGGGACGACAAGGGACACGAAATCCGACTTGCCCGGGTCATCCGGCAAGGGAATGGTTACAGTGTTCCCGGTTGCGCCGATCCTGCTACCAGCATATGTTTGTCGCTGCGGAGGATCTTTTGGGACATCGAAGGTAAACGTTACGCGCGTCATGGCAGCCTCCGCGACGGTCGGACGCGCGAAATCCAAGGGGAAGGGTAGTACCATGAAGAAGATCACGCTGAACGTCGACGCCCTCGAAGTCACCACCTTCGAGACCGCCCAGGTCGAGCTCCAGGCGGGCACCGTCGAGGCGTTCCTTGGCACCAAGGCCCAGCAGTACACCTGCGACCCGCTCGTGGGCACCTGCTTCGGCTACACCTGCGCCGGCGCCGGCTGCTGAGCCACTGCCGGACCGTGAAGTAACCACGAAGCGGGCGCCGGGGACGAAAGTCTCCGGCGCCCGCCGCTGTTTCCGCGCGTTTGGTGGACAGGCCCCCCACCGGCGGCTGAAGCCGCAGCAACAACTACGAAAAGCCTCGCAAACTGCGCGAGGCTTCACCAGCCCGGTGGCGGCATCGCGGCTCGATCCGCCACGAGGTCTCCACTTCGCCTTTCATCTCCGCGTCGACTCGGGAAATCAGCCGTCCCCGTCGGCCGTGGCGGGGAGGACGAGGAGCGCCCGGGCGCCGCGGGCATCGGGGCGGTTCTCCAGCGAGAGCGTGCCGCCGTGTGCCTCGGCGATCTGCCGCGAGAGGGCCAGGCCGATGCCGGTGCCCTGCGGCTTGGTGGTGAAGAAGGGGACGAAGAGGTTGGCGCTCTCGGGAACGCCGGGGCCGTCGTCTTCCACCCACAGCACCAGCGGTCCGTTGTCGCGGCTCCACCCCACGCGCACGCCGCCGCCGGTCTCCAGCGCCGCGTCGGCGGCGTTGCGGAGCAGGTTGATCAGCAGCTGGTCGAGCTGGTCGGGGTCGGCGTGGATGGTGGCGTCGCCGCTGGAGACGACCTCCACTGCGAGCCGCGTCTCCAGCGCCGCCGTCCGCCGCACCCAGGCGGCGACGTCCACCGGCGCGGGCTCGGGGGGCGGAAGGCGGGCCATGCGGGCGTATGCGGCCATGAACCGCCCCAGCGCCTCGGAGCGGGTGCCGATCACGCCCAGGCCGCTGCGCAGGTCGTCGTCCAGGTCGGCCGGGCGGGGATCGGCGTCCACCAGGCCGCGCAGGGTGCCGGCGATGGAGTGGATCGGCGCCAGCGAGTTGTTGATCTCGTGGCTCAGCACGCGGATCAGCCGTTCCCACGCCTGGTGCTCTTCCTCGCGCAGCACGCGGCTCACGTTGCCGATCACCAGCAGCTCGTGCGGCCGCCCCTCGAGCCGGAAGTGCGCGCGCCGCACCTGCCAGCGCCCCCCGCCGCCCGGAAAGGCGTGGCGCAGCGTGCCGCCGGGCTCCACCGCCAGGGTGGGGGCCAGCCCCGCCTCGCTCGCGGGGCGGCCCAGCAGGCGCGCGGCGGGGGTGTCCAGCAGCCGCTCGCCGGCGCGGTTCACCAGGCGCAGCCGCCCTTCTCCATCCAGCGCGAACACGGCCACGTCGATCTCTTCCATCACCCGCCGCAGCAGGGTGGTGGCCTCGAAGGCGCGGATGCGCTGGTCCTGCAGCATCCCGGCGAGCGCGTTCACCTCCAGGAAGGCCAGCCCCATCGCGTCTCCGCTCTCCACCTGCTGGGCCCGCAGCGAAAAATCACCCTCTCGAAGCGCGGAAAGGAGGTTGGAAAGGAGCTGCACCGGGCGGATCACCGTCTCGCGCAGGGCCAGCGCCGACACCACCCATCCAACCAGGAGGAAGAGGGCGAGCGTCCAGCGCACCTTGGGGGTGTAGTCGCCAGTCCACACCAGCGCCAGCGCCACGCCGGTGCCCAGCGCGCCGGTCAAAAAGGAGAGATGGAGCACACGCCGCTCGAACGAGCGGCCCCGTCTCCGGCGCGCGCCCCGGGGCGTCATCGGCGGGCCGGGATCGCCGGACCGCACACCGTCCCCGGTGAAGCCAGGGCGAATGAATTCGCCGCAACGATCACACGAAGGCCGCCTTCGCGGACTACCGGTTTCGGCGCGGACGCGGATCCGGCGCGCGGGAGGGGCGCCGTGAGTGGATGCGACGGCGCGCTCACAGGCCGTACCGCTGCAGGCGGCGGTAGAGGGCGCTGCGGGAGAGGCCCAGCGCCTCGGCGGCCTGGCTCACGTTGCCGCCGTGGCGCTCCAGCGCCTTGCGGATCAGCAGGCGCTCCACGTCTTCCAGCGGCAGCTCGTCGAGGGTGGGCGCCGCGGTGGCGCGGCGGGAGCGGAGCGCCAGGTCCTCGGCGCCGATCTCGGTGCCGCCGGCCAGCAGCACCGCGCGCTCGATGGTGTGCTGCAGCTCGCGCACGTTGCCGGGCCAGGCGTAGTCGAGCAGCGCGCGCATGGCCTCGGCGTCGAAGCCGGTGAGCGGCTTGCGGTAGCGCGCGGCCTGGCGATGGAGGAAGTGCAGCGCCAGCGGGGGGATGTCTTCCCTGCGCTCGCGCAGCGGCGGCAGGTGGATCTCCACCGTGTTGAGGCGAAAGAGGAGGTCTTCGCGGAAGCGCCCCTCGGCCACCGCGGCCGCAAGGTCGAGGTTGGTGGCCGACAGCACGCGCACGTCCACCGTGCGGGTCCGCGACGAGCCCACGCGCTGGAACTCGCCGGTCTGCAGCACCCGCAGCAACTTGGACTGCTGCTCGGGCGGCATGGTGCCGATCTCGTCGAGGAAGAGCGTGCCGCCGTCGGCCAGCTCGAAGGCGCCCGCGCGGTCGGCGCGCGCGTCGGTGAAGGCACCCTTCACGTGGCCGAAGAGCTCGCTCTCGAACACGCCCTCGGCGATGGCGCCGGCGTTGACCGTCACCAGCGGGCGCTGCGCGCGGGGGGACGATGCGTGGAGCCAGCGCGCCACCACGTCCTTCCCCGTCCCGTGCTCCCCCGTGATCAGCACGTGCGCGTCGGAAGGCCCGATGCGCTCCATCAGGTGCAGCACGGGGCGCATGGCGCGGCTCTCGGCGATCATGTCGGGATAGCCGTCGCGCCGCAGCCGGCGGTCCTCCTGCTCCAGCCGCTGCGTTTGCCGCAGCGCGCGCCCCAGCTCCACCTGCGCCTGCAGCGTGGCCAGGAGCCGCGCGTTGTCCCACGGCTTGGTCACGTAGTCGCGCGCGCCGCGGCGCATGGCCTCCACCGCGCCCTCCACGCTCCCCCAGGCGGTCATCACGACCACGGGGAGGGTCGCGTCTGCCGCCTGAAGCGAGGGGAGCAGGTCCAGCCCCTCGCGGCCGCTGGTGGTGTCGCGGGTGTAGTTCAGGTCCATCAGCACCAGGTCCAGGTCCTGGTCGCGCGCGGCGGCCAGCACCCCGGCGGGCGACGAGGCGGTGGCGATCTGGAACCCGGCGCCCTTCAGCAGCAGCCGCAGCGCCTCGAGCACGTCGGGCTGGTCGTCGGCGATCAGGATACGGGGCGGGGCTGCGTTCGGCATGGCTTCAGGATGGGCTCGGCGGACGGGATCGGCAACGTCTTCTTGGTGCGACGGGGATGCTGCGTGCCTTGGAAAGACTCAACGGCAACTGCATGAACCCATGCGGAGCCATTCTCGCCACGGTCTGGGTCGAAGCGCGCATGGGAGCGCCGGCCCTCAATCGGCACGCAGGGCGGTCATGGGGTCGGCGGCGGTGGCGCGGCGGACGGGGGCCCAGCTGGCGGCCAGGGCCACCAGGGCCAGCACCAGCGGCGTGCCCAGCAGCACCGCGGGGTCGGTGGGCGCCACGCCGTACAGGAACGCGCGCACGGCACGCCCCGCCAGCAGCGCCAGCACCACGCCCACCACCATCCCGACGCCCACCACGCGCAGCGTGCCGGCGATCACGTAGCCGATCAGCATTCGCCGCCCCGCGCCCAGCGCCGCGCGGATGCCGATCTCGCGCGTCCGCTGGCTCACCGTGTACGACACCACGCCGTAGATCCCCACCGCCGCCAGCAGCAGCGCCAGCGACCCGAACCCGCCCAGCAGCCACGCGCCGATCCGGGCCGGGAGGAGCGCCACGCGCAGCTGCTGCCGCATCGGCCGGGCCGCCTCGAACGGGAGCACGGGGTCCAGCGCGCGCGCCGCCCGCGCCACCGGCCGAACCAGCGCGGCGGGGTCGCCCGCGGCACGCACGTGCAGCACCATCTCGCTGACGTAGTTCTGGCCGAAGGGGACGTAGAGCATGGCGCGCGGCTCTTCGCCCAGGCTCACGTACTTGGCGTCGCGCACCACGGCCACGATGGTCAGGAACGGCCCCTGTGCCCCGTTCGTGCTCACGCGCCGGCCCAGGGCGTCGCCGTTCGGGAAGTTGCGGCGGGCGAAGGTCTGGTTGACGATGGCCACGGGGGGCGCCTGGGCCCGGTCGCCCGCGCCGAACTCGCGGCCGCGCAGCACGGGGATGCCGAGGGTGCGGAAGTAGCCGGCACTCACCACGTCGAAGTTGCTGACGCGCCGGGCCGCGTCGTCGCCCTCGCCCTCGAGGGTGAAGCGCGTTTCCATGTTGTCGCCCTGCAGCGGCATCACCTGCTGCAGCGAGGCCGAGCGCACGCCGGGGATCCGCCCCACGCCCTCCAGCAGCCGCCGGTAGAACTCGGGGCCGGTGCGCTCGTCGTACCTGCCGAGGCGGAGGTCGACCGGCATCACCAGCAGCGGCGCGGGGTCGAAGCCGGGGTCGATGCGGCTGGCGTTGCCCAGCGAGCGCAGGAAGAGCGCGGAGCCGGCGAGCAGAACCGTGCAGAGCGCCACCTGCGCCCCCACCAGCAGGGCGCGCAGCCGCGACCGCCGCGGCGCCGTGGTGTCTTCCTTGAGCGCGGTGAGCACGTCGGGGCGCGAGGCGCGGAACGCCGGCGCCAGGCCGAACACGATCCCCGCGAAGAGCGACGCGGCCACCGTGAAGCCCAGCACCCGCCCGTCCAACGACAGGTCCAGGTTCACCGGCGTTCCGGCGGGGACCGCGGTCATGGCCAGCGCCAGCAGCCACGAGGAAAGGAGGAGCCCCAGCGTGCCGCCGGCCAGCGCCAGCAGCACGCTCTCGGTGAGCAGCTGCCGCACCAGCCGCCAGCGCGACGCGCCCACCGCCAGCCGGATCCCGATCTCGCGCCGCCGCGCGGCCGCCCGGGCCAGCAGCAGGTTGGCCACGTTGGTGCAGGCGATCAGCAGCACCAGCAGCGTCACCACCTGCAGCGCGCCCACGATGGCCGCGGCGCCGCCGCGCAACTCCTGCGTGAGCCCGCGCGCGTGCCCCACCCACAGCCGCACGGGGTCGCGGCGCGCGGGGTCCTGCCGGGTCAGCTCGGCGGCCAGCACGCGCGCGTCGGCGTTGGCCTGGCCCAGCCCGATGCCCCGGTTCAGCCGCCCCGCCACGTACACGCTTCCCGCGTCGCGCACGTCCACGCCGGTCAGCGGCCGCATCTCGGCCATGGGCGCCCACAGCTGGGGCGCGAAGCCGGGGAAGGCGTTGGCGAAGCCCTCGCGCGCCACGCCGGCCACGGTGTAGGCGCGGCCGTTCAGCCGGATGGTGCGCCCCACGATGGCCGAGTCGCCGCCGAAACGGTCGCGCCAGTAGCGGTGGCTGAGCACCACCACGGGGCTGGCGCCGGGGATGGAATCGTCGGCCGGCGCGATCAGCCGGCCCAGCGCGGCGGTGACGCCCAGGGCGGGGAAGTAGCTCCCCGAGACCAGCTCGGCCTGCACCTTCTCGTTCCCCGCGCGCGTCTCCAGCGCGAGCACGGCGTTGCGCTCGGCCCACATGCTGCCGAACGAGCGGCTGTGCTGGCGCACGAAGTCGAACTCGCGCCACGCGAGCGGCGAGTGGTCGTTGCGGTACACGCGGGCGATGCGCCCCGGGTCGCGCGCCTCGGGCGGGCGCAGCAGCACCGCGTTGGCGACGCTGAACACCGCCGTGTTCACGCCGATCCCCAGCGCCAGCGTGAGCACCGCCGTGAGCGCGAACCCCGGCGCGCGCGCGAACGCGCGCAGGGCGTAGCGAAGGTCGTTCAGGAGCGAATCCATGCGGCTCCGGTTGTGCAGAGGGCGAGTCGCAGCCGGCACGAGCCGACGCAACGTATGATTGTGTAAGAGCCTACCTGTCATCCCGCGGCCCGGCTGCCCGTCCTTGCGGCATGCGGACGCCTCCGCGGGCTCGAAGGATTCCGCCGCCGGCCGATGCGTCACACCGGCCGGAGCGCGCCGTCGGCGATAGATCCTTCGCCGCGCCCCGCCATCCGTGCGGACGCGGTTCCGGCGCGGACGCTCCTCAGGATGACATCGTCCGGTCGTGTTTCGGTAACGCACTGCGCATGCTGATGCCGCGCAAGGGCTTCCCGTCTCATCCCGAGTCTTCCGCCGCGCTGCGCGCGGCCACGGAGGACGAACGTGGTCACACGAGGTTCAGGCTGTTGGAGCCTCGCGCGGTTTGCGAGGCTTTTCGTCGTTGTTGCCGCGGCTTCAGCCGCCGGTGCACAAGGCCTGGCGGCGACTGGGGTGTTACTCCATGCGCAGCGCGGTCATCGGCTCCACGCGGGCGGCACGGCGGGCGGGGATGTACGCGGCGGCCAGCGCCACGGCCGAGAGGAGCGCGGCGATGGCCAGGAAGGTGGCCGGGTTGCTGGCCGACACGCCGTACAGCGCGCCGCGCAGCACCTGCGCCAGCGCGAACGCCGCCGGGATGCCGATGGCCAGGCCGATGGCGATCAGCCGGGCGCCGCGGCGCACCATCAGCCGGATCACCCCGGCCGGCGGCGCGCCCAGGGCGATGCGCACCCCCACCTCGTGCGTGCGCTGCGCCACCGTGTAGCTCATCACCCCGTACAGCCCCACGCTGGCCAGCAGCAGCGCCACCAGCGCGAACACCGCGAACATCGACCCGTACACGCGCGACTCGAACATCCGCAGCCGCACCACCTCGGCCATCCCCTGCACGCGGGTGAGCGGCAGGTCGGGGTCCAGCGCGCGCACCGCCTGGCGCACCGCGGGGGCCAGCGCCGCCGGCTCGCCCGCGGTGCGCACCACGATCGAAAGGGTGCGCCACGGCTGCTGCGCGTGCGCCAGGTACAGCTGCGGCAGGTCCGGGTCGTTCAGCTTGTGGTACTTGGTCTCGCGCGCCACGCCCACCACCGTGAACCAGGTGGTGTCGGCGGCGCCGAAGCGGAAGCGCTTCCCCAGCGCGCTCTGCCCCGGCCACGTGCGCTCGGCCATGACGCGGTTGACGATGGCCACCCGCGGCACGCCCTCGCGGTCGGCGCCGTTGAACTCGCGCCCCGCCAGCAGGGGGATGCCCAGCGTGGCGAAGTAGCCGGGCGTGGCCGCGCTGGTCAGCGCCTCGGGGGCGCTGCCGGCGGGATAGTCGCGCCCCTCGGCGAAGAAGGTGCTGCTGCTGCAGCAGTCCGCCACGGGGAGGCTGGAGATGGCGGCCGCGCCCTTCACCCCCGGCAGCGCGCGGATGCGCTCCAGCATCTGCCCGTACCCCAGGGTGACCGCGGAGCCGGCGGGGTAGCGCGGGCCCTGCAGCGAGGTCTGCAGCGTGAGCACGTTCCCGGCGCGGAAGCCGGGGCTCGCCGTGTGCAGCCGCATGAACGAGCGGATCATCAGCGTGGCGCCCACCAGGAGGACCAGGGAGAGCGCCAGCTGCACCACCACCAGCCCGGCCTGCAGCCGCCCCGAGCGCACGCCGGTGGTGCCGCGCCCGCCGTCCTTCAGCTCGCTCACCAGGTCCAGCCGCGAGGCGCGCAGCGCGGGGACCAGGCCGAACGCCAGCGCGCTGGCCGCGGCGATCCCCAGCGTCATGGCCAGCACGCGGCCGTCCACGTTGAACACCATCCAGAACGGGAGGTCGGCGGGGAGGCTGGCGGTGAGCGCGTCCATCCCCCAGGTGCCCAGCAGCGCGCCCAGGATGCCGCCCAAGAGCGCGATCAGCAGGCTCTCGGTGAGCAGCTGGCGGATCACCCGGCCGCGCCCGGCGCCCACGGCCAGCCGCACGGCGATCTCGCGCCGGCGGGTGGTGCCGCGCGCCAGCAGCAGGTTGGCCACGTTGGCGCAGGCGATCAGCAGCACGAAGCTCACGGCGCCGAGCATGATCAGCATCATCGGCCGCACCTGGCTCGAGAAGATCTCGCGGTACGGCTGCACGCCGCCGCCGCGCCGCGCGTCGTCCTGCGGGTAGCGTTCGGCCAGCTGGCTCGCCCGGGCGGCGGCGCGCGCGCCGGCCTGCCGCACGGTCACGCCCGGCGCCAGCCGGCCGATCACGTTGAAGTTGCGGTAGCCGCGCGCGTCGGCGCCGGTGGGCGGGTCGATGGGGAGCCAGAGGCGGGCCGTCTCGGGGAACTGGATGCGGGGCTGCATCACCCCCACCACGGTGTACGGCTCGCCGTCGAGGCTCACCGTGCTCCCCAGCACCCGCCGGTCGCCGCCGAAGCGGCTCTGCCACAGGTCGTGCGAGAGGACCACCACCCTCCCCCCGCGGTCCTCCGCGGGAACGAAGCCGCGCCCCAGCGCCATCCTCACGCCCAGCACGGGGAAGAGCGACGCGGTCACCCGCGCGGCCTGCAGCCGCTGCGGCTCGTCGATCCCGCCCAGGTTCACCATGGCGTTGGTGTACGCCGCCGTGGCGGTCAGCGCGCCGTCCAGGTTCCCCCAGTCCTCGAAATCGGGATACGACAGGCTCTCGTGCCCGAAGCGCGTGTCGCCAGCCGCGTCGGGGGCAACGCTGTACAGCGCCATCAGCCGGTCGGGGTCGGCGAAGGGGAGGGGGCGCAGCAGCAGCGTGTTGACCGCGGTGAGCACCGTGGTGTTGGCGCCGATCCCCAGCGCCAGGCACACCACGGCGATCAGCGTGAACGCCGGGTCGCGCGCCAGGCGGCGGGCGCCGTAGCGAAGGTCCTGCAGCAGCAGGTCCATCACGCCACCTCGAAGCCGCTGCGCTCCAGCGCGGCCGCCAGCGGGCTGCGCTCGTCGCGCACCACGCGCCCGTCGAACAGGTGGATGGTGCGCGCGGCGTGCTCGGCGTAGCGCGGGTCGTGGGTGACCATGCAAATGGTGGCGCCCTCGCGGTGGAGCCCGGCCAGCAGGTCCATCACCGCCTCGCCGTTGGTGGAGTCGAGGTTCCCGGTGGGCTCGTCGGCCAGCAGGATCGACGGCTTGCCGGCGATGGCGCGGGCCACGGCCACGCGCTGCTGCTGGCCGCCGGAGAGCTGGCTGGGGTAGTGCCGCATGCGGTGGCTCATCCCTACCTTTTCCAGCGCCTCGGCCACGCGCTGCCGGCGCTCGGCCGCCGGCATCCCGCGGTAGGTGAGCGGCAGCTCCACGTTCTCGGCCACGGTGGCGTCGCCGATCAGGTTGAAGGCCTGGAACACGAAGCCGATCTCGCGGTTGCGGATGCGCGCGCGCTCGGCGGCGCTCAGGCGCGACACGTCGTTGCCGTTCAGGTGGTAGGTGCCGCTGGTGACCGAGTCGAGCAGCCCCAGCAGCGACAGGAGCGTGGTCTTGCCGCTGCCGCTGGGCCCGGCGATGGCCAGGTAGTCGCCGCGCGCCACCTCCAGGTGCACCTCCTCCAGCGCGTGGGTCTCCATCTCGTCGGTGTAGAACACCTTCTTCACGCCGTCCAGGCGGATCACGGGCGAGTTCTGGGTGGACATCTGCGGGTCTCCCTGGGGATGAAGGGCTCGCGCCCGGGTGGGTTTCACGTTGCTGGTTGATGAACCGCGGTCCGTCTCGAGGCTTCGATTCGCAACCTCGTCTGCCGTTCCCCCCTCCCCCCGCGCAGCGGGGGGAGGGGCCGGGGGAGGGGGGCTCGCCGCGGCATGCGCCTGGGTCGGCTCCCCGCGCCGTATCGAACCTACTTCAGCCGCACGCGCGGGTACTGCTCGTACTGCGACATGTCGGAGAGGATCAGGATGTCGCCGGGGCGGGCGCCGCCGCGGATCTCGATGCTGTTGGCGCTGCCGCGGCCCAGCGTGACGCGCACGCGCTCGGCCTCGCGGCCGCCCGGAAGGACGCGGAACATGGCCAGCGTTCCCTCGGCCTGGCCGTACGCCGGCCGGCCCACGTAGGTCACGTCGCGCAGCCGCTCGATCTCGATCGTCCCGTCCACGCTCAGGTCGGGCCGGGCGCCCCGCGGGAGCGCCCCCTCCAGCGCCACGTCCACCGTCACCGTGCCGTTCTGCGCCGCCGGGTCGATGCGCACCACGCGGCCGGCCACGACGCCGTTGCGCGTGTCCACCTGCGCGGGCTGGCCCAGGGTGATGTCGCGCGCCTGCGTCTCGGCGATGCGCAGCACGGCCTTCAGGCGCCCGGGCTGAACCACCTTGGCGAGCGTGGCGCCGCTCTGCACCCACTGGCCGAGCTCGACGGGAAGCTCCTGCAGCACGCCGTCCTGCGGCGAGCGCACCTGCATCGACGCGATCTGCTGCTGGCTGAACGCGGCCAGGCGGCGGAGCATCTCCACCTGGCTCTGCTGCGCGGACAGCTGCTGCTGCAGCGAGCCGCGCTGCTGCCGGAGCCGCTCCTGCTCCACGGAAAGGCGCGTCTGCAGGTCGCTCGCGTTGTCGCGGGCGCGCTCCAGCTCCTGCCGCGAGATCAGCTCGCGCTGCGCCAGGCCGTCGGCGGAGCGCGCCTGGCGGGCGGCCTCGTTGTACTGCGCCTGCACCTGCGACGCGTTGGACTGCTGCGCCAGGATCTGCCCCTGCAGGGTGGCGCGCAGCGTGGTCAGGTCGGCCTCGGCCGAGCGGAGCTGGCGCTCGGCCTCCAGCGCGTTGCGTTCGACGTCGGGGTTGCTGAGGACGAGCAGGACCGTGCCGGCCTTCACCTCGGTGCCGGGCTCCACCAGCTTCCGCTCCACGCGCCCCTGCGTGACCGCGCTGATCCAGCGGATGTCCTGCGACACCAGCGTTCCCGGCCCGCGCACCTGCCGCAGCATCTCGCCGCGCCGCACGGTGTCGGTCCACACGGCGCCCGACTCCACGGCCGGCGCCGCGGGGCCCACGCGGGCCAGGGCGACGGTGGCCACGCCCAGCACCCCCACGCCGGCGGCCACGTAGATCCAGCGCCGCGGCTTGCGCCGGTCAGTGCGCGGGATGTCCATCGTGCCCTCCCGTGGCTGGATGTGCGTGCGTGGGGACCTGGCGCGGCGCGTCGTGCTGTGTGGAGGCGAACGCCAGGGCGGCGGCGGGGCAGGGAAGCGTGCCGCGCGCGGCGGCGATGCGGTCGACGCGCGCCGCGAGCGCCGCCATCGCGCGCTCCATCCGGGCCAGCCGCGCTTCGGCCGCGTCGGAGGGGCAAGGCGCCCGGCCCGCGGCGCGCGCCTCGGCGACGGCTTCCACGAGCGGCACCAGGCCGAAGCGCGCCGTGAACGCCAGCAGCGGCAGCGCCACGATGCTGCTCCCCAGCCAGACGGCCGCGATCAGGGGGATGTCGAGGGTGTGCATGGTTCCTTCGCGATGTGCCGTGCGGCGGTGGGATGTGCGCCGCGAACGGGTCTCATCCAAAGGAAGGAGCGTGCCGTATCCCGCCGTGCATCTAAGTCGATGTGGGGATATGATTTAGATGCGTATAGCCGAATGAAGGCGGGTGCGTGTCGTGACCGCCTGTGGGATTTCTCGTCCCATAAGCGGACACCTGCGGGAACGTCGTTCGTTGAGGGATCAGCGGGGAATGGCCGAACCCTTGCGAGCTGTCTTGGTCGGATGACGTGCGCTGACGGCTCTCACCACCAGGAGGTCGAAATGGCACAGAAGGGGATCGAGAAACAGAATCCGCCCGACCAGCGCGCGCGGGGGATGAACGATGAGCACCCGGAAGGGCAGGCGAACGAGCGGAACCGCCAGCGCCAGGAAGGCGGAGCCGGTGCGGCTCCAAAGCCGAAGCCCGAGCCGGGCGGCTGATCAGCTCTGAAACAGGCGGGGCGCCATCGATGGCGCCCCGTTCTGCTTCCGCGCGGTCCTTCAACGCTCGGCGAGGGGTGTCGTGGAATGAACGCCGGGCGCGCGTGGTCAAGTGAGGTGACGGATGCGCTCTCCACGCGCCGGGTGCTGTACGAGCCTGGCGCCCGGGCCGCGTAGGGTGGCGGCCACGGTGAGTGTTTCCATGACGAACGGCTCCCGTGCCGCTCTCCCTCACCCGACGCCCGAGGCCTCCCATGCGCCTTCCCCCGTGCCTTGCCGCCGTGCTCCTCTGCATCACCGCCGCCGTGGCCTGCGACGACGCCCCGTCACCCGTGGACAGCCCGCGCGACGGACCGGCGCCGGCGCTCGCCACCCCGAACGTGGCCGTGGGCGTCACCGTGGGGCAGCCGGTGAGCTACGACGCCACGCAGGGGGGCGCGGCGTTCACCGGCGGAAGCACGCTGCAGTACCGCATCACCTTCGAGGGGGCGGCCAACGGGCTCTCGGCGCAGGGCGCCACGGTGGTGGGGCAGCCGCTGGCGCCGGGGGTGACCTGGGCGACCCTCACCGCGACCGACGCGGCGGGGCGCACGGCCAGCGACCGCTTCGCCATCTCCGCGTTCGCGCAGGGGCTCCCCACGCCCACGCTGCCGCCCGTCCCGTTCCCGTACAACGACGCCGCCAACCCCCTTCCCGCGCACTTCCTGGCGAACGCGCCCGGCGGGCCGGTGGTGGCGGCCGACAACACGCCGGGCGACAACCCGATCACCGACGCCGGCGCCACGCTGGGCCGCGTGCTCTTCTACGACACGCGCGTGTCGGCGAACGACGGGCTCAGCTGCGCGGGGTGCCACAGCCCCTTCGCCAGCTTCTCCGACTCGCCGGCGCGCAGCGTGGGCTTCGCGGGCGGGCTCACCGCGCGGCACGCGCCGGCGCTGGTGAACGCGCGCTTCTACCGCCGCGGGCGCTTCTTCTGGGACGAGCGCGCGCCCTCGCTCGAGGCGCAGGTGCTCGGGCCGATCCAGGACGGCACCGAGATGGGGATGCCGCTCGACAACCTGGTGGCCAAGCTCCAGGCCACGCGCTACTACCCGGCGCTCTTCACGGCCGCGTTCGGCTCGCCCACCGTCACCAGCGACCGCGTGTCGAAGGCGCTCGCCCAGTACGTGCGCTCGCTGGTGTCGAAGGACTCGCGCTACGACCGCGCCTTCACGCCCGCGGGCACGCCCAACTTCGCCGCGGTGTTCACACCGCAGGAGCTGGACGGCGAGCGGCTGTTCCGCGTGAGCGGCTGCGCGGGGTGCCACACCACGGCGGCGCAGGTGAGCGACTCGGTCCACAACACCGGGCTCGACGCGGTGAGCGCCGACACGGGGGCCGGCCGCGGCGCCTTCAAGGTGCCGTCGCTGCGCAACGTGGCGGTGCGGCCGCGCTTCATGCACGACGGGCGCTTCACCTCGCTGGGCCAGGTCATCGAGTTCTACGACTCCGGCGTGCAGCCCAACCCCGGCCTCGACCGGCGGCTGCGCAACCCCGACGGCACGCCCCGGCGCCTGAACCTGACCGCGGCGCAGAAGGCGGCGCTCCTCGCCTTCCTCAACACGCTCACCGATTCCACGTTCCTGAACGCGCCGCGCTTCGCCAATCCGTTCGCGCCCACGGCCACCACGCCGGCGACGCCTGGGACGCCGATCACACCCACCACGCCGACGACTCCCACGCCGGCGCCCGGCGCGGTCAGCATCCAGGCGAACTCCTATCGCCCGGCCACGATCACCGTATCGCCCGGCGCGGTGGTCACGTGGACCAACCTCGACAACGCGCGCCACAGCGCAAGCTTCGCGTCATCGGCCATCGGGGGCACGCCGATTTTCACCTCCGGCACCCAGCAGCTGACGATGCCCACCGCGCCCGGCACGTATGCCTACCAGTGCGCCGTCCACGGCGCGGCGATGCAGGGCACGGTCATCGTGCGGTGAGGGGAGCTGGACGGACGCTTCGCCCCGTCCACCGCATCGGTGCACCTGCGCCTCCGCCGCCTGGGCCCGTCACCGCAAGGCGGATGAGACACGGCACGCCCGGTTCGTGGGAACGATGGCGGAGAAACGAAAATGGCCGTGGGCGCGCACGAAGCGCGTCCACGGCCTGCCGCAATCCGGCGATGGCTGTCAATCAGGCGGCCGGATGAACCGGTCCAGCCGGAACGGTGCCAGGTCGAAGCGGGAGCGGCCCTCGGTCAGCAGGTCGGCGTGGAGCTCGCCGATGGCGGCGGCGAACTTGAAGCCGTGGCCCGAGCACGGGCTGGAGACCAGCACCCGCGGGTGCGCGGGGTGGAAGCCGATGGCGAAATCGGTGTCGGGGGTGTTGGTGAACAGGCACACCGCGCGCTCGCGCACCGAGGCGCCGGCCACGCCGGGAAGCATCTGCGTGAGCGCCGCGCGGACCGGCTCCACCTCGTCCGCATCGATGGTGCGGCGGACGGCGTCGGGGTGCGCCGAGACCTCGCCCTGGTGCATCAGCGCGGCCTTCATCCCCCGCTCCAGCCGCGGGAAGCCGTAGCCGATGAACCCCGGCGTGTGCTCCCATGCGTAGATGGGGCACCGGTCCGGCTCGTACCGATTGTCCGCGGCGGGCGGATCGAACCAGAAGACCACCTGGCGCTCCACGACGAGCGGAAGGTCGAGGTCCCGCAGCAGCTCGCGCGCCCACGCGCCGGCGGTGATGACGAGCGATCCGGCCGTGTACGATCCCTCCGCCGTGCGGACGCGCACCCCTTCGCCGTCCCCTTCCCACGAGAGCACCGGCTCTTCGAAGCGGAGCCCGGCGCCCAGGCGCGCGGCCAGCGCCAGGTGCGCGTCCACGCACGCCTGCGGGCGCAGGAAGCCGGCGCGCGGGTCGTGCACGGCCACCAGCCCGTCCGCCAGGCGGAACGCGGGGAAGCGCGCCGCCACCTCGCGGGGCCGCAGCAGCTGGCAGGGGAGGCCGTGCTCGGCGGCGCTGCGGAGGGTGCCGCCCACCAGCATCCCGTCGGGCGGGCCGATCATCAGCCCGCCGTTCAGCGTCATCAGCGGCGTGGCGGCGTCGCGCTCCAGCGCCCGCCACCGTTCGTAGGCGCGCTGCACCAGCGGCACGTAGAGCGGGTGCTCGAAGTACATCTCCCGGATGATGCGGCTGTCGCCGTGCGACGAGCCCATCGCGTGGCCGGGCGCGAACCGGTCCAGCCCCAGCACCCGCTTCCCGCGTGCCGCCAGGTGGTACGCCGTTGCGCTCCCCATCGCCCCCAGGCCGGCGACGATCACGTCGAAATTTCGTTCAGGCATCCGCGCAGGTTGTGATTCGGGACATGGGCTTCCAGCGATGCCGCCGCGAGTGGCCCCGGTCCGCCCCTCTCTCACGCGGCGGGCGGATGCGGGCTGACCAGCTCGAATCCGCCATCGCGCTTCGTTCCTTCAGGGTGTATCGAAAGCGCACGTGGAACGATGCAGGGCAACACCGGGGCGATGCAGGCGCCGGCTGGCCACGTGCAAGGACCGGAATACGCAACTATTTGCACGCGGCAGGTTTGCCGGGAATCGCGGATCGTGGCTCCATCCGTGCTTTCAGGGACCGGTGCGCAGTCGCTCTGCGCGAGGGGCGTCCGGACGCCCGCCGTCATGGTACCGCGTCTTTCGATTCCTCGGAAGCGCACCGGCATCCGCCGGATCTTCATGGGTCAATGCAAGGCACAACACACAATGTCGACCACCGAGAACGCCGCGCCCGAGGGCATCCAGATCGCCGCCGCCGACGTCGCCCTCCAGAACCTGGGGGTTCGCGCTCCGCTTACCGGGGCCATGCAGCGCGTGCAGGACGCCACGGGCGTGTCGAGCACCCTCTCGCTCTCCACCAGCAAGGTGCAGCTGGGCACCGCCACCGAGCCGGCGGCGTTCCAGGTCCAGGTGCCCTGGAACGATCCCAGCGGCCCCAGCTTCATCATCGGCGACACCGGCCGCTCCAACCTGCGGATGGGCGTCGAGCGGGAGTTCTCGTGGGTCCAGAGCCACGGGGGCAAGCCGCTGCAGGTGAACCCCATCGGCAACAACGTGGTGATCTCCCGCGACCGGACGGCCCGGGTGGGGATTGGAACCGAGAAGCCGCAGGCCCTGCTGGACGTGAACGGCGATCTCCGCGCCACCTCGCTCACCGTGGGCGGCTCGGCGGCGGTGTCGGGCGCGCTGAGCGTGGCGGGCGCGCTGAGCGTGGGGACGCTCGCCGTGGCCGGCGCGCTGACCGTGCACGGGCCCGGCTTCAAGATCAGCGGCATCCCCTCGGCCGACTCGGCGCCGGACCACGGGGCGAAGCTGAAGCACGTGTACGTGGACCCCGACACGGGCTCGCTGTACATGCGCTGACGTAACCGGGAGGGAAGGCCGCGGCGCTCCCTCGACGCCCCAGCCCCACCCAGCTCCCGTGAGCCGCCGTGCCCCGGCGCAGTCCAGCGCCGGGGCACGGCTCGTCATCATCCCTGCCGCCTCGAGCGTCACGCCGCAGGGCGCCGCACGCCGGGAGCCGTGCTCCGCGCCGTCAGCACACGGGGGTGATCTGGCGCGTGCCGCACACCTGGTAGGAGGTGTCCGGGCAGTCCACCGCCGTGCGTTCGCACGTCTCGTCCACGGTGAGCTCGCAGATTCCGTTCACCGATTCGTCGCACGAGTAGATGGTGGCGGGGCCGGTGCCGCAGACCGCGTACGCCGTCTCGCAGTAGCAGCTATCGTCCATCGTGCAGCCGCGGGCGCGCACCGTCCCGGTCTGCTGCATGGCCGGGGGCGTGGCGAACGACTCCACGGAAAGGCTATCCGGCTCCAGCCTGAGCTTTTTCATCGGTGTGGCTCCGCGTGTGTGGGGGGAACTCGGCTCGTGTCGCAACCCATCCAGTGTAACGCGGAAACCAACTCTCATCCAGCAGATTGTGTCAGGATCGGGGAAGCGGCGCGGGGTGCCTCACCCACGCCGGTGCCGGGATTGCCCGCACACGTGAATGCCCCGGCGCTGCCCGGGAGACGGCTACGGCTTCTTGCCGCCACCGCCCAGCGCCCGCCGGAGGTGCTCGGTGGGGAGGGTGACGTCGAAGTAGAAGGTGCGTTTTTCTCCGGTAGCCGGGTTGGCCGCCTCCATCCTGTCGCACGCGCGACTACCGCAGCGATCCAGCGCCTGGTCGCCACGCTCGAAGCCGTTCACCCCCAGGTACGCATACTCCTCCGCCACGGTCACCACCACGAACGGCGACTGCTGCGTCCCCTTTCCGCTCGCGGCCACCGACTGGACGATGCGCGCAACCACCCCGCGTTCGCGGCCCGCCGCCTCCGTGTCGCCCAGTTGCTCGGCGGCGTACGCCTTCATCGCGTGTGTGCGGGCGTCGAGCCAGGTCACCGCCAGCACCGCGTCGGCCTCGCGGACCGCGCGTGCCCAGTCGCGCCGCTGGAGCGCCGCCCGCATGCTGTCGGCGTGCTCGTCGGCGTCGGAGCCGTAGGGCGCATACTCCGGCGACGCGGCCCATGCCTTCCGCAGCGCCGTATAGTCCACGGTGGTGTCCCCCGCCTGCGCGCGTGCCAGCAGCGTGCGATACGCCGCCGCGTCCTGCGCGCGCGCCGGGAAGGCGAGCGAACAAAGGAGGAGAAGGGTGAGTGCCGCGGTTCGCATGGTGGGCTCTCCTGATCGGGAAGATGGTGGGAAATCGCCATCTCATCTCATGTACCACAATAGGATGTTTCATCGCCCGCCGTTCTGACACCCTCCGCCCCAGCTTCCGCCCCTGCAGGCCGCGACGCGCTCATCCAGCTCTGCTCCTTTGCCGCTCGGATCGGACCCACCTGGGGCGGGCCAGAACACGAATGCCCCGGCGAGTGATTGCCCGGGCATTCTTCATTCATCGCTCCCAAGCTTGCGATGCGGCTGCTGCTTATCGTTTCGAATTGCCGATGCAGTATGCGCAGTTATCGTAGCCGGCGTCATTCGCCGCCTTCTGCGTGTCGTACGGCTTGTCGTTGCCCGCGGCGATGATCTCGTCGATCTGGCACTCGTTCTTGCCGGTCTTTTCGTTGTCCAGATCGTGGACCTCCTTCTTGCTGGGGCTGGTGTTCGCCAAATACTGCTGGCCTTACATGTTGCCCGTGTACCGTCTGGCCATGGTCGTCTCCCTTCTGATGCGGTGAAGTGCGGCAGATCAGAAGTGAGACGGACGCAGGTTCAAGACTTTCCCGGACCGTGGAACGAGCTGGCGATCCGAGGTGGCAAAAGCCCCGGCGCCTGCGCGCCGGGGCATCCTCCTGCGTCACGCGGCCAGGCGCCGCACCACCTCCCGCGCGCCGCGCCGGTACACCGTGAGGCACACCAGCTCGCCCGCGGGGTCGCGCACCTCCCACCAGCGCGTGTCCTTCTTCTTCTGGTAGGTGTAGCCGGCGGGTTCCGTGGCAACCGATCATTCGCGATCAGGGAACCTGAAGGCTGCCTCGAGCAGCCGGAGAATCTCAGGGTCCGTGATTCCGGGGAACGACGGCGGGCCGAACGACACTCTGCCAACTGCACAGATCTCCGCCAGATCATCCACCATTCTCGCACGGAATTCGGGCCGCATTCGTGCGAGCAGCGCCTCGAACGCGGTCAGGTCCACGCCGGATGTAAGCCGCGCGCGGTCAGCGTCCGTGAGGCGGAAATCCAGGTCGGGTGTGGCGAGGAAAATCGCTTCGGGTGCTGGCCGCTCCATAACGCTGCTCCGGGTTTCCATGATCGTGCCGCGTTTCGCAAACGCTGCCGAGCCGGAAGGATACGAAGGGAGAGACAAAAACCGAATGCCCCGGCGCCTGCGCTGCCGGGGCATTCTCGTGCGTCACGCCGCCAAGCGCCGCACCACCTCTCTCGCGCCACGCCGGTACACCGTGAGGCACACCAGCTCGCCCGCGTGGTCGCGCATGTCCCACCACCGCGTGTCCTTCTTCTTCTGGATGGTGTAGCCGGCGGGTTCCGTGGCGGCGGGAGCGGCGCCCTGCTGTGCATCGGCCATCGTGCACCTCCTGGCTGGCTTGACCCTCGGCGCCCGGCAGGGCTACCTTTGGCGAGCGGGCGGCCTTCGGGTCGGTTCGCGAATGGGCTGGCCGAGGCTTCTTCGCGGGAGATTCGGCCAGCCTTGCTTTTTGCCCTGCTGGATAGAATAATATATCCAATCCGCTGTTCTGTCAAGAGCATTCTATCCAATTCGCGCGATGGATTTCAAGGAAGCCACCGACATCCTGACCCGCCGCATCACCGCCGACGAGATCGCTGAGGCCGCCGGCGTGTCGATCAGCTCGATCGCGCGGGCGCGGTTGGACCCAGCCAGTTCCGCCTACCGCTCACCGCCTGAGGACTGGCGATCCGTGCTGGGGCGATTGGCGCGAGAACGTCTTCAAGAGCTGGCAGCATTTGCTGAAGAGATGGAGGCTGCGTAATTTGAAGGTCCCGCAAACGTTTTCACACTGACAATCGCCCAAGGTCACGAATGCTGTATGATCGCGATATTGTGAGAGTGCGTGAGAAGCTGGAGTTCTTTAAGAAGGCAGCAATCTGGCCATTGGAATTTAGTTTTGACCCGGAAGGTTGGCTTACAAATTTCCGGGATGACGAACTGGACGTTGCTGTCGCTCTTCTCGATGGATTTTCATACTTCGCACCGGAGCTTACCAAAAAGATTCTCAGCACTGCTTTCCATCGACTGAGCCACTACGTGGCAGACCCTTCGAGTGCGCCTGCTGAACGGATAAATCTTTGGGACGGGTTTCGGGAAAGCGTGATTATCACGTATCCGACGGACGAACGACCAGGAGCTACAGACAGCGGGCGCACCTACCTCCGCAAGGCGAGAACAATTCTTGGGCTAGAGCAAGAGCAGTATATGGATCCAGTTGATGCGCTTTCCGCGCGTATTTTAGATCCGTCTAGACCACTAATCTTTCTTGATGATTTCGCCGGAAGTGGGAATCAATTTTGTGAGACTTGGCATAGACCCTACATGATCGCTGGACGGCGTTGGTCTTTCAACTCGGCAGGTGGTGCAGGACTTTTGGCGTATATTCCGATACTCAGTTCCCACATGGCAGTTCGGAGCATTGATCGATGTGCATCGAACGTCCTGTTTCTACCAGGGCATGTCGTAGGGGAGGAATATTCCGCCTTCCACCCTGAGTCAGTGCTTTGGCCATCGCCGGAAGTGCAACAGAAAGCCCGAGATGTTATCTACGAGGCGAGCGCGCGCGCCGGGATTCCACTCGGCGATGGATCCGTGCCGGACGATTGGTGCGGATACCGAGAGTTAGGACTAGCGTTGGCGATTGACGACACCATTCCCGATGCCTGCCTAACGATTCTGTACTGGAACGCGAATGGCTGGCAACCGTTGTTCAGGAGGCCGTAAATGCAAGAGGATGTATTCACCGCTTTACGGGCGGTATTCGGTCGGTATAAGGCCGAGTGGCTACGTGGGGATGTTTTTCGTCTGTTCCAGAAACCCGGGTACTTTCCGGAATTGGAAGAGCCGAGGCCGACTGCACTCATCGGAGGACGGGGGACAGGTAAAACCAGTGTATTAAAGAGCCTTTCCTATAGAGGGCATTTCGAGTTAAGTGGCAAGTCTGCCGCAGCCGCTGTTAACGCCCCGTACGTCGGACTGTATTGGTGCATCGATTCTAACCGGGTTACAGCTTTTGCTGGGCCTGAGCTCGAGCCCAAGCAGTGGATAAGGCTGTTTGCACACTATGTTAACTTGGAAATCGTAGCGATGTTTTGTGAGTATGTCCTTTGGTTTGAAAACACGACTGGAACAACTGTCACGGTGCCACAATCCAGACTAGCGAAAGTTGGGACTGCTCTCCACATCACGGGTGCGGCGACGATAAACGAGCTCGCGTCTAAGGTGAGTGAAGCGCTGGTTACTTTGGAAGCTAGCATCAACTCCGTTGCGGATCGCGCAAATGCCCCGCTGAGCATGCAAAGCGTGCCGATCGAGTACTTAGCGGAGGCCCTGATTTCAACTGATGCCTTCAGTGGAAAGGTTTTTTACATAGTTGTTGACGAATTTGAGAACTTGGACGAAACGCAACAATCTCTGTTCAACACGCTCATCAAGCATGGCCGTGACAAGTTTGCGTTCAAGATTGGAATGAAAGACTCGGGATGGCGGACCAAAGCCACCCTTAATGGTGAAATCTTGACGCATCCGGCAGACTACGACCTGATCGATCTATCGGAACGTTTTGGTAATGGTCAGTACCCGAGTTTTGCTCGTGAAGTATGTGAGGCTCGGTTGGCTCACGCCTTTGTAAGGGCGGGTCTTGTAAACATGCCTCCGGAGATTCCCTCCTATTTTCAAGACCTTGCGGTGGATGAAGAGGCTCGACTGCTGGGGTTAGGTCGGCGGATCGCCCCAATTCGCGCGAGTGTTATGAAGGACCCTAACGCCTCCGAGCTGTTGAACGATCTCTCGGATCTCGACCTGTACTACCTCCACCGGCGGGCAGAGAGTGAGAGTGTATCTTTGACCGAGATCTTGGCTGAATACAGTTTGAATCCCAAAGGCTATCTATCTAGCTACAGAGAAAACTACCGACAGTCCTTGCTATTTACGATAAGCGAGCACTCCGGGAAAGGCCTGCAAAAGTACTATTCAGGATGGAATACCCTCACAAAGGTATCCGGCGGGAACATTCGTTATTTAGTGGAAATCGTGGAGCGGGCATTTGAACTCCACCGCACTACAAGTAACGACATTCGCAAGGCTGTATCAGCTCGCGATCAAACAGAGGCTTGTATTGCTGTGGGACGCAAGTACGTGCAAGAAGTACAGGCTTTAGACCCACAGGGACACAGGCTCACATTCCTGCTACTTGGCCTCGGTCGTCTGCTGAATCTTCTAGCGCGCCATTCTCTTGGGAAGCAGCCAGATACAACGTCATTTGTACTTGCGCGTCCCACTTCTCAGGAGATAGCCCAAGAACTTGATGATCTGTTGCGTATCGCGGTGATGCATCAGGTACTGCGGAAGTGGCCAGCGACTAAATTGACGAGTCACACCGAAGCGAAGGAATCCGAGTATTCTGTGCATCCAATCTTTGCTGCGTTCTTTGTATTCCCTTATCAGAAGAAACGTCGGATCAGGATTTCGGGTGAGGATCTACTACTGCTCTCTGTGGACCTGAAGGCTGGGTTGGCGGCGGTACTGAATGCTGTCGGACAGCCCGATGATCCTACTGAGGCTCTTCCACGGCAACTGAGTCTTTTCGAGGCAGCATATGAGTGAACGGATTCTCTTGCCGGTTTGCACTGGCCGCTTCACCTCGCGGGCCTCCTTCAACGTGCGTCCTGGCGCGGTATACATCTACGGAGAGTCGCTTGAGAATCGCAGCCACCTTCCGCAGAGTTGGATGGAAACGCAGGATTGCCACTTTTTTCGAGTGGAAGAACAGGAATATGAGCGTTTTGCGTTCACAGTTGCTGGGCGGGAATATCGCCTGCGCAGTCGCATCGATGTAGAGGCTTTCATAGATCACATTCTGGCAGTTTCCCCAGTCGTCTATGTAGACATCACAGGACTTAGTCACCATGTCTGGGCGCCCTTGATTTCGGAAATAGTGCTAAGGGTGGCCCGATTCCCAAATGCGGGCATTCAATTAGCCGCAGTGTATGTAGAACCCGTGCATTATACCAAGTCGAAAGTCCCGCGTCCGGGCGACATCTTCGCACTGAGTGATAAATTGCATGGTATACGCCCGTTACCCGGGCTTGTCCGTCTTCGGCGACATGAGAGTGACAAGGCGATGATTGTAGCGCTTCTCGGATTCGAAGGGTGGCGCTTCGATGCAGTGCTTGCGAAGCTTGAACCGGACGCTGGGACTGTTGTACCGGTGATCGGTGTTCCTGGATTTCGCGCGGAGTACCCGTTCTACACCCTCGAAGGCAACATAATTCCGCTTGAGCGAGATGGTAACTGGACTCGGCGGAAGTTCGCGACGGCGAATGATCCTTTCGAAGTTTACCACATTCTCGAAATGCTGCAGACTCGACACCCTGAGACCCTTCTCAGGGTTGCATTGGTCGGGACGAAGCCCCATGCTCTCGGTGCCGTTATCTTCCATGCGGTGCACCCGGGGATGAGTGAACTCATCTACGATAACCCAGTACGGAGTGCCGGACGGACCGACTCTGACCGAACGCTCTTGGAGTACGACGTCTCCTCGTTCCTTGGGATGATGAACGACCCAAGCTTCGCCGCATAACGAGTTCTAGATGGCCACTCTTCCGAGTAGAGTGATGATCGACGCCCACTACACGCCGCCCTCGATCGCACGAGAACTTATCAGCCACGTTGGTCGGCTGCTTCCGGGCTCTATTGCCGACTTCGCGGCTGGGGGCGGCGAGTTGCTCCTACAAGCTGCGAATAGGTGGCCGAGACGCGAATTCGCTGCTTGCGATATCTCGCGCCAAGCTGTGGCCAGACTTTCCAGGGAACGACCCGAGTGGAAAATCGGCACGTGTGATTTCTATTCTTCGCGTTCGCGGGCAGCTTCGCGGGTTCTTCGTTCTGTGCGGGGCGATGTGGCGCTGTGTCTCGCAAACCCTCCGTTTTCCTATCGTGGTGGTGAGCAGTGGCGAGTTGTTCCGGCAACAGGGACGTCTCTTTTCTGTGGTCCAGCGATGGCATTCCTCCTGAATGCCGTTGAATATCTCCGACCGGGTGGACAATTGGTGGCCATCGTCCCTGCCAATGCCCTTAGGAGTGCGAAGGACGAGGCGGCAGTCAATTTTCTGAACGAGTCGGGGACGCTAAAACTACTCGACAGTTATCCCAGAGGAGCGTTTCCAAACTGCACTTCTCAAACTGTAAGTATTAGTTACCACCGCGACAGGGTATCGCGCGAAGTTGAGGTTGTTGGGAAAGAGGTTCGCGCCGTAAGGGTGGAGGTTGAACTTACTCGGGGAAGCACCCCGATGCACTCCGTTCTGCCTCTCGGCGCTGGGCACATACCTGTCGTGCACACGTCAGATCTCCGGAACAACACTGTGCAGCGCCCTAATCATGGGGTCACACGGGCTAATAACGTTGTTCGTGGTCCCGCAGTGTTAGTTCCTCGAGTCGGGAAGCCACAAAGCGACAAAGTTGCAATTTACACAGCCGACGATCCGGTCGTACTGTCCGACTGCGTATTTGCGATTAGGTGTGCATCTGCAGGCGACGCTCTATACGTTCTAAACATCCTCTTGGCGAATTGGGTAATCCTTTGTCGAGTATATCACGGAACGTGCGCACCATATATCACGATTAAGGACTTGGTGGGAGCATTACATGGCATGGGAATACACGTGTGTGCCCGTTCGTCAGAGGTGCATAGCAACAACCTGCAACAAATCGCAGCGACGGTGGTCATCTAGGCATGTCGGGAATCCTGACGCGGTTCAACGCGGTGTCGCGCAGCCCCATTCCGACGGAGAAACCCGCGCCAACTGTTCGCTACACGCCGCCGCCCACACGCTCGTAGCGGTAGCGCACCGTCCGCTGGGGCGTGAAGACGAGGCGCTCGAGCCGCACCTCGTTTCCCGAGAAGACGCCCTTCTGCTGCTCGGAATGGCCAGTCTCGGCGTCGAACAGGTTGATCGTGTCGCCGCAGGGGCCGCGCAGCTCGAAGCGCCCGCCGCCGTAGTGCATCCACGACGTGACGGGCGGCGGATCATCGTCGCACCAAGCGCGCGCCTCGCTCTGCTGGGCGTAGGTGCCATCCGCGCGCAGCGTGACCACATTGCGGATGAGGAACGACGTGCACGTCCGGCCGGCGAGCCACGCCTCGCCGACGACACGTTCACACATCCCGCTTTCCGTTCTGTTCGTCACAATGTATCGTGGCTGGTCCGCCGTACACTGCATCCCGGGGGCACATCGGGCACTCTCTTCTGCCGGCCTCTGGCATCGGCCGCGAACGCCGCGGACCTGCGCATTCACCATTCCAGTGAGGACGCCATGGAAAAGCTGAGGCTGAACGTGGAGGAACTGACGGTGCAGTCGTTCGCCACGGACGATGCGGACGCGCAGATGGGCACCGTGCAGGGGCAGGAGGTGGCGGCGCCGAGCGCCTTCTACACGCGTTGCTGTCAGACGAACGAAGTCCAGTCGTGCCCGGCCCGCTGCACCCCGTGAGCGGTCGAACCACGACCCGACCAACGGGCCTCCGGAGTGAATGATCGCCGCAGTGACGGATGGAGAGGTTTGGAGGCACCGGGGCGGGGAAGAACGCAGGCGGAAATTCGGCCCCGGCGATCCAGATCGCCGGGGCCGAGTCACGTCAGCACGTGAGCAGGGAAGCCGACCGGCCTCAATCCGCCGCGGCCGTCTCCACCACCTGGGGCGCGCCGGGGAAGCCGTCGCCGGCGTAGCGGTAGTGCGGGCCCAGGTCGCTGCCGTCGCGGACCATGGTGCCCTTGTAGCGCATGTGCTCCTCGTGCACGCCGAAGTTGATGCGCTGCAACTCGTCGATGCGGCGCAGGCGGTCCGGAGTAGCCCAAGCACGAGGCTAGACGAGACAACTTCGCTTAAAGAACTTGCCTTTTGTGCCGATCCATCTTTATCGTACTGGCAATTCCATAGGAGTCTATACCCTGCAGGAATGCGTTGCGGAGGTCACGACTTGCGTTCGGGCGCACGATGGCGGGTGCGCGAAGATTTACATCATTCCGGGAGATATTGCGATGTGGCGAGTCATCTCGGCAGGGACCGTCTTCGCGCTCACCGCGATCGCGGCAGCGTGCGAAACGACGGGTGGGGCGCTCGGCACGATGGAACCACCCAGGAACTATACCGAGCTCAGGATGACCACCCGTGACGAGAGCTACCACCTCTCGCAATCTCAGCACGACCTGGTGCGCCGCGGGTTCGATGTGAACGCGCTCGAGCGCCTTTTGTCGCACGTGCCGGTGTCACGGCGCGAGGAGATTCTCTCATCCTTCCTGTTATCGACTAACAACGAGATGCACGAGCTCTGGTACATCGGTGATCCGGGACTGCAGTCAATTCTGGAGGAGGTGTGGGCTCCGACATGGGAGCATCGCACGGCGGCGGAGATCGAGGCGGATCGCACGGAGCGCCCAGGTAAGCGTCTCGCCCTCGCCCGGCTGCGTTCGCGTTAGAACGCCTCCCCCAAGTCTCCCTCGATCACGCATCCGAGGAGCTCACCATGCGCATACGTCCGATATCTGCACTTCTTCTAGCCCTCGCCTGCGCTTCTATTTGGCCCTCGTATTTGTTCGCGCAGTATAGCCAACTGGAGCCAATGGCCTGTCCGTACAGGCTCAACCAGTTCCGGGTGGCTGTCGAGGCGCCGTCCGGTGAGAAGTACTTCTTCGTGGCGGATTGGATCCACGCATCCAACATCGGCAGCGGCGTCTCCAGCGCCTTCTACGATGTTGATACAACGCTCGGGCCATACTCGCCGCTCGGGCTGACGTCAGATGACGGAAAGGCCAGGTGGAAGTACCCAGGGATCTACGTTTCCTGCCACAAGCGTGTCTACTATCGGGCGGATCGCTCGATAGAAAACGTGGTCCCGATCTACCGCGTGGAGTACACGGAAGGCGATATCCAGGAACTCGCGAGCACCTGCGGCCCGAAAACCTCCTACGCGGAGTATGACCCGTACGCCCCCACCAACGACGAAGACTGCTCGCACGACGGTTCCGGCAGCGGCGGTGGAAGCGGTATCCAGTTTGAACCCGGCGACAGCACCGGCGGTGAGACAGTCGACTGGCAGACAGGAATCGGAAACGGCGGGGTCAGCGCCTGCGGGACGGCTGCTACCGTCGAGTACATCTGCATCGACCTATGGAACGACTTCGAGCAGAAGTGGGACCTGTACTCCTGCGGCTACGCAACAACCTGCTGAACGGAGCAGACCATGCGATCCCCGATCCTCACCGCGCTCGTCGCACTCATCCTGTTCGTGGCTGACGCGCACACGCAACGTGCCGGTCCCCCAGCCAAGGGGTCGCCGCGCGTACCGCTCACGATTGCGGTCGTGAACGAGCTCCCCCACTTGGGCGCGCCGTACGAGATCCTCCGCCGTACGTCAGGAGCGAACCTGGACGTTGTGCTGCTCCCTGAAGGTGCGACGGTGGCGCAGTTCTCCGACGCGATCCGGGGTGTGCTCACGGCGAGAGCGGCGGGTGGCGATACGGCAACCGAACCCGCGGTGCTTCGCGTGCGCCAGCGGTCCGGCGTGGACCTTCGCCCCGTGTTTCCATGGGCGCGCCGTGTCCTTTCCGACGTGGAGCATGCGCCCGTGCGTCCTCTGGAGGGTGTCGGCATGGCACGGACGGTCCAGATCTGGCTGCCAGCCCAGCATCCGCACACCAGGCCGCAGCGGTCATCCAACTGAACGGCCGTTGGGATACACCGCCGGGCGAGAGCGCGAGAGGCAGCGCCCTCGCCCACCGACGTGCTTATATTCCGCTCGCTTGTCGTAAGCCAGAACGCCAGACTCGGAATGCGAGATGACCAGCGAGCCCCAGAGCGCAACTGACGTCGTAAGGGCTGCCGCGGCAGCCCTTGAAGCTCAGCGATGGACCGACGTCGTTCCACTCGTCCATCCGGACTCGCTCGAAAGCTTCAAGGAAGCCCAGCTGCGAAGGCTGCGCAGGGATGAAGAGTTCGCACGCGCCGCTGCCGGCTCGGACGAGATACGGCCCGGCGGCAACGCGGCGGCGCACGAGACGGTTCGGGCAGGCGAAGCGCGCGCGCTGCCGCAGATCCTCGCCGAATGGGAAGTGCGGTCTTCTTTCCGCGAATTGGAAGACCTCGCACCCGCGGATTTCCTCGTACGGTTCCTTGCGGCTACCTCTCCAGGGGCCCTCGCCCGCATCGCCCTCGCGGTGCACGATCCTTCAGCCGATGCAGGAGCTTTCCGCGACGAATCGCCCCAGCGGCAGATCATCGTCCTAGGCGAGGTGCGGGAAGGCTCAAGCACGGCGCACGTCCTTTACCGCGACCTCAGTCCGGGCGAGCAGTATGATCCGGAGTCGCCGCAGGGATTCGTGCTTGTCACCGAGGCACATCATCGCGACGGCCGCTGGTGGTTGCAGCTCGGCCGCCGCGGCCTCCTGGAACGGCCATCCGTCGTCTGGGCTAATCTCCTCTCCGCGCAGGCATAGGCGGCGCAGATGGCGCAAAGAGATACGCGATGGCCCCGGCGAGCATCTCGCCGGGGCCAAGTCATATCACACGAGCAGAGCAGGGAAGTGCGTACGCCTCAATCCGCCGCGGCCGTCTCCACCACCTGGGGCGCGCCGGGGTAGCCGTCGCCGGCGTAGCGGTAGTGCGGGCCCAGGTCGCTGCCGTCGCGCACCATGGTGCCCTTGTAGCGCATGTGCTCCTCGTGCACGCCGAAGTTGATGCGCTGCAGCTCGTCGATCCGCTGCAGGTCGTCGGCCGAGAGATCGGGCAGGTCGCTGGCGGCGGCGAACTCCTCCAGCTGCTCCTGGTTGTAGATGTTGGGGAGCGTGGTCATCACCGCGGGGCTGGCCAGCAGCCACTTGAGCGCGGCCTGGCCGATGGTCATCCCGCGCCCCTCGTGCAGCCAGCCCAGGCTCTCCAGCTTCTTCAGGCCGTTGGTGAGCCAGCTGCGCGGGCGGTGGCGACGGTGGTCGTTCTTGGCGAACTCGGTGTCCTCGGTGTACTTGCCCTCCAGCATCCCGCTGCTGTGCGTCACGCGCACCTGCAGCCCCACGCCCGCCTTCTCGGCCGCGCGCGTCAGGATCTCGCCGGGGAAGGGCTCCAGCACGTTGTTGATCAGCTGCAGGTTCTTCACGCCCTTGCCGTCGATCAGCTCCAGCCCCTCGTACAGGTAGCCGTTCGATGGCCCCAGCGCGGCGCCCCAGGCGCGGACCTTCCCCTCGTCCTGCAGCCGCGCCAGCGTCTCCCAGATGGCGTCGACCGGCACGTGCTCCTCGTGGGCGTTGTGGTAGCTCACGATGTCGATCACGTCGGTCCCCATCCGCTTCAGCGATTCCTCCACGGCGTAGCGGATGTACGCCGGGTCGGCGTTGTGCGGGATCTCCTGCTGGCCGCGGCGCGCGTCGGGATGGCTGTAGAAATCGTACCCCACCTTGGTGGTGATCACCACCTGGTCGCGCCGGTCGCCAAAGGCACGCGCCAGGATCTCGTCCGCGCGGCCGTTGCCGTAGGTGTCGGCGCTGTCGAAGGTGGTGATGCCCAGGTCGAAGGCGCGGTGCAGCATCTCCACCGCCTGATCGTCGGTGAACTCGCCCCACCACCCGGCGGCCAGCGTCCAGAGCCCGAAGCCCACCTCACTGACGGTGATGTCGGTGCCGGGATAGGTACGATATTTCATCAGAGCAGCCCTCCAATCAGGCGCGGAACAGGTCGTAAACGTCAGCGGGGGCGGATGAAACTCCCGCGAACTCAAAGCTGATGAGCAGACAGGAAAAGTGCTCTCCCCGGCGGGGCAGGGCAAGTGGGAAGATGCCCGACCGGGGCGATGGGGTGATGCCGGACGCGGCGCTTCGGCGGCATCATCACCAGACCGCCAGAGATCCGCTTCGGCGATTATGCCCACCGGCGGCTGAAGCCGCAGCAACAACGACGAAAAGCCTCGCAAACTGCGCGAGGCTCCTGGCTGAGTGCCGAATCCAGCCCGTCGCTCGGAGCCCCGCGGCGCTGTGGAAGTGCTTCGGCCGATATCGCTCACCGGCGGCTGAAGCCGCAGCAACAACGACGAAAAGCCTCGCAAACTGCGCGAGGCTCCGTGGCTGAGTGCCGAATCCAGCCTGTCGCTCGGAGCCCCGCGGCGCTGTGGAACTGCGTTTCCGCCGAGACGCTCCGAACCAGCAGTGCTCCCCTTTCTTCCGCGGAGCGGGGGAGAGGGGCCGGGGGAGAGGGGGAAGACGGGGCTCGGCGAGTGCCTGTCTGACGATCGCCCGGGCCCGATCCCGCCTCAGCAGTGCGAGCTCATGGCGAAGCCTTCCTGCGCGTCCACCAGCGGGGCGCGGTAGTCGCCGGTGAAGCAGGCGGTGCAGTAGGTCTCGCCGTTGTCGCGCACGCAGTCCAGCATCCCCTCGGGCGACAGGTAGCCGAGCGAATCCACGCCCAGGTACTCGCGGATCTCGTCCACGCTCTTTCCCGAGGCGATCAGCTCGCCCTTGCTGGGCATGTCGATGCCGTAGAAGCAGGGCCAGCGCACCGGGGGGCTCGCCAGGCGCAGGTGCACCTCGGCCGCGCCCGCGTCGCGCAGGATTGCCACCAGCGCGCGCGACGTGGTCCCGCGCACCAGCGAATCGTCCACCACCACCACGCGCTTCCCCTCCAGCACCTCGCGAACGGGGCTGAACTTGAGGCGCACCTTGAAGTCACGCCCGGCCTGCGTGGGGGTGATGAAGGTGCGGCCCACGTAGTGGTTGCGGATCAGCCCCAGCTCGAACGGCACGCCGCTCTGCTCGGCGTAGCCCACCGCCGCCGAGTTGGCGCTGTCGGGCACGCTGATCACGATGTCGGCGCTTGCGGGGCGCTCCTGCGCCAGGCGCCGGCCGAATGCGCGGCGGGCGCGGTCCACCGTGTATCCCCACAGCCGCGTGTCGGGGCGGGCGAAGTACACCAGCTCGAACACACACGGCTGCGGCTCGGCCACGAAGCGCGGGAGCCGCACCACGCTCTCGATCTCGCCGCCGCGGATGCGGATCAGCTCGCCCGGCTCCACGTCGCGCACGTAGCGCGCGTGCACGATGTCGAGCGCGCACGTCTCGCTGGCCACCACCAGCCCGCCGGTGGGGAGCGCACCGATCACCAGCGGGCGGTAGCCGTACGGGTCGCGCGCGGCATACAGCGTGTCATCCACCGTGGCCAGGATGCAGTACGCGCCCTCCAGCTGGCTCAGCGCGTCCACGATCTGCGCCTCCGGCGTGTTGTCGCGCGAGCGGGCGATCAGGTGCACGATCACCTCGCTGTCGATGGTGCTCTGGAAGAACGCACCCTCTTCGAGCAGGCGGTCGCGGATGGCGTGGAAGTTGGTGAGGTTGCCGTTGTGGACCACCGCGAGGTGGCCGAAGCGGTACGTTTCGCGGATCGGCTGGGCGTTCTTGAGCCCCGCGCCCCCGGCGGTGGAGTAGCGGATGTGCCCCACCGCCGTCTCGCCGGGTAGCTCGGCCAGCTTCTGGTCGGTGAACACGTCGGAGACCAGCCCCGCCTCGCGGACACGGTGCGTCTCGCCCGTCGCACCCTCGTAGGTGACGATGCCGGCGGCCTCCTGGCCGCGGTGCTGGAGCGAGTAGAGGCCCAGGTAGGTGAGCCGGGCGGCTTCGGGATTGCCGGAAACCGCTACGATTCCACACACGGAGCTCGATCCTGCTGCTGTGGGTTGTGGCGCGCGAGACGGTGGTACCCCGCACGCACGACGGGGAGCCCGCCACTGGCATTTCGCGAGGCGCCGCGCGAAAACTGACCGTGGTCAGATACGCCCTATCTTCCGAGAGCAAAATGGGTTGAGTGACCTCGGCACCGCGGCCCTCTCCCTGGCTCGTTCCTCGCCTGTCCCTCCCCCAAAAACAGCCTGGGGGAGGGACGTGGGCGCTTCGCGCGGCGACTTCATCGCGCGCGTTTGATCCGTCGCGCTCCGGCGGCGCCGCGCCCCCTCCCCGCGCCTGAGAGCGCGACCCTCCCCCGTACCGGGAGAGGGTGGCTCACACATGTTCGCGCGTCCTGCTGATGTTCGTGCGCGCGGGAGCTCCCGGACCGCAACCCTGCGTCTCCCGCAAACCTCTCCCGGTACGGGGGAGGTGCGAGCCTGAGCGAGCGGAGGGGGCCCGAGGCGGAGGATCTGACGAGGCGCCTCTCCTCGCGACGTCCGAGACCCCGAGCGTCCCCTCACGCGTGCTGCACTTCGCTCTCCAGCGAGGTCTCCACGTCCGCGGCGCTGCCTTCCATGCGGCGGGGGATGGCGCGCTCGTAGATCTGCTGCAGGCCGAAGGCGGGGGCGTGGATCGCGCCGCCCTTCGTCTCGATCCGTATCGCGCTGTTGCGCCCGCCCACCGTGCCGATCCGCTTCGCCGGCACGCCGTGGATCTCCAGGCAGCGCGTCAGCTCATCCACCTTCGCCGCGTCGCACGAGAGCACCACGCGCCCCTGCGCCTCGCCGAAGAGGAGCGCGTTGGCCGGGAGATCGTCGTCCAGCCGCACCTCGATGCCGAAGGGCTCGCTTCCGCCCGCGAAGGCGCTCTCCACCAGCGCCACCGCCAGCCCGCCCTCGGCCGGGTCATGCGCGCTGCGGACCAGCCCGGCGTGGATGGCGGCCAGGATGCCGCGCTGCAGGCGGCTCTCGGCGGCCAGGTCCAGCGCGGGGGCATCTCCGGCCACGCGGTCGTGGATCACCTTCAGGTACTCGCTCCCGCCCAGCTCGCCCGTGTTGCGGCCCGCCAGCACAATCGCGTCGCCTTCGCCCTGAAAGCCGGCCACGGTCACGTGCGCCAGGTCTTCCACGATCCCCACCATCCCGATCGTGGGCGTGGGATAGATGGCGCCGCGCGGGTTCTCGTTGTACAGGCTCACGTTCCCGCCCGTCACCGGCGTCTCGAACGCCTCGCACGCCTCGCCGATGCCGCGCAGCGCCTCGGCCATCTGGAAGTAGACCTCGGGCTTCAGCGGGTTGCCGAAGTTGAGGTTGTCGGTCACCGCGCGGGGGAGGGCGCCGGAGCAGACGAGGTTTCGAGCGGCTTCCGCAACGGCGATCAGGCCGCCGCGGTACGGGTTGAGGTGCACGTAGCGGCCGTTGCAGTCCACCGTCATCGCCACGCCCTTGTTCGTCCCCCTCAGACGTAGGACGGCGGCATCGCTGCCGGGGCCTACGACGGTGTTCGTCCGCACGGTGCTGTCGTACTGCTCGTAGACCCAGCGCTTGGACGCGATGGAGGGCGAATCCAGCAGCCGCTCCAGCGTCCACGTGGGATCACGCTCCTCGAACACGGGCGCGATCGCGGAGACGTCCGTCGCGCGCAGCGCCGCGATCTCGGGCGATTCCACGCCTTCGCGGGTGTACGTGGGGCAGCCTTCCACCAGCGGCTCGCCGGGGATGTCCACCACCACCGTGCCGTTCTCGCGGACCACGTAGCGCCCCGTCTCCGTCACACGGCCGATCGTCTCCGCGTCCAGGTCCCACTTGCCCAGGATGGCGCGCACGTCCTCGTCGTGGCCGTTCTTCGCGACCACCAGCATGCGCTCCTGCGTCTCGGAAAGGAGGATCTCGTACGGCGTCATCCCCGTCTCGCGCACGGGGACCTTGGTGATCTCGATGTCCACCCCCGTGCCGCCGCGCGCCGCCATCTCGGTACTCGAGGAGACCAGCCCCGCCGCGCCCATGTCCTGGATGCCAACGATGTGGCCGCTCTTGATCAGCTCGAGCGACGCCTCCAGCAGCAGCTTCTCGGTAAACGGGTCGCCCACCTGCACCTGCGGCCGCTTCGCCTCGCTCTCCTCGGACAGCTCGGCGGACGCGAAGGTGGCGCCGTGGATGCCGTCGCGGCCGGTCTTGGCGCCCACGGCCATGATCGGGTTGCCGACGCCGGCCGCCACGCCGCGGATCAGGTCCTCGTGCTTCATCAGGCCCACGCACATGGCGTTGACCAGCGGGTTCCCCTCGTACGCGCCGTCGAAATAGACCTCGCCGGCCACGGTGGGGATCCCCACGCAGTTGCCGTAGTCGCCGATCCCCTTCACGCACCCGGCGAACAGGTAGCGCACCCGGTCGCCCTGCTCGCCGTCGATCTCGCCGAAGCGCAGGGAGTTGAGCATGGCGATGGGCCGCGCGCCCATGGTGAACACGTCGCGCAGGATGCCACCCACGCCCGTCGCCGCGCCCTGGTACGGCTCCACGGCACTCGGATGGTTGTGCGACTCGATCTTGAAGGCCACCGCCAGCCCGTCGCCCACGTCGATCACGCCGGCGTTCTCGCCGGGGCCCTGGAGCACCCAGGGGGCTTTCGTGGGGAGCTTCTTGAGGAGCGGGCGGCTGTTCTTGTAGCCGCAGTGCTCGCTCCACATGGCGCTGAACACGCCCAGCTCGGTGAACGTGGGCTCGCGCCCCAGGATGCCCAGGACGAGGTGGTACTCTTCAACGGAAAGCCCGTGCTCCGCGACCAGCTCGGGGGTGATCGCGGGATCGCCGGGGCGTGCGCTTGCGGTCACGGTCTATGCCTTCAGGGGTGGATGGACGCTCTCCCAACACCAAATCCCGGCGCGAGGCTCGGCCGGGCGATTGAAATCGCGGCAACAACGGCCCGAAGTCCGCCTTCGCGGACTCCCACGCGGGCATCGTTGCGCCGGGCCCGGCACCGATGCGATTCACCCGTCCGGCGGGTTGAAACCCGCCGCTGATCAGGAAACGTCCGCCTTCGCGGACTGCGCGCGAGCATTCGCGCGCTGCGACGGCGCAATCAGTCGCGCGCCGGGCTTTCCTTGCAACCTCTCCCGGTACGGGGGAGGCGCGAGCCTAAGCGAGCGGAGGGGGCGCGGTGCCGCGGCACGCGCCCTCATCCACTTCACGCGATGAGGCTTACGGCCGCGGGACCACGCGCGGAGTCACGCTGTTCTCGCGGTCGCGGCGCTTGGCCTGCACGGTGTCGGGCTGGTTCGGCAGCGTGGTGCGCGTCACCTGGCTCTCGCGCTCGGCGCGCGTGTCGTCCACCGAGGTGGCGCGCGTGCTGGTGCTGTCGGTGAGCTGCACCGGCGGCTGCGCGCCCTGCGTGATCGGGCCGGGGCCGGTCACCGTGCGCCCGTCGGGGCTCATCGAGCCCGTGGGGCTGCGCGAAAGGCCGCGCGTCACGCCACCCGTCGCCCCGCCGCCGGCATTTCCTCCACCGGCCGCGCCCTGCTGGCCGGCGCCGGTGCGGATGATGGTGCCCTGGCCCTGCGCCTCGTCGTTCCCCGAGCGCGCGGGCGGGGGAAAGTCGCGCACCTGTCCCTGCGCGCCCGGCTCCACGCTCACGCCGCCCACGCGCGCGGGCGCGTCATCGCCCGGGTCGCTGTTGCGGTCGCGGCTGCGGCCCTTCACGATGATCCGCTCGGGGCCGTTTCCGCCGCGCACGTCCAGGTCCTGCCCGCTCGCCGGCGCGGCGTTCAGCCGCACGGCGGCCGAGCCCGCGTTCCCGCCCGCCCGCTCCAGCGCGTCGGCCGCGGGGCCAGACGCGATGCGGCGCGAGCCGGTGCGGAGGACGGCGGCCACCACGCGCTCGTTGCGGAAGAACACCACGTCGTCGCTGCCGCAGCGGTTGGGGCAGCCGTTGGAGTAGAACCAGTAGCTCCACTCGCCCTCGCCGCGCGTTCTGGCCGGCGCGCCGAAAGTGCCGCGCACCTGGTCGGGGCTCATCCCGGGGCTGATCACCCGCTGCGCCGCCGCGGGGAGTGCGGAAAACACCAGGAGTGCCGCCGCCATCGCAAGCTTCGCCTTCATCGTTTCCACCTCCGGTGTGTCAGGGGCGCGGGTGCGTCCATCCGGTCCAGCCCGTCCGTCGGTAGATGACCTCCGAGCCGCGGAACGCATCCGCATCGACCCGCATTCGCATCTCCCGACCTGCCATCATCATGCCGCGGCACGATTTCCGTGCGCGCCCGCGGCGCCGCGGCATCGTATCTCCCGCGAGGACAAGCGTCCGCGCATGCCGCGGCAGGCCCCCCTCCCCCCGGCCCCCTGCCCCCGCTCCGCGGGGGAGGGGGAGCACTTCATCTCGTTGCTATCCGCGACGTTGATGCAGTTCGGGCAGTGCCCCCTCCCCCCGCGTTGCGGGGGGAGGGACCAGGGGAGAGGGGGCCAGCCGGCGCTCGGCAGATCTTTCCCGCCCGCGCAGACCTTTCACCCGCCAACCTCTCCGGGTACGGGGGAGGTGCGAGCCTGAGCGAGCGGAGGGGGCGCGGCGCGGAGGAAACGCGTTTCTGCCTCTTCCGACGTGGCCAGGACGTTGTCGTCGCCCCGTCTTACACCCGCGCCAGGTGCGCCGCCAGCGAGCGGAAGAAGCCCAGCCCGTCGGTGCTCCCCAGCAGCGGCTCGATGGCGCGCTCGGGGTGCGGCATCATCCCCAGCACGTTCCCCGCGGCGTTGATGATCCCGGCGATGCTGCGCGCGGAGCCGTTGGGGTTGGCGGCGGGGGAGACCAGCCCCTCGCCGTCGCAGTAGCGGAAGACGACCTGGCCGTTGGCCTCCAGCTCGTCCAGCGTCTCCGGGGCCGCGAAGTAGCACCCCTCGCCGTGCGCGATCGGGATCCGGAGCACGTCGCCGGTCGCGTATTCGCTGGTGAACGCCGTGTCGGCGCGCTCCACCAGCAGGTGGACGGGGCGGCTGCGGAACTTGAGGGTGCGGTTGCGCATCAGGCCGCCGGGAAGCATCCCCGCCTCGCACAGGATCTGGAAGCCGTTGCAGATGCCGGCCACCGGCCCGCCCCCGGCCGCGAACGCCTTCACCTCGCGCATGATGGGGCTGTGCGCCGCGATGGCGCCCGCGCGCAGGTAGTCGCCGTAGCTGAACCCGCCGGGGAGGAAGACGGCGTCAACCCCGTGCAGGTCGTGCTCCTTGTGCCAGATGTAGATGGCCTCGGCGCCCAGGCCGTCCTTCACGGCCCTGTAGCAATCGTAGTCGCAATTGCTGCCGGGGAAGGTCACCACGCCGATCTTCATGCGGCCGCCAGCGCCTCCACCCGCACGTCGTAGTCCTCGGTCACCGGGTTGGCCAGCAGCTGGCGGCACATGGCGTCCACCCGCTCCCGGGCCTCGGCGTCGCCGTCCGCCTGCAGGGTGAAGCGGATCAGCCGCCCCACGTGCACGTCTTCCACGCCGCCGAAGCCCAGCGACTTGAGCGCGCCCTGCACGGCGCTTCCCTGCGGGTCCAGGATCCCCCGGCGCGGCGTGACCCGCACCTCCACGCGATAGTCCGTCACGGCCTGTGCTCCTCGTCAATCGGGATCGGCCCGGCCGCACGCGGGCCGCGCCGCACGTCTTCGTATTCCAGCGGGCGGACCTCGTCGGGGTCCGGGTCCACGGTCTCGATCGGCTCCTCGTCGGGCAGCTTCTCCTCGAACCCCTGCAGCACCGTCCGCAGCAGCCCGTAGCCGATGTAGAGGATGGACATGGGGAAGAAGAAGTACGCCGGGTAGGTGAAGATCGCCACGATGGCCAGCACCGCCACCAGCATGGCGAATCGCCCGCTCCAGGTGCGCAGGTTGAACCGCGGGACCACCGGGTACAGGACGTTGCTCACCATCAGCACGGCGATGAACATCATCAGCCACCCGGCCGCGCGCCCCTCGTCCACGTGGGCGAACCAGCGGTGCCAGAGCGCCGTCTGCGTGAACGCGTAATACGTGCTCACGCAGGCGCCCGCGCTGGGCGACGGGAGGCCGTGGAAGGCCGTCTTGGCGGTGCCCGCCTGCTCGATGTTGAAGCGGGCCAGGCGGAAGATGGCGCCGGTGAGGTAGAGGAAGCTGATCAGCCAGCTCCACTCGCCGCCGTTCTTCAGGAAGGTGAAGTAGATGATGAGCGCCGGCGCCATCCCGAACGAGACGGCGTCGACCAGCGAGTCGAGCTCCTCGCCGAAGGCGCTGCCGGTGGCGGTGAAGCGCGCGATGCGACCGTCGAGCATGTCGAACACCGCCGCCAGCACGATCAGCCAGCCGGCGGTGATGAAGTCGCCCCGGGCGGCGTGGACGATGGCCCACACCCCCAGGAACATGTTCCCCACCGTGAAGGCGCTGGGGAGGATGATGATCCCGCGCCTGAGCCGGCGCCTGCGCGCGCCCGCGACGGTGTTCGTGGGGTCCGTCAACTCGCCCCTCCGTGGATCGGGAACTCGTCCAGCGTCATCCCCGTGAGCCGCCGGAACGCGTCCTGGTACCGCGCCGATGTCGCCTCGATCACTTCGGGCGGCAGCTCGGGCGCGGGGTACGCCTTGTTCCACTCGCCGCGGGCCACGAGCTGTTCCAGCCAGTCGCGCAGCGGCTGCTTGTCGAGCGAGGGCTGGCCGCGCCCCGGCGCGTAGCGCTCCGCCGGCCAGAAGCGCGAGCTGTCGGGCGTCAGCACCTCGTCCATCACGCGGATCGCCCCACCCTCGTCCCGCCCGAACTCGAACTTGGTGTCGGCGATGATGATCCCGCGTTCCGCCGCCACCTCGCGCCCGCGGGCATACAGCGCGAGCGAGTGGGCGCGCAGCTGTCCGGCAACCTCCGCGCCCACGATCTCCGCCATCCGCCCGAAGGGGATGTTCTCGTCGTGCCCGGTCTCGGCCTTGGTGGCGGGGGAGAAGACCGGCGGATCCAGCCGGCCGCTTTCCTCCAGCCCCGCGGCCAGCGGCTCGCCGGCCAGGGTGCCGCTCTCGCGGTACTCCTTCCACGCGCTCCCGGAGAGGTAGCCGCGCACCACGCACTCAACCGGGAACGGCTCCAGCTTGCGCACCAGCATGGCGCGCCGCGCCCACTGCCCGCGCACCGGCCCCAGCGCCGGGTAGCGCGCCGCGATGGCATCCGGATCGACCGAGATCAGGTGGTTGGGGACGATGCCGGCGGTGCGCCCGAACCACCACGCGCTGATCAGGGTGAGGACCTCGCCCTTGCGCGGCACGGGGTTGGGCATCACCACGTCGAAGGCGCTCACGCGGTCGGTGGCCACCATCAGCAGGGCGTCGCCCAGGTCGTACACGTCCCGCACCTTCCCGCGCACGCGCAGCGGGAAGGGGAGGTCGGTGGTGACGAGCGTCGGGGTCAGGAGAATGGCTCCGATGCTTGGTTTGGCGTGGGTTGCGGAAGGCGGGAAGGTAGCGGGTGCGGCGCCGGGCGGCAACCGCGAACCCCGCCGCCGCGCGCGGCAGCCGGATCGGCTGCCTCATCCTCTCGCCCCGGTTGCGGATCGGCTCGTCACGAAGTCGTCCGGGTGCCCCGGGATGGGGCCGTTCTCAGGGTACGGACGCACATCGCCCCGCCGGCAGCCGCCAGCGCCGCGGGGCACCATCCCCGGAGAAAGGCCCGCCATGAGAGCCCGCCATCCACGCACCGCCGCGCTCGCGCTGGCCGCCCTGCTGGGCGCCGGCGCCTGCACCGACCACCCCGACCCCACCGCCGTGCCGTCGCGGCCGCGCGCGGTGGTGGGGAGCCCCGGCCGGCTGCTGTACTTCGGCTACGCCGGCGAGTCGTTCGACGCCAGCTCGCTGAACGGCACCGAGTCGTACGCCAACTGGGCCGAGGCGATCACCGACACCTTTCCGTCGAGCACCTACGTGACCACGCAGGTGAACGCCTACGCCGGCCGGGGGATGAAGGTGCTGGTGGAGCTGGGCCCGCTGCTCTGGAAGGACGCCACGCCGACCTCGCCGCGCTCGCTGCGCGCCGACTACGTGCAGCGCTGGAACAGCTGGCGCGCTGCCAACGCGTCGGTGCTCAACAGTACCAATGTCCTCGGCTTCCTGATCGCCGACGAACCGCACTGGGGCGGGATCGACATGACCAAGTGGCAGGACGCGGCGGCGCTGGTGAAGAACACCTATCCCTGGTCCAAGATCGTGATGATCGAGGCGGCGGCCGCCATCGGCGGGCCCACGCCCACGGCCGCGTGGAACAACGCGCCGGTGGTGCAGACGGTGGACTGGATCGGGATCGACCGCTACGGCCGCAACCCCGCCACCGACGACACCATCCTGACCGCCCGCACGCGGATGAAGGCGCGCTACCCGAACCGGAAGTTCGTGTACGTGGCCGACGGGTGGTTCGCCAAGGACCCCAACGTGCAGACGTACACCTACATGACGCCAGGGAACATGGGCGTGGCCATGCAGCAGTGGTACGATTTCGCCCGCGCCGACACCTCGGCCATCCTGCTGGGCACCTTCCTCTGGCCCAGCTTCGGCGAGGGGACCGGCTCGCAGCGGCTGCCGCCCTCGGCGCTGGCCAAGCACACCGAGGTGGGGCGCGCCATCACCGGCCGCTCGCGCGCCGCGGCGTACCTGCCGGTGGGCGTGATCGACACCATCACCTCGGCGGGGCTGGTGGCCGGGTGGGCCTGCGACCCCGACGCGGCCTGGGGCGAGACGGTGACCGTGCAGCTCACGCTGGCCGGCGGGAGCACGCTGACGACGAACGCCAACCTGGTGAACCCCGACACGGCGGTGATCGCGGCGTGCCGCAGCGGCGGGTACCGCAGGTTCCGCATCCAGTTCGCGGGGTACTCGGGGCAGAAGGTGACCGGCGTGGCGTTCGACCTGAACGCCGGGTCCAGCACGCTGGAGCAGGCGAAGATGATCTGGATCCAGCCGCAGGCCAGCGCCGGGTTCGGCCCTCCGGGAAGCCTGGTGGTGGCGGGAAGCGCCAGCGGCGCGCCGGCGGGCACCGTGGTGCGCTTCTTCTGGCGCGACGTGACGGCGAACGGCCCGTGGACGCAGGAGCCCTACACGCCCACCCCCGACGCCAACGGGATCTGGTACCATGCCATCCCGAACGCCGTCTACACGCACCGCTACGCCACCTTCGCGCGGTACGACCTGGTGCAGTCCATCACCTGCACCTACTTCGGCACCAACGCCTACACCGCGTGCTGAGCTGGCTCGCGCGAGAGGTGGACGGATGATTGGACGCCCGCCATCGACCATCGCGGCCGGTGGCGGGCGATGCGTTGGGCCAGCCCAGCAGGCCCTCACCCTGGCTTTCCGGCGCGACTGCGTCGCGTCCGGAAAGCCTGTCCCTCTCCCGAAACAGCCCGGGAGAGGGACCCGAGGGCGCTCCGCGCGGCAACTTCGAAGAAGTTGTAGTGCTCCCCTCCCCCGCGAAGCGCGGGGAGGGGCGGGGGAGGGGGCTCGCCGCGGCATGCGGCAGACCGCCCCGGATCACCTCGACTCCGCTCCGCCAACCTCCGCCGCACCCATCTCCGTTGCGACGAGATTCCATTGTGCGACCCGGCCGCCCTGTATATCATTTGTTTTGATGGCTGTAGCGCAACGTGTTTGTCCACAGTGCGTTCGCGCTCTTCCTGGCTCTCCTTCCAATCCTGCACGCACGGGTTGCCCATGCGCAGGCCTCCGCTGTTCCATCATCCGATTCGAATCATCCTGGCGCTCGTGCTGCTGTGCGCGAGCGCTGCCGGCGCGCGCGCGCAGTTCACCACCGCCGCGCCGCCCCAGCGGCAGATGCCCAGCGTGATCGGCTTCTCCTCGGGCGACGCCGCCGGGCGGCTGCGGCAACTCGGCCTCACCGTCTCCACCCGCGACGTGCCGTCCGCCCAGCCGCAGGGCACGGTGATCAGCCAGCGCCCCGAGGCGGGGACGGTGATCCGGCAGGGGCAGACGGCCACGCTCGACATCTCCACCGGACAGGCGCCCGGCGAGACGCAGCAGCCGTCCGGGCAGACGGATGGGCAGCAGCGGCTGCGGACGGTGCCCGACCTGACGGGGCTGAACCGGACGGGCGTGCTGGTGGCGCTGCTCGCCGCGGGCTTGGCGCCCGGGCCGGTGGATTCGGCGACCGTGGAGGGTGCCCGCGGCGGGCGCGTGGTGGCGCAGGACCCGAAGGCGGGCGCGCAGGTGGCGCGCGGCACCCGCGTGAGCGTCACCCTGGCGCGTCACGCCACGCCGCCCGTGCAGCCGCAGCCGCAGCCGCAGCCGCAGCCCGAGCCGCGGCAGCCGCGCCCCGAGACCGTCACGGTCCCCAACCTCTCCACCCTCACCGAGGCCCAGGCGCGCACCGCGCTGGGCCGCGCGCGCCTGCTGCTGGGCGCCGCGGACAGCAGCGAGAGCGGCTTCACCGCGCCGGGGACGGTGTTCGCGCAGCGGCCCGCCGCCGGCGAGGCGGTGCCGCCCGGCACCTTCGTGACCGTCACGCTCACCCGCTCCACGCGCGTGACCATGCCCTCGCTCGTGGGCCGGCCTGTGGCCGAGGCGCGGCGCGTGCTGGCGGACGCCGGGCTGCGGGCGGGCGGCGTGACGGAGAGGGATGCGCGGGGGGCCGCCGGCCGCGTGCTCACGCAGTCCATCCCCGCGGGCACGCGCGTTCGCCCAGGGACGGCGGTGGACCTCGCCGTCTCGCGCGTCCCCGTCGCACGCCCCGACTCGCCCGCCGTCGCCACCCAGCCGCCGGCGCCGGCGCAGCGCGACACGCCGGCGCGCGCGCAGCAGGACACACCCGTGGCGGCGCAGCCCGTGCAGCCCGTCACCGATTCAGCGGTCGCGCAGCCGGCCGATACCGCGGTTGTCACTCCGCCCGTGGTCGGCCAGCAGCCCGTCGTCCCCGCGCAGGTGCCCGCGGCGCGCGACAGGGCGCCGGTGCGGGTGGAGCTTCCCGCGCCCGGGCTGGACGGTGGCATCCCCCGCGAGGTGCTGTGGGGATTGGTCGCGCTGCTGGTGCTGATCGCCGCGGGCGTCCTCTACCGCTTCACGAGGCGTGGCGCGGAACCGGAAGCGCCGCCCGCCGCGACGACGGCCGTGGTGCCGCCGCCGGCGGCGGGCGCGGTGCGGATGCGCGTGGGGGCGGGGGAGTGGCAGTCCGCCTCCAGCGCCGAGGGGCCCGTGCAGGGCGCGAAGCTGCGGCTGAACGTGCGCATCGCGGACCCGGTTCCCGCCGCGGAGCCGGCGGGCGGCGCGCTGGCGGCGGGGCGCGCGGTGGTGCGCATGGTGGACGATGGGGCGCCGTCGGTGTGGACGGACGGTTCCGCGCTGGCCCATGCGGGCGCGGCGGTGCAGGTGCGGGTGCGCGACGGTGCGCCGGATTTGACGACGGACGGCGAGACGCCGGTGATCCCATCCAGGAGAGCATGATGGACAACAGCCGCAACACGGTGCGCGAGGCCGTGGACTTCGACGGCAGCCTGGCCGATAAGCTGGGCGCCGCCGTGCGCGAGAAGCTGGGCGCCGCGAAGGCGCTGGTGAGCGGGCCGGTGCTGGAGGCGGCCGTGGGCCGCGTGGT
>DASSJS010000265.1:0-10535 GCA_035691085.1 Longimicrobium sp.
AGGTACGGAGGTACGGAGGTACGGAGGTACGGAGGTACGGAGGTACGGAGGTACGGAGGTACGGAGGTACGGAGGTACGGAGGTACGGAACAGCGGGGGCCCTGTCGCAATCGGCAGGGCCCCCGCTGCTTTACAATCCTACCGCTGTTCGGTGGATCGGACAGAGTGATCCATCCTCTTTCGCACCCGATGCCGTGTCCATCACCCTCTCCCGGTACGGGGGAGGTTCGCGCTCTCAGGCGCGGGGAGGGGGCGGGGAGCCGCAGGAAAGCCGCTAAGTCGCTAATGCCCATCCGGCTTGATCTGAACCTGATCGAACGGCGAATGAACTGGTTCAAGCCCAATGAAACTTTTCCGCCACACCTGCATCGTGCGGCGCCGCAGCCCCAGGTGGGGCTGCGGCGTCCCACGTTTATTCAATGGAGTGAGAAATCATTCATTTCCGCAAATGCCTCTAAGTCACCGTAAACCGAACGGTTGCGCGGGGTGACAAGCGGAATGGCACCCGCGGCCCGGCGGTTGCCCGGGGGTGTGCCTGCCGGCGGGGAGCCCCGTGCTGAAACGGGAGCTCCCCGCCGTGCGCATACCCGTGGCAGGAGCACTCCAACCATGATGGTCAACGACCTGATCCATACCGACGCCGCGTGGAGCGACGCCGCGTCGGAACCGCTGGTGCTGGACCGCTCGCGCACGCCTGACGCCGAGCGCATGAATCACCTGATCGCCTCGCGGCAGGCGCGGCACCTTCACGACACCATCATCCAGCAGCTCGACGACCTGGTTCGCGTCCGCGCGCGCCGCGCCGACCTCTCCGCCGCCGACCTGCGCGAGGGGCGCGAGGCGCTGCTCGACGGCGTGGACCCGGCCGAGTACGGGCGGTGGGTGTTCTATCCCTGGAATTGCCGGCTGGTGCACGTCCTTCCCCCGGCCGAGTTCGCCGAGCTGCGCCTGCACCGCAACCGCCACCAGGTCACGCCCGACGAACAGGAGAGGCTGGCCGGCTTCAACGTGGGCGTGGTGGGGCTGACCACGGGGAACGCGGTGGCGCTCATGCTGGCGCTGGAGGGCGGCGCCGGGCACCTGAAGCTGGCCGATGGCGACGGCGCCGCGCTGGGCGACCTGAACCGCCTGCGCGGCGGCGTGCACGACCTGGGCGTACCCAAGACCGTCCTTGCTGCCCGCCAGGTGGCCGAGGCCGACCCGTACGCCCGGCTCACCCTCTTCCACGAGGGGCTGACAGAAGAGAACGCGGCCGACTTCATGGGCGGCGACGTGCCGCTTCACGCCGTGGTGGACGCGTGCAACCGGCTGGAGACGCGCGTTCTGCTGCGCCAGCTGGCGCGCGCGGCGCGGATCCCGGTCCTTGCCGCGGGCGGCGACCGGGGCGCGGTGGAGGTGGAGCGGTATGACCTGGAGCCGCACCGCCCGCTCTTTCACGGCCGCGCGGGGGACGTGACCCCCGAGCGCGTGCGGCGGATGAGCGCGGGCGAGCGGCTGGCGGTGGAGCTGAGCGTGGCCGACGCCGAGCGGGCCTCACCGCGCACCGCCGCGTCGCTGGTGGAGATGCGCAGCACCGTGCTGGCGCTCCCCCGGCTCGCGTCCGACGCGGCGCTGGGGGGCGCGGCGGTGGCCATGGCGGTGCGGCGGCTGGCGCTGGGGCAGCCGCTGCCCAGCGGCCGCCGCCACCTGGACCCGCACGCCGTGCTCGCCGACGGCGATGCGCGGGTCACGCCGATCTCGTCGGCGCCGGGGTGGCAGCCGGGGCGCGCGCTGGCCGGCGTGGACGGGCGCATCCCCGAGCTGGTGCGCTTTTGCGTGGAGCACGGGGTGATGGCGCCCTCGCCGGGGAACCGGCAGCCGTGGCGCTTCAGCTGGGACGGCGAGCGGCTGTGGGTGCTGGAAGACCGCGCCCGCGCGGCCTCGCTGCTGGACCCGCACCGCCGCGCGGCGCACGTGGCGCTGGGCGCGGCGGTGGAGAACGTGGCCGTGGCCGCCGCGCACCGCGGCTTTCGCGCACGAATGGAACCGTTTCCACGCTCGCGCGACCCGCAGGTGGCCGCCGCCATCACCTTCGAGCGCGCGGGCGCCGACCCCGAGGACGACGCGGGGCTCTTCGCGCACGTGGCCGCCCGCGTCACCAACCGGCGCACGGGAAAGCGCGTGCCGCTGGGCGCCGACGCCATCACCGCGCTGGCCGACGCGGCGCGGGTGCGCGGCGCGCGGCTGGACCTGGTGACCGACCCCGCCGCGCTCGACGAGCTGGCGCGGGTGCTGGGCGCGGGCGAGCGCATCCGCCAGCTCACCCGCGAGCTGCACCGAGAGATGATGCGCGAGCTGCGCTGGACGGCCGACGAGGCGGCGCGCGCCGGCGACGGCGTTCCCGTGGACGCGCTGGAGCTCTCGGCGGCGCAGCGGGCGGCGCTGCGCGTGGCCCAGCGCCCCGACGTGGCCGCCACGCTGCGCGAGCTGGGCGGGGGGCGGATGCTGCAGGAGCGCGTGGAGAAGGCGGTGCTCCGTTCGTCGGCCGTGGGGCTGGTGACGGTGGGCGGCGCGACGGCCGCGTGCGCGCTGCGCGGCGGGCGGGCGGTGGAGCGGGTGTGGCTGCGCGCCACGGCGCTGGGGCTGGCGCTGGAGCCGGTGACCTCGCTGATCCACATGTTCGAGATGCTGGACGGCAGCACCGCTACCATGTTCTCCGGCGGCGAGCGCGAGGAGCTTCGCTCGCTGCGCGCCCGCTTCGACGCGCTGTTCAAGGCGGCCGAGGGCGGCACGCGGCTGATGCTGTTCCGCCTGGGCGTGGCGGGCGCGCCATCCGCCCGCGCGCCGCGGATGCCGCTGGAAGCGGTGCTGGATTGGGGGCGGCCGGCGATGGCGGCGTGAGGGGCTGAACCGGTGCGTGAGTGCGCGAGTGCGTGAGTGCGCTTGGCTTCGTCGCGGGGCTGGCGCCGCGCGTGGAGCGAACGCACTGGCGCACTCACGCACTGGCGCACCTTTCGCCGTATTCGCGGCGCACGCCTGACCTTTCCGCGGCACCAGGCACTTTCCGCGTCGGTACCGACATGATGCGAGCGGCCGCGATCTATGACATTCACGGCAACCTGCCTGCCCTGGAGGCGGTGCTCGCCGAGATCCGCCTCGCGGCGCCCGACGTGCTGGTCTGTGGCGGCGATGTGCTCCCCGGGCCGATGCCGCGCGAATGCATGGAGCTGCTGCTCGGCCTCGAGCTCCCGGTCCGCTTCATCCGCGGCAACGGCGACCGCTTCGTGCTTGAAACGATGCGCGGCGAGGTGATGGAGGGGCTCCTCGAGCCCGTTCGCGAGGTGATGCGATGGAACGGCGAGCAGATCACTCCGGAGCAGGAGCGAGTGATCGACGGCTGGCCATCCACCCTCCACCTATCGATCGGAGGCGTGGGCAGCGTCCTGTTCTGCCACGCCACCCCGCGCAGCGACACCGAGATCTTCACCCGCCTCACCCCCGAACAGCGGCTGGTGCCCATCTTCGGCGAAGCCGGCGCGGAGGTGGTAGTCTGCGGCCACACGCACATGCAGTTCGACCGGATGATCGGCCGCAAGCGCGTGGTGAACGCCGGAAGCGTGGGGATGCCGTTCGGGCGGCCGGACGCCTGCTGGCTGATGCTGGGCCCTGGCGTGGAGCTGAAGCAGACGCGTTACGCCTTCAACGCCGCCGCCGACCAGGTCCGCCAGACGCGCTATCCGGACGCGGAGCATTTCGCCCGCCACCTTCTGCATCCCCCCACGGAGGAGGAGATGCTGAAGGCGTACGCGGCGCGGGAGTAATACCCGTTGCGGCGGTTGACTGTGCATGCCGAACCCGAGCCACCTTCCGTCATCCTGAGGCTGAGGCCGACCACACCCAAGCCGCGTCCGCACAAGCAGTTGCAGGCCGAAGGATCTAAAGCCGGTCTGCACGAAACACCCGGCTGTAGCGCATCCGACGTTATGGATCCTTCGCGCTGCGGCTGTCGGAGCACGCCTCGGGTGCAGCGTGGTCGCGCTCAGCCTCAGGATGACGACAGACTGGTGTCGCGAACCAGTGCAAACTGGGCGTGCTGAAATCCGGTGTGACGGATGCGGGTGTGCAGTGGCAAGCCAACCGCCCTCACGTCCAGCGATCCATCATCGCCCCCCGCACCCCCGCACCCCCGCACCCCCGCACCCCCGCACCCCCGCACCCCCGCACCCCCGCACCCCCGCACCCCCGCACCCCCGTACCCCCGTACCCCCGTACCCCCGCACCGTCCGAATCCCTCGCCACACCTTGCCTCCCGTCCTCGATTCGTGGTATCGTTGGCCTGCACGTCCTTCCACCCGCGAAGGACGTTTTGCGTCTCCGGCATCGAGTTCGACCATGGCACAGGGTAGCACAGTGGCTGAAAAAGCGAAGGGCGGCGCGCAGGCCCGCACCGCCATCACCCCCACGCGCGACGAGGACTACGCGCAGTGGTACCAGGCCGTGGTCCGCGACGCGGACGTGGCCGAGATGAGCCACGTGCGCGGCTGCATGGTGATCAAGCCGTGGGGCTACGGCGTGTGGGAGCAGCTGCAGCGCACGCTCGACCGGCACATCAAGGGCGCCGGCGCGGTGAACGCCTACTTCCCGCTCTTCATCCCCCTCAGCTACCTGGAGCGCGAGGCCGCGCACGTGGAGGGCTTCGCCAAGGAGATGGCGGTGGTCACGCACCACCGCCTGGAGGCGCGCGACGGGAAGCTGGTGCCCACCGGCGAGCTGGCCGAGCCGCTGATCGTGCGCCCCACCAGCGAGACGATCATCGGCGAATCGATGGCCGACTGGGTGCAGAGCTACCGCGACCTGCCGCTGCTGCTGAACCAGTGGGCCAACGTGGTGCGCTGGGAGCTGCGCCCGCGCGTCCTGCTCCGCACCAGCGAGTTCCTGTGGCAGGAGGGGCACACCGCCCACGCCACGCACGATGACGCCATGACGTACACGCTGCGCATCCTGCACGACGTGTACGAACGGGTGGTGCGCGACGAGCTGGCCCTGCCGGTGATCCCCGGCGAGAAGACGCCCGGCGAGCGCTTTCCCGGCGCCGAGAACACCTACTGCATCGAGGGGATGATGCAGGACGGCCGGGCGCTGCAGGCCGGCACCAGCCACTACCTGGGGCAGAACTTCAGCAAGGCGTTCAACATCTCGTTCCAGACCGCCGAGGGCGGGCAGGAGCACGCCTTCACCACCAGCTGGGGCGTCTCCACCCGCCTGATCGGCGCGCTGGTGATGACGCACGCCGACGACAACGGCCTGCGCGTGCCGCCGCGCGTCGCTCCGTACCAGGTCGTGGTCGTGCCGATGATGCGCAAGGACGGCGGCGAGGAGGTGCTGGAGTACGCCCGCCGCATCGCCGACGAGGTGCGCGCGCGGACCTTCGCGGGCGGGCGGCCCATCGAGGTGCTGGTGGACGACACGCTGTACGAGGCACGCGACAAAAAGTGGAAGTGGGTCAAGCGCGGCGTGCCGGTCCTGCTGGAGATCGGGCCCAAGGACATGGCCAACGACGGCGTGAGCTACCTGCGCCGCGACCACGGCCCCGCCCAGTACGTGCGCGGAAGCCGGGGCGACTTCGTGGAGGGCGTGGGCGCGCTGCTCGACGAGATCCAGGACGCGTACCTGGCCCAGGCCCTCGCCTACCGCGAGGCGCGCACCCGCCGCGACATCACCGATTTCGAGGCCTTCAAGGCCTACTTCGCCGAGGGCGGCGAGAACGCGGGCGCGGCGGGGCAGCCCGGCTTCGTGGTCGCCAAGTGGTGCGGCGACGAGGCGTGCGAGGAGAAGGCGCGCGACCTGGGCGTCACCATCCGCTGCCTCCCCTTCGACCAGGGCGGCACCACGGGCGCCTGCGTGATCTGCGGCCGCCCGGCCACCACCGACGCGGTGTTCGCGCGGGCCTACTGACCGCGCCGCGCCACCCGGCACACGCAGCCCCGGCGGCCCTCGCGGTCGCCGGGGCTGCGTCATCCGGGCAAAGGTGAGGGATCGATCGGCTCCGAAACTTTTCGCCCCGCCATCCGTTCACCTCGGGAGGGGGGGTGGATTCTCTCGCACATCGCTGTCAGATTTGGGCTGGAAGCGTGGCGCTCCGTGCGCCCCGCGTGAACGCCGCGCGCGGGTGTGCGGCGCCGCGACGGACCTCACCGGCCCGCGGCGCGCGAATCGATCGCCCACGTATCCGCTCGACGCCCCTGGCGCCCAGCCGCTGGGGTGCGGGCATTCTGCTGATCCTTTAGCACACACTCGGCCCGGTTTCCTCATGCGAGATCTTCGCGTATTCGTGCCGTTCGCCGCCGCCTGCGCGGGCGTGATGGCGCTGGCGGGCACGGCTGCGGCGCAGCAGGCGCCCGCGGCCCACACGGCGGCGCACGCCTCGGCGGCGGTGCCGCGGGTGCGGGCCGTCCGCCGCACCGAGCCCATCGTGATCGACGGGCGGCTGGACGAGGCGTTCTGGCAGACGGTGCCGGTGGCCGGCGAGTTCCGGCAGAAGGACCCCCACGAGGGGCAGCCCGCCTCGGAGCGCACCGAGGTGCGCGTGGCCTACGACGACGAGGCGCTGTACATCGGCGCGCGGATGTACGACTCGCTGGGCGCGCGCGGGGTGCACACCCGCCTGGGCCGCCGCGACGAGCAGCTGGAGGGCGACTGGCTGGAGCTGGACTTCGACACCTACCACGACCACACGGGGATCACCATCATCCAGGTGAACCCCTCGGGGATCAAGTGGGACGGGGGGCAGGCCAGCCCCAACGTGGACATCTCGTGGGACCCCGTGTACCAGGCGCAGGCGCACATCGACTCGCTGGGGTGGACGGCCGAGTTCCGCGTTCCGTTCAGCCAGCTGCGCTTCCCCCGCGACAGCGTGCAGACCTGGGGGTTCAACGTGGTCCGCTTCATCGAGCGGAAGAACGAGACCGTCCAGTGGGCGTTCTGGGGGAAGGACGAGTCGGGCGGCCCCAGCCGCTACGGCCACCTGGAGGAGCTGCGCGCGCCGCACCACCGCCGCTCGATCGAGCTCCTTCCGTACGCGCTGGCCCGCGGCTCGTTCGTGCGGCCGCTGCAGCCGGGGAGCCCGTTCGAGGACAGGCGCAGCGGCACCGTGCGCGTGGGCGGCGACGTGAAGGCGCTGCTCACCAGCACGCTCACCCTCGACGCCACCATCAATCCCGACTTCGGGCAGGTGGAGGTGGACCCCGCGGTAGTGAACCTGACGCAGTACGAGACCTTCTTCAGCGAGAAGCGCCCCTTCTTCATCGAGGGGAGCGGGCTGTTCGACTTCGGCTCGTTCCGCTGCCACTTCTGCAGCAACGTGAACTCGATGTCGCCGTTCTACTCGCGGCGCATCGGGCGGGCCCCGCAGGGGTTCGTCACCCAGCCGGCCCTGTTCACCCACTCGCCCGAGAGCAGCAACATCCTGGGCGCGGCCAAGGTGACGGGGCGGATGGCGGGCGGGCTGCAGGTGGGGGTGATGGACGCGGTGACGCGCCGCGAGCGCGCGCTGGCCATCTCGCCCGAGGGCGACCAGTTCACCGAGGAGGTGGAGCCGCCCACCAACTACTTCGTGGGCCGCGTGCGGCAGAACCTGCGCAGCGGCAACCTGGTGCTGGGCGCCATCGGCACCTCGGTGCTGCGCGGGTTCGACAGCGACGCGCTGCGCGGCTTCATCCCCACCCGCGCCGAGGCGGTGGGCACCGACTGGGCGATGTACTGGCACCGGCGGGAGTACAGCCTGATCGGCAACCTGGTGGTGAGCGAGGTGGGCGGCGACACGGCGGCCATCGCGCGGCTGCAGCACTCGCCCGCGCGCTACTTCCAGCGCCCCGACCGCGAGGCGGGGGGGAACGGCATCTTCTCCGACCGGCTCGACACCGGGGCCACCTCGCTGCGGGGGATCGGCGGGTACACGCGCCTGGCCAAGGACACGGGCCCGTGGCAGTTCGAGTCGGCGGTGGACTTCCGCAGCCCCGGCTTCGAGGTGAACGACCTGGGGTACCTGCCGCTGGCCGACTACGTGTGGACCAACACCAACTTCCTCCGCGTGTGGAACCGGCCCACCCGGTGGTACCGCAACTGGGCGGCGGCCATCGGCGGCCAGGAGCAGCTGAACTTCGATGGCGACCTTACCTCGCGCGACGTGCATGGCTATCTGGGCGGGCAGCTGGCCAACTACTGGAACGTGGCCGGCTTCGTGATCTACAACACCGCGGCCAATGACGACCGGCTGACCCGCGGCGGCGCGGTGGTGCGAACGCCGGCCAACCTGCTGTACGCCCTGGACCTGAGCAGCGACGCGCGCAAGCGCGTGGTGTTCAACCTCAACCCGCGCTACAACCGCGGCACCGAGGGAGGGTGGAACTGGAGCGCCAACGTGGGCGTGCGGGTCAAGCCGTCGTCCAACGTGCAGGTTTCGGTGGCCCCCAACTACTCGGTCGAGCGCAATCCCACGCAGTTCGTCACCCGCTTTTCCGACCCGAGCGCCACCGATTTCTACGGCGACCGCGTGGTGTTCTCCACGCTGCACCAGAACGTGCTGTCGATGGACACGCGGCTGAACTGGACCTTCAGCCCCACGCTCACGCTGGAGCTGTTCGCGCAGCCCTTCGTGGCCACGGGGCAGTACAGCCACTTCAAGGAGTTCGTGCGCCCGCGCAGCATCGAGAAGCGAGAGTTCACCGCGGCGCAGCTCACGCCGGTGGTGGAAGACGGGCGCGTGGCCGCCTACACGCTGGACCCCGACGGCAGCGCGGCCACCGAGAACTTCCAGTTCAACAACCCCGACTTCAACTTCCGCTCGCTGCGCGGCAACGCGGTGCTGCGGTGGGAGTACCGCCCGGGCTCCACCCTCTTCCTGGTTTGGCAGCAGCAGCGCACCGGCTTCGACCCCTTCGGCAACTTCGAATTCTCGCGCGATGCCCGCGGGGTGTTCGATGCACCGCCCGACAACGTCTTCGTCGTCAAGGTGAGCTACTGGTTCGGCCGGTAGAGAGTACGGGGTACGGAAGTGCGGGGGTACGGGGGTACGGGGGTACGGAGGTACGGTGGTACGGAGATACGGGATCGCCCGGCGGCTGGGTTCGGCCGCCGGGCGTCTTTGCACACGGTGGATGACGGGGACGTGCGGATGCCCGCGCGCGAGCCCGCGAAGGCGGGCTTGGGGCCGTCGTTGCCGCGGATTCATCCGTCCCATCCGATATCCATCATCCCGCCGCCCTTGCCGTAGGGGCGGCGAGGGTGGAACATCAGGCGCGCAGAAGCGGAAACCGATCCGGCGGATTCAGTTGACTGAGAACAGGAAAGACGGGAAGCCGCGCTCCGGGGCCAGGTCGATGGTCCTGAGCGCGTTCTTTTTCAGCGTGATGAGCCTGCTGGTGAAGGAGGTGGGCACGCGCATCCCCAGCCAGGAGGTGGTGTTCGTCCGCGCGCTGGTGTCGATGGTGGTGGCGTACGTCCTGGTCCGCCGCGCCGCGCCGGGGAACTGGGGGCACCGCAAGGGATTGCTGGTGGTGCGCGGGCTGGCGGGGTTCTCGGCGCTCAGCTGTTTCTTCTACGCGCTGATCCACCTTCCGCTGGCCGACGCCACGGTGATCCAGTACACCAACCCGGTGTGGACCGCGTGGCTGGGGTGGCTGGTGCTGGCCGAGGCGCTCACCACGGGCGAGGCGGTGCTGAGCGCGGCGGGGCTGCTGGGCGTGCTGCTGATCGCGCGGCCCACCTTCCTGTTCGGCGGCGACATGCGGCTGGACCCGTTCGCCACCCTCGTGGGGATGGCGGGCGCGCTGTTCAGCGCCGCGGCGTACGTGAGCGTGCGCAAGCTGGGGCGCACCGAGCATCCCATGATCATCGTGTTCTACTTCACGGTGGTCACCGTCCCCGCGTCGCTGCCGGGGATGCTGATCTCGGGCGCGGTGCTGCCCAACGCGGCGGAGCTGACGTTCCTGGCCGGCGTGGGCTTCACGGCGGTCCTGGGCCAGCTGTACCTGACGCGCGGGCTGCAGCTGGAGCCCGCGGGGCGGGCGACGGCCATCGGCTACGTGCAGATCGTGTTCGCGGCCACCTGGGGGATGCTCTTCTTCGGCGAGTTCCCCGACGCGCTGAGCCTGCTGGGAGCCGCGCTGGTGCTGGTGAGCGTCGTGGTCCTCGCCCGCCGCCGCGGCGGTGCGGCAACCCGCGTCGCCCGCGCCGAGGAAGGCACCGCCGAGGCCGTCTGATCTCCTGCCCAATGTGAGCCGCCGGGCACTCCCCCGGGCGTCTGGCGGCCGACATTGTCTTATCTGAACACGGAGAACACGGAGAACCACGGAGGGCACGGAGAACCGCACGGGGCCGCCCGCGAGCCTTCACTCGCCCAGGCTCCTTCGGGATGACATCGTGGTTCTCTCCGGGCCAGCGGAACACCTTGGATCTAATAGTATGAATTGAAAGGGCGCGTCCTCGGGATGAGAACGCGCCCTTTCACGAAAACCGCCATGCCGCGGATCGCCCAGCACTCAGCACCCAGCACCCAG